>PLDW01000418.1 GCA_003136315.1 Gemmataceae bacterium | reverse complement strand
GGGCACGGACGTCGGCGATAGACCCGTCGACGAGTGACGATCCGCAGGGGTGGAAGATCCTCCACCCGAGTAATTCCTTCGGTGCTATCGGGGACGTATTCGCCAGGTCCGATCATGTCTGAGACCTCCTGGGGCGGCAACTCGGCCCAGAAGTTAGACAGATCTCACCTGGGAACAGTTCTATCTCCCAGTGGTCTCACGCCTTGGAGAGAGGCGACTTATCGCGCCTCACCACCAGAGTGTCACGGCACCTGCTACAGTCTCGTTTTTCACCTCGAAATTGCCAATATCCTCGTCATGGGTGAACGGCGGAAACGCAGCACTGAGGCCCAAGCCACGCTTTTCTCACCCGTCTAAGTGCATTGCCGATTGTGGGAGACTCTCAGACGAAGAGCCGGGCTTGGACTGACACAATCGCCATGGCTCGCACTCATGGGCTTACCGCTTATGACGCTGCATTTCTCGAACTCGCCCTCCGTGAGTCATTGCCGCTTGCCTCTCTTGACGGCGAACTGAACGCTGCGGCTAGGGCCATTGGCATATCCTTATTTAAGCCATGACGACAAGGCAGTTGCGCGGATGCCCATTCCACTTTTGAAGCCGTATTTGATTTTTTAGAGAGAGGAGACAATCAGTCATGAAGACATTACGAATCGGTATTGCGACGCTGGAGCAATCTAGGGATATCCTGCTCCGCCGATTCCTAAGCGTAATTTCCATCCGTAGTGGCGGGTCGAGGCGGTTCCATTCGATTACAGGCTAAAGCCAAAGAGGCATTCTCCTCGTCGTCCTGCTCAGCAGCGCACTAATGCTGCGGTGTCCCCTCAGGCAGATGCTTAATCAACTTCCGGATCTCCTCTGCACGCCAGGCGGTGCATCGGGCGGACAGCTTGATCGGCTTT
This sequence comes from Gemmataceae bacterium, assembly GCA_003136315.1. Lineage (GTDB taxonomy): Bacteria > Planctomycetota > Planctomycetia > Gemmatales > Gemmataceae > Urbifossiella. Next base: position 12,946 of record PLDW01000418.1, on the reverse strand, counting down.
GGAAAGCGCCCCGATCTCACTCCTTCCCACCAACTTGTCTTGCCGAGGGGGATAACGCTCAAGATTTGCGGCAATCGCAAGAAACCTGTTTCAGGAATATCGTACATACCAACGCTCCTCTCATAGTCAAATTGTAATCAGTCTAACATGATTGCATTCGATTGTCACGCAAATTGGCTCTGAGAGCCAGTTTCCTGGATCTTGCGCTGGGGAAAGCCGCTCGCGATGCAAGGAGGGGACCGCCGGCTTGGCCCGTAGAAATTCAACGCATCCAGCCACCCAAGTGTCCATTGAGCGGTTCAAGCGGAAAAATCAAAGATTTAGGCAGAGCAGTATGGTGCTGGCCCGCCCCGTTAGGTGACCCATGAGTGGCGCATGGGTGACATTTAGGTTGATGCAATCCTCGCAAACCAAGGCTGGCTGCGGCAGAGCAGATAGGTGTTAACATTTCGTTAACGAAGTGAAGATATTCTAAAATGAGGCATGATCCGCATCTCGCAACAGGAGAGTGCCTCGGGAGCCACGCGTTACTACGCTACGGCGGACTATTACAGCCAGGGCCAGGAGCTGGTGGGCCTGGGGGCGGCAAAGGCGCCGCTCGGCTCGGCCTTTCCGGAACGGTGGACAAAGTCTCCTTTGAACGCCTCTGCGACAATCTCGACCCGAGGACCGGCAAGCCGCTGACGGTGCGGACGCGGGGCGAGCGGACGGTGGGGTACGATTTCACCTTCTCGGTGCCGAAGTCGGTTTCGCTCCTCTACGCCATGAGCGGCGATGAGGCCATCATGGATGCCTTCCGTGGTGCGGTCGATGAAACGATGCGGGAGATGGAAGCGGAGATGAAAACCCGCGTCCGCAAGCATTTCCAGGATATTGACCGCACGACCGGCAACATGACCTGGGCGGAATTCATCCACACCACGTCGCGGCCCGTAGAGGGCATTCCCGATCCGTATCTCCACGCGCATGTCTTCGTGTTCAACAGCACCTGGGACCAGGAAGAGAACCGTTGGAAGGCGGGCCAGTTCCGCGAGCTGAAACGGGACGCCCCGTATTTCCAGGCGGCGTTCAGGGTCCGGCTGGCGAACCGCCTCCAGGACATCGGCTTCGGGGTGTCGCGCAAGCGGGATGATTTCGAGATAACGGGTATTCAGGCCGACGTGCTGAAACGCTTCTCGCGCCGGACGGCCCTCATTGATAAGCTCGCGGAGGAGAAAGGCATCACCGATCCCGACCGCAAAGCGGAGCTTGGGGCCGAGACGCGCGAGAAGAAAGCCCCAGCGATGAGCATCGAGGCGCTTCGGAAGGAATGGAACGCCCGGCTCACTGACGGCGAACGCCGCGACCTGGCAGCCGTTCAGCGGCGGGAACGAAAGTCTGCACGCCCTGAGCACGGCGAAGCACCGGCGGTCGATCACGCCATCGAGCACAGCTATGTGCGCGAAGCGGTGCTGCCCGAACGCAAGCTCATCACCGAGGCCCTGAAGCGCGGGATCGGTTCGGTAACGGTCGATGGCGTGACCAAGGAAATGCGAAAGCGTCCCCTGATCCGCAGCGAATTCGAAGGCCGCACAATGGCGACGACGAAGGAGATGCTCGCCCTGGAGTCCCGACTCATCGAATTTGCCAGCCAGGGGCGCGGGCGAAGCCGGCCATTTGGCGATGCAAACCGGCCGTGTTCCCGTGACTGGTTCAACGAGGGGCAAAAGCGGGCCGTGCGTCATGTGCTTGGCTCGCGTGACCGCGTCATGATTATCCGCGGTGTCGCTGGCACCGGGAAAACAACGCTCGAACAGGAGATCGGCGAGGCGTTGGCCGAGGCCGGCAAGCCCGTGGTTGCCATCGCGCAGTCCGTCAAAGCCAGCCGGGAGGTGCTGCGCGAGGAAGCAGGGTTCGGCACCGCCGACACGGTGGCAAGGTTCCTGAAGGATCAGCAGATGCAGGAATCGGCCCGGGGCGGCCTGGTGATGGTCGATGAGGCGAGCCAGCTTGGCACGCGTGACATGCTCCAGGTGTTTGAGGCGGCCGAGCGGGTCAATGCCCGCGTGCTGCTGGTCGGGGATCGGCGGCAGCACCGCTCGGTGCTGGCCGGGGAGCCGCTCAAGCTGCTTGAGGAAAAGGCGGGGCTGAAAGTCGCGGCCGTCACGGAAATCCTCCGCCAGGAGGGTGACTACAAGAAAGCAGCCAAGGCGCTGAGCGAAGGCAACATCGAAGGCGCGTTCGACGAGTTGAACAGGCTCGGCTGGATCAGGCAGGTCAAGGACGGCGAACGCAGCACGCAACTGGCCAACGCATACCTCTCAGCCGCTGCCGAGAAAACGAAAGACGGGAAGCCCAAGACCGCGCTCGTCGTATCGCCGACGCACGCCGAAGCCGACCGCATCACTGGCGCCATTCGCAGCGGGTTGAAGGAGCAAGGCAGGCTTGCCGACGAACGCATGGTCAAGGCATGGGTTCCGGCACATTTGACGGAGGCCGAGAAACGTGACGCAACGCAATACGATCCCGGCGACCTGATCCAGTTTCAGCAGAACGCGCCGGGCTACACCAAGGGAGATCGCCTCGTGGTAGCCGATGGAGTCAGGCCGCCCGTCGCTCTGGCCAATCGCTTCGAGGCGTACCGGCCGCAACAGCTCGCCCTGGCCGAAGGTGACCGTGTGCGTCTCACGGCAGGCGGGAAAACAAAAGACGGCAAGCATCGCTTGAGCAACGGGTCGCTGTTGACGGTCGCGGGATTCACCAAAGGCGGCGACATCATCGTGGACCACGGCTGGGTCATCGACCGCGACTTCGGCCATCTGACGCATGGATACGCGGTGACCAGCCACGCAAGCCAGGGCGTGACGGTACATAAGGTCTTTGTCGGCATCTCCGGCGATTCGTTCCGGGCGACCACCCAGCGCGCGGCGTATGTCGCGGTGACGCGGGGCAAGGAACAGGCATTGATCTTCACCGACGACAAGGACGAACTGCTGAAGGCCATGAGCCGTCCCGACGATCCTCTGTCGGCAACGAATCTCGCCGATGCTGCAAAGCAGAAACCGGCAGCAAAGCGTCGGCTGGGAAAAACCTTGACGGCTGCGCAGCAACTGGCAGCGGTCGCCAGGCAACACGGATCCATGAAGCAGGGCAATGCGGGGATGCCAACGCCGGGCCAGGAGATGAGCCATGACCGATAAGCCATCGCATGGGGATCGGTTGAAAAGCCTCCTGCACCCGGAGGGGAAAACTTCCCCCTCCTCCAAGAAGGAAGCGGAAGCCGATGGGGCAGTCGCGTCGTGCGCTACCTTTGGCTACCTGCGAGGGCTCCGCGACTCCTCCGCGTCGGTGGAGTTCCGCTTCCGGAACGGCAATTCGATCTGGTTTCCATACGGCCTGCTCGGTCCCTGGCAGTACAACCCTTCCGAGGGATTGCTGCTCCGGTTCTCCGGGGACACCGGCTATCTCGTGCTGATCCGCGGCAGCAACCTGGACAAACCGCTCAACGAAGGCGCGATCAACCTCACCAACGCCGGCCTGCAACGCCACCGCGTGCTCTGGATCAAGGAGATGACCAGGGAGGACATCGAAAGCGTTGGCGAAACCGGGCCGACCATCGACTCCATCGAGGTTGGGGAATTCTCCACGCATGAAGAGCGTTGCGAATGGCTTAAGAAGAAAGCCCCGGCATTCCTTGGCGAAACGGCCTGAGTTGCCATACACGCCCCGTGCGGCTGCTTCTATCCAGCCCATAGTCGAGTACCCATCGCACCGGGAGTGATAGCGTCGCTTGACTTTTGTCCCCAAAAGAGGCATTCTGAACCCATGAGTGATTCCGATCCACAACCGTCATCGCTCGACCTCGGCAGCCAGCTCGGAGCGGACGCGGGATTCTCGACGCAGTGCTTTTCGCTGTACGTGCCCAACAAGGACAAGAACGACCAGGAATTCGGGCATCAGCGGCGGTGGGTTCTGGATGCCATCCGATTGCTCTCGGAAATCAATGGCGGAGCAACCGCGATCCCGGTCGAAGGCGGATGGGTCGATGAGTCAGGACGGGTGATCCTGGAAGAACCCGTGATTGTCTACTCCTACATCAAGAGCGAGCCGTTCCTGAAGAACCTCCCCCGGATCCGCGAGTTCCTTCACCGCATGGGCCGCGAAACCGATCAGGGAGAGATCGCCTTTGAGTTCGATGGCCGGTTTTTCCGCATTCGCCACTACGACGCAGCGGCAAACGAAGGAGGTTCCGCATGAGCCAGCCCATCAAGATCACGGGGTCGGCACAGCCCCGAATCCGCACGACCGGAGAGTCGCAACCGCGTGTTGATGCCGCCCAGGTTGCTGCCGCACTGGGCGCGGAGCCGTTGGAGGGTACGATTGAGGGCAACCCCGGCCCGATGACGCTCTACGCCTTGCGTTCCGAATTGATGCGTCGCCGTCATTCCAGCGGGGGCCGCCCTGGAATCACCGGCACCAGTCAACGGGTCAAGATTCCGCTGAGCAATCAGGACTGGACGGAGTTGGAGGGTCTGGCGGATCAACTCGCCGGGGTGGGCTTCTCTCCGTCGCCCGGACAAATCGCCAGCATATTGCTCCACGCAGCGATCCAGTCGGTCAAGCAACAGGCCGGTGAAAAGACGAGCGAGGGAACGCTGGTGGAAGCGATTGCCCGTGAGCTTGCCGCATCGGCCGCTGTTGAGCAGAGAAAATAAGCGTCCCTCGATGCGCGCGTTCCGAGAGGCCATCCGTCATGAGCGAGCACGCTCCGGCAGACGCAAACGCCGCTTGGCTTCTGGCTAATTTGCAGACCGCACCCGATCATCCCAACCCAGGCATCCGCGAGCCGACAAGTTGCTGAGGAAACGCGAACCACGAATGGCAGCCATTTGCGTTCAGAGTTTGAACACAGCCCCCACCATTCAGTTTTCAGGGCGATTTGGTGACTTTTAGCAGATTATCTCTTGCATGAGGGTTCCCAAGCTCCACGGCCTTGCGATACCATTGAATGGCCTCCTGCAAATCGCGCGGAACACCCAGGCCGTGTTCATACACCCAGCCAAGATTGTTTTGGCCGTCGCGATTGCCTGTTTCGGCGGAGGCTTTATACCACCGGAACGCCTCGGCAGCGTCTTGTTGGACACCCTGTCCGTTCTGATACATCCAGCCGAGCTGATTCATGCTGAGTCCATTTCCTTGCTTCGCGGCTAACAAATGCCAATGAAGTGCCGCTGCCAGATCCCGCACCACGCCGAGGCCGTGTTCGTACATCCAGCCGAGGTTGCTCTGCCCGCAACTGTCCCCAAGTTCAGCCGCTCGGCGATACCATTTCACAGACTCAAGGTTGTCTTGGGGTAGGCCGAGGCCATGCTGATAAATCCACCCGAGATGATTCTGAGCAGCGGGGTTGTTTGCTTCTGCGAGCAGCAAGAACGCATGAAACGCCTCATTGAAGCGTCCCTGGCGCATCATCATGATCGCTACCGCCAGGTTGGGCGTTTTGACCTCCGCCGGGCTCGTTTCTGTTGGCTTGTTACCCGGCTCCTGAGGTCCGTCAATATCTGGTAGCTGTACCGAACCAACGTCCGTTTCCGCCACGGGATCTACGACAAGAGGGTGCTGTTCAAAGAGAGGCTCCTGTACATGCGAAGCCAAGGCTTTCTCGATTGCATCGGCGGTGTCGCGACGGACGTATTTGCCTTGAAGTAATCGTTCGATTGTCTGCCGTGACACCCCGGTAAGGTCAGCCAAATCGACTTCGTTCCATCTCTTTTCCTGCATCAGCCGACGAAACACAGCCACGCGTGGTTTCTGGTCAAGGCGGGCTCTTCTCATGCGCGGAGAGGATGCTCTTTCCGGACCCGGCGAATCCATCGGACTTCCTCCCACGCTATGTGGCGCAAAGTGGCGTCAATGTGGTCTTTCAGCGGGCTTTTGTGGCGCGCATTTATGGATGAACGCACGGCGAACGTCACGCAATCGTGCCTCATTCTAGCAGGAATCTTGGAACCGGTGGAAGGTCTTGGAATGAACCTCACGCGGCGGCTTTTTCGGCGATTGGTGTTGCGGCCAGCGGCGGCCCTGGTCTCCTGGTGCTGGGCGCTCGGGCTTCTGCTGATGGCTCTCCTCAGCCGCCTGTGCCTCATCGCGGCCGTCAGCGTAGTCTGGCTGTTCCTGATTATTGGGGCCATGCACGTTATCACGCGGGCACCTGGCCTGCTGATCCTCGCAGTCGTGGTCGCGGTCCTCTTTGCCCGGCGTCGATTTCGGGGCGGGCAATGGGCGTTTGGCACGGGACGCTTTGCGGCACCGGGCGAGCTTGCACGCGGGGGCGTTCTTTCCGCTGAATCGGGCCTTCTGATTGGCAAGGTCGCCGCGCCGCACATCAAAGAGTCGGTCCGTCTTCTCACCCGGCTTCCGCTGAGCCAATCGGAGGCGGCCTCCCGGCTGTTTCTCAATGCGGTTTCCGGACGGCGAAGCGGCCTGTGGGCGCGGCTTGCTGGCGGGACGCATGCGGTTGCCTTCGCTCCGACCGGCCGGGGCAAGGGCACCGGGCTGGTAATCCCCAATCTGCTGACCTACGCCGGATCGGTCGTCGTCATCGACCCCAAAGGGGAAAACGCCAAGATCACCGCCGAGTATCGCCGACGCCATTTTGGCCATCGGATCGTTCTCCTCGATCCGTACCGGGTCGTTACGCAAACGCCGGACACGTTCAATGTGCTGGACGGCATCGATAAGTCGTCGCCGCTTGCCCTGGACGACGCCCAGGCGATTGCCGAGGCACTTGTCGTCAGGACGGGCCAGGAGAAGGAGCCTCACTGGACCGACTCGTCAGAACTCTGGATCTGGGCGGTCACTTCCCTCGTGCTGTATCAGGCCGATCCGGAAGTCCGTAACCTGCAAACCGTCGCCGCAATCCTCGCCGATCCGCTCAAACTGAATGCCGCCGTCGAGGTCATGAAACGAAGTGACGCCTGGGATGGGTTGCTCGCGCGGCTGGGTGAGCAGTTGCAGCACTTCGTGGACCGCGAACTCGGCAGCACCCTGACCACGACCAACCGCTTTCTGCGATTCCTGAACACGGTGGCGGTCGCAGCCAGCACGCAGCAGAGCAGCTTCGACCCGGCGCGCCTGCGCGACGGCCGGATGTCGATTTACCTGATTCTTCCGATGCAGCACCTGCGTACACAATCCCCTCTCCTCCGTTTATGGATCAGCGCGCTCCTGCGTGCCGCCATCGGCTCGGGGCCTGACGAGAGAGCAAAAACCCTGTGGATTCTCGACGAGGCGGCGAGCCTCGGGCACCTGCCGTGCCTTGACGACGCGGTGGAGCGGCTGCGCGGCTTCGGCACGCGGTTGTTCTTTCTCTACCAGTCGATGGGCCAGCTTGAGCAATGCTTCCCTGGCGGGCGTTCGCATACTTTCCTGTCGAACATAGATCACTCCATCTTTTTCGGGGTGAACGACATTCAGACGGCAACTGCCGTCAGCGAACGGCTGGGGGCCAGTACGGTGGCCGTCTGGTCGGAAAACGGCGGACGCTCGCGTAACCGCAATCACGGTGAAACGGGGCAGTCGAGTTGGTCAGCATCCTCCAATGACGGCTACAGCATCTCCGAAACCGGCAGGAAACTGCTGACACCCGATGAAGTGCTGAATCTCGGTGAACGGCAGGCCATCGTGTTTACTCCGGGACTACGGCCGTTCATCACCCGCCTCGTGCGCTACTACGAGCGTGAGTTTCGCGCGGCTCCTGGCCGCTGGCGCAGCGTGGCGGCATTGAGCCTCTGCCTCCGCAGCCTGTTCGCCGCGTCCGTCATGGTTGGCCTGGCCGCTGCCGGCATTGAACGGATCGGCACGGAGGGGCGGCGTGCGTCATGGTCGCCGCAAGCGATCCCGGCAACGCAACCGATTGCCAACTGGCAAGAGCAGCCATTCCGGGGACGTTCCCTGGGGCCGATGGTGTGATCCCGTTTGAGAGAGGACATGGCAATGCACCAGAAGATTGGGGAGGGCCACGCGGACGCAATGCTCCGGCTTGGCCTGAAGGAGCTGCGCAACGCGCTGAACCCTTCCAGGGAGTCGGTCGCGGACACTGAGATCGGGCTTTACGGCACGAAGACGCAGGGAGAAATCGCGGAATCCCGCGATTACCGCGAGGAAGGCGTGCGGCTGGAGCCTCCCGGCCGCGATGAACAGGAACGCGAACAGCGCCGCTCACAGGGCCGCTGATCCAGCAACACCCACGCACGTCAAGACGTGGAGATCGATGGGAAGAGCAGTGAAAGTATCGGCAGCACCCGGCACGTTGCCGGGTGCAATCAGACCTCGCCCAACACAGGGAGATGACTATGACACTGCTGGCAAGCCAGGGCGGAGCCAGTTCGGGGCTGATCGGGGCCTTGTTTGTTCTCGGCGTCATCGCGTACGTGGGCTACCACGCCTACATCTTCTTCGCCCGCCCCGACCTCTTCGCGGAAATGCAGCGCCGCAAGCATGAGAAGGAAATGGCCGCCGCCGAGGAGCGCAGGGCCAAGACCGGCCGGATCGCCGGCGGCATCCTCGGCGGCATCGCCAAGGCCGTCCTTGGCGCAGCGATCAAAGGCCGGCCGCATCATTGATCCACCCGCGCATACGGATGGCCGCGCCCCACGGAAGGGGCATTCTTTCGAATTACCACTCCCGGAGGCATCCCATGTGGAATCACCTGCTCCATATCGCGATCCATGCGTTGAAAGGCTACCTCGAACATCGCGCTGCGCACCATCACGAATTGCCGGCCGCGTCGGCTTACAGCTTCGAGCAGCACATGCGTCACCTCTCGGGACAGACGGGAATTCCGCTTGTCGTGCTGAAGCCGGGCCGGGCAACCTTTGAGCCATGCTTCAAAGGACGCGGCTTCCTCACCGTGCTCTTGAACCAATCTCCGAATATCTCGGTGGGGATGTTCAGCAACATCCGGTTTCCCGTTGGCCGCATCACGGCGGCCGTTCGCGCCCGGCGTCCGGGGTTCGGCAATGGTTTCGATCTCGACACCATCGACTGCCCCGACGGAGCGTTCGTGATCGGAGAGGTGAGTGGCCCGGCGGCCATGCTGACGCCCCTGGCATTCGTGAAAACGCTGGATGTGATGATGGCCCGTCTGGCGCTCATAGACGAATGGATCGTTGAACTGGATTACGCGTGATGCGTTGATCCAGGAAGCCAGGCAAGAGAATGAGCCGGATTGCCGATTGCAGTCATCAGCGTTCTGCTCAGGTTCATAGTCAGGTGGAGGTAACCCCAATGGCTTCGACACTCGCCAGCAAGCCGCTGGATTTCTTCAAGCCCGATCCGGGCAATCCCCGCCAGTCCTTGTCAAGCGAGGAATTGCGGGAACTGCATGACTCGCTGTGCAAGAAGCAGTTGGTGCCGCTCCTGGCGAAGCCGGACGGCACCATCCTCGACGGCTGGCGGCGGTGGTCGGCGGCAATGCTCGACGGTAATCCCAAATGCCTCGACGTCATCATTACGGATGAAGCGCCGATACCCGCCCAGGTCAGGGAAATCCAGCTTGTCACTGCCTTGCACCGGGCTGACCTCAAACCCTACGAGCAGTTCATCGGCTGCATGGATTGGCTGGCCTTGAACCCGTCCGCCACCGCAAAGGATCTGGCCGCCAGGATCGACCGCGATCCCTCCACGCTGGTCCGCGTCCTGTCGCTGTCGAAATGCGTCAAGCCGGTGCAGCAAGCGGCCGCCGAGGGCAAGCTCGGGTTATCGGAATGGTACGCGATCTCGAAGGTGCCGGAGGCCGAGCAGGAGGCAATGCTCGCGGCGAAACTGGGCGGTGCCAATCGCGACCAGCTCGAACAGCGGGGCCGGAGGCTCCGCAACGCCAAGGCTTCCGGCATCACCCTCAACCGGCTCAAGATCGCGCTCGGCCCGCAAGGCCGGTCAGTGACGATCGCTGGCAAGAGTCTGTCTCTTGAGGACGCAATCGAGATTTTGCAGGACGCCCTGAAATCCGCCCGCAAGGCGCAAGGCGATAACCTCGACGGCAAGACATGGGTGCAAGTCATGAAGCAGAAGGCAAAGGGGTAGCACGATGAATCCTTGGATCGTAACCACCCTTGCGGATGACGTGGCCGCCGCATCCGCCGCGTGTCTGTTCAACACTCTGCCGGAGATCATGAAGCTCTCTGCTCCTGAAGCCTATGCCCGGCTTCAGGCTCACATTCACACGGCGATCCTCGCCTATGCAGACGGTCGGAATAACTGGGGTTTTCCACCCGAGGCATCAGACAACTGAGCGAACGGAAGGCTCCCTGTGTTGTCGGTGAAAGAGGTAGCCATGACGCTTGAAGAACGGCTCGAACGAATTGAGTCCATGCTCGTCGTCCTCGTCGAGCGGCAAACGGTCAAGGACTGGTACTCCGTCGACGAACTCGCACAACTCGTGGGCAAGGCCGAGTTCACAGTCCGCGAATGGTGCAGGCTGGGTCGCATCAAGGCCGAAAAGCAGTTATCCGGCCGGGGGGCGTTCCCGGCCTGGTGCATCAGCCATCAGGAGTTGCTGCGTTACCAGCGCGAAGGGCTGATTCCGCTCAAGGATGCGATTGTCGGCACCAGGTAGCCACTGTGAACTGCCCACGATTCCTTCGACGTTCAGATTACGCGACTTGCTCGACGATCTTCGCCACGCGATACTTCAGCACACCGAAGACATGCTTAGTGTCCTGGCATTCGGTCAGCACTTGCCGCTGACCGACCATCAATCTGCTCAGTTTAACCCATCTCCCCTCCCTGCTACATCCCGGCCTGTAATGAACTGCTGCACGATGAGGGACATCGGGATTATCCTCTTGTCCCAGCGCGGTCGCTGGCCATCCGTACAAGGCTGCCTTCCCGCACCTGGCCCTTTTCATTGGTCTGCCACCAGTGTCCCGAACCCACGTCTAGGGCGGTCAGCCAGCCCTGCCGTGGCAGTACGTGTCGATGCAAACCAGGTGGCCCAGGTCCAGCACCTCGCCCCTCTTCTGTGGCGTGTGCCCCACCACTGCTACCTTACCCGTGTAGTGTGGGCCTGGCCTCTCGTTGTCGAGCGACTTGAACCGCACGACGGCTGCCAGTTGGTCCTTCAGGGGTTGGTCCGCTCGGTAGCTTGCGTGAACGAAGAAGTGGGTTTCGGTCGCGTGGGGACCTTCGCAATTACTGAGGAAAGAGTGGTGCAACTGAGGAATATCGCTCGGGTGTTCAATGCCGTAGGACCGGAGCGTCTGGTCACCCCCGGCCCTGTGCCAGCGATTGAGGGCATCCTGGCCCTTCAGGGCGGCCAGGAACATCTCCTCGTGATCTCCCTTCAACGGCACATATTTGCAGCGACCTACCAAGCCTAGAAGTAGTCCGATCACGCCTTTGCTGTCGGGTCCGAGATCCATGTAGTTGCCGAGAGTGACGACCGTGTCGTCGGCCCCAGGGGCGACTGCACTGAGAAGGGCACTCAACGCTCCGGAACAGCCGTGGATGTCTCCGATGGCGACCGTCCTGCCCTTTGATTCGACCCCGCTAGCTCGGATTCTGCTACCCTGAGTCACCGTCCCCCGCCGGCCGCCACGAGAGAAACCAGATGGGTAGATTTCGAGATCAACAGAACGAATCTTTTTCCGTCCCTTGCAGCAGTAAACATCAATATCTTCCTCACCTGATAGAAGAAACTTGAGGAAGATTATGCCTCGGTATTTGCATGTTTGACGAATGCTTAATAGTACGAGGATATCAGACAATCTTTCCTTGCTCATCTGGCCATCGGTAACCTCGCGTAGCCACGCGAACGCTTTTACTGCGTGTTCACCTGGATTGTTGTTCCATGGCACCCCATCGTGATCCAAAAAACGTGAACAGTCTGCCCTCGTTCTTGAGGAGCCTTCTCTGGTAGCCCTCCGCCAAGTCGGAATGGTAGACATTAGGCTCAATGGCACGGAAAAAGCGATGCACTTCTGCCTTATGTTTGTGCAAATTATACTTATTCAGCCAGTACTTGTCGATCGTGCTGACGATTGACCGCAGCAACTTGCCGAACTCTGCTGCCAGAGCCTTCAACTCCTCGTCGTAAGGGTTGCTCTTTAGGTCATTGTTAAAATCACGGATCAGGTGGATGAGGCACTTCTGGTGTTCGCATGGCAATGAGTCATATCCAGAGTAGAAGTCAGAAACCATTACTCCCTTGAATTCCCTGAGAAGTTCGTGGAGGAAAACTGCTTCCCGGTTGGGCCTGTACATGTATAGGACATCTGCCAGGCTTGCCACCACCCAGGCGTATCCTTTGTCCTTCTTAAGGTTGGAGTGAGTCTCGTCGATATGGAGGAGTCCGCTCTTGACAAGCCTCGCAAGAATATGGTTGCAGGTTTTCCGATATCGCTCGCCCATGACGGCCTTTATATCCATCAGTTCCCAGCGACTGACTGTCAGCCCGAAGCAGTCCTCGAACATTGCCTCCAACTGCCGAATACTAACGCGGTGAACGATCTGCTGGTAGACGGTCCAACTCTTCAGACCGTGGAGGTGCTTGTCTCGCCTTTTGTAGCGGTCGGGCAAGAACTCCAAGTGACAATCCTCGCAGCGATAGCGGAGAGCAGTGTAGCGGATTACCTGCCTACGGATGCCACCCGCGGTAAACTTGAGGTCATAGGCGAGCTTGACATGCTTCTTCTTACCGACCCGGATGATCCGGCTCCCTTTGCAGGAGGGGCAGGAATCGCTCGTGATCTCGACCTCTCTGTTCGCGGGCAGTTTTGGCCGCTTCTTCCGTTTGCGTTGGATCAGGCAGGCCCGCCTGACCACCTTACTGGTGCGGACGAAGACCTTGTCGCGTTGGTACTCGAAGTAAGAACAGCGATTGATGTGGTCGAAATCCTCAAGTGTGAATTTGGGGCGGCCCCACTGGTTGCGGGGGTGCGGTATCTCGGGTGCCCTTGATCACCCT
>PLDW01000250.1 GCA_003136315.1 Gemmataceae bacterium | reverse complement strand
ACAACCTTATGTCGGGTGACAGCGGCTAGTCCGCCCGTGCGATGCCTTCACGGGAGGACTAGCCGCCCGTGGCACCCACGAGCGTGGTGGGAGGTTCCCGGCCATCCCCTTCACTCGTAGACTTGAGCGCCCAGGTGCTCGCCATCATTCCAATAGCCGCCCTGTCCTTCTCTGGCCGAGCCCATCGGGGTCGTCAGCAAGATGAGATGTTCGGCCAGTTCACTTAAGCGAAACGGCTTTCGGAACACGGCGAGGGCACCGAGGTCGAGGAGATCCTCTTGAGTGTAGAGTCCTGCCTCCCCGGTCATGAAGCAGGAACGGACTTCAGGATCGAATTCCCGCAGAGCGGCGAGCGTTTCGGGGCCATCCCGGCCTGGCATCCGAACATCCAGGAGAGCCAGGTCGATGGACGTATGGTGTGATTTGTAGATCTCGACCGCTTCCCGCTCGTTCGCTGCCAGCCACACGATGAACCCGTGATGTTTCAAGCCTGCCGCTAGTAACCGGCGTACAGGTTCATCATCGTCAATGACGAGGACGCCCCGCGCTCGTTCCGAAGCGGTCGCCGATGCGGACTGTGTTAAAAGACTGCTCATTGATGATTTGTCCGCAAAGCCAGGCTACGGCTATGCAGGGCAATCCAAAGGGAACACTGCACGGGCAGTCGGAGACAGTATCGGTATGGAAGACAATCCCTTGCGACTCCTACCCATGATTCGCAGGGCCAGCCTGTGTGGCGGCCCGATACGGCTGGGTTCGCGAAGGAGATCACACACACCGCATGTTTGATTCTACCCCACACAATCGGAAGGTATGTCGGGAGTTTCGAGGCGAGTGTGTCAGGACTATCCTGACAGACAGAACGTATCCCACACACCCTGTAAAGCCTCGCGGTTCGATAGCCTCTGATCGCCGTCTGGTCCTGTCAACCCGGTTCGAGTGCCTTCGGCCCACCCCGTAAAACGCCGAAACCAGCCCGGCGGACCAGTTGGTCGACAGTCTGGCTCTGCTGACGGGACACCACCTCCAGGTTAACCCACTGCTCCTTTGACAAGACCAGTATTCAACAGCTTCTCCCGTGGAATCATCTCGGTTCATAATAGTCAATACCTAATCAATATTTTAGCTGGCTCAGTCGCTGAAAATATTAGCATACTGCTAATTCAGCAGCCCGGCTGTTCATCCGGAGATATGGTTCGTGGCGGTCATTCGAGAGTTCATGATTGATGATCAACCGATTCAGCAAGATCTGCAACTGGCTCAGATCGACGGGCTTGAAAAGGTAGCCGATCCCCAAGTTCCGAGCCCGGGCCAGGCAGGATGCGCTCGTATGCCCGCTGACCACGGTGATCGCGGTCTGCTCACACCCACGAAGTTCACGGAGATGGGCGACGAACTCGAACCCATTCATCTCAGGCATTTCGAGATCCAGAAGAACCACCATCGGCTGCCGGATGCTCGCAGCCACGAGGGCCGCTGCCCCGCTGTAGTGCGCTTCCCCGTCGTATCCCCACAGACACAGCAGGGTGGCCATGCTATCGGCCGTGTCGTGTTGGTCGTCCACGACGAGAACGTAGGGCTGTTCCCATCCCATGTGACTCTCCGACGGCCGCGGTCGGTCGTTCTGGTGTCCTGAGCTGGCGCTCAGAAAATAAGTGATTCAGTAGGAGCTAGTCTACTCGAAGGATCTGTGGCGACGGGTCAGGAGAGAGAGCGGAAAATGTCGGGGAAATGCGAAATTTCGGGTCGGGAATTGCCTGGCAGCTTTCTCCAGAGTTGACCTCCCGGGCCGTTACCCACCGCCCCGTTAGGGCGGCAAACGATCCGAGTCAAGGGGTGTTATCTCTCCAGTGCGTGTGAAACCACTGAAAACTACGCTCATTTCACTGGTGAAGATCATGAGGTCGGGTGTTTGTACCTCGAAGAGGTTTCATAACAAAGCCCAGAGTCGCGTTTCGCGCACTCTGGGGGAACCTCCTCCATGTCTCTGTACCGCGAAGCGGTTCGACAAGCCGACCTTGGTCCAAACGCTGCGTTCGTCGGATTCGTTAGGGTATGTTGCCCACAAGCATCACCTTGTCTAACCGCTTCGCGGTAAAAATGCTGGTGTGACAACCGTGTACCCAGGGTGCGCGAAACGCGACCCTGGGCTTTGTTATGAAACCTCTTCGAGGTAAGGACAACTGACTGATCCACCTTCACTGAGGAATCATATTATTTTCTCGCGATTTGGGCTCATTGAAGAGATTGCACATGAGTCAAGCGTCAGAAAGGTCGTCTTTCAGCCACCCTGGAGCCAGCCCTGCTGGACGGCGTAGCGGACCAGTTCGGCCCGGCCCTGAAGGCCGAGTTTATCCATCGCCCGGGCCCGGTAGGTCTCAACTGTTTTGATACTCAGGTCGAGCCGCGCGGCGACCTCCTTGTTGCTGTGACCGGCGGCGGTTAGCCGGGCCACCTCCCCCTCCCGGTCGCTCAGTTCCCCACCCCCCTGGACGGATTCCTCAACTGGCCTCCGGACGAAGCCCCCGACCACCTTCCCGGCCATGATCGGGTCCAGGTAAACGCCACCACCCGCGACCACCTGGATGGCGTGGATCAACTCCTTGGCCGCTCCCCGCTTGAGCATATACCCGGCCGCTCCCGCCGTGAGAAGCTGGCGGATATACCCCTTGTCCTCGTGAACAGTCAGTGCCAGCACCCGGGCCTGCGGATACTCGCGCCGAAGCCGTTCAGTCGCCTGGGCGCCGGTCAGCCCGGGCATGGTCACGTCCATCACCACCACGTCTGGCCGCAACCCAGGGATCTTCTCGCACGCGGTCAGCCCGTCAGAAGCCTCCCCGACCACCGTCATCCCGGGTTGAGCGCTGATCAGGGCCTTGAGCCCCTCACGGACAACCGCGTGGTCGTCGGCCAGGAAGATGCGCATCTCACCCATTGTCGCCCTCCGCGTCCGCGAGTGGAATTCGGGCGATCACTGTGGTACCTTCTCCGGGTGTGGACTCGATTGCGAGCGACCCACCCACGAGGGCCATCCGCTCCCGCATTCCGAGGACTCCCAGCCGGGAGCCACCGACCAGGGCGGCCTCGGGATCGAACCCCTGGCCATCGTCTTCGACAAAGGCCGACACCTGACCTTGGGACCACTGGAGAACCACGCTCACGCTCCGCGCGCTGGCGTGCTTACGAGTATTGGTCAGGGCTTCCTGAACCACCCGGTACAGGGCCGTCTCGATCGGGGCCGGCAAGCGCTCACCATCCAATCCGGCTGCGTGGAAATCGGCCTCGATCTTCCACCGCTCGGACCACACCTCAGTGTAGTTTGCGAGCGCCGCCTGGAGCCCCAGGTCGTCGAGCGCTGTTGGTCGGAGTTGCAGGGCCACTTCGTGGACCTCGCGGCCGATCTGGTCGGTCAGGCCCAGGAGTTGCGTGAGCCGATCCCGGGTCGGTGCGGTGTCCGGGGTCGCGTCCTTGATCAGTTTGAGCCCGAGGCCGAGGACCGCCAGGTGCTGCCCCATGTGGTCGTGCAGCTCTCGTGCAATTCGACACCGCTCGTCCTCCTGAGCGGTCGCCAGACGTTGCTGCAAGTCACGCCGGTCTGCCTCGGCGAGTTCACGCCTGGCGATCTCGTCCTTGAGGGCCTCGTTCGAGTGGCCCAGTTCGGCCGTTCGCTCCCGCACGCGCACCTCCAGCCCGGCGTGTGCCGCCCGTAGCGCAGTCTCGGCCTTCTTCCGGTCGGTGACATCGCGAATGTTACACTGAATCACTCGGGTATCACCCACGGGGTACACATTACTCACGAACTCGACTTCGATTCCTCGATCATCGTGGGTCCGTAGTGGCAGATTGTCGTAGCGGATATATCCCTTCTCCTGGAGCGTGCGGAAGGCAGACTTGCTGGATTCGATGTTCTCGAACAAGCCAACCTCCCACAGTTCTTTCCCCACGAACTCCTCATGAGTATACCCGAGTATATCCGTTAGGAATGGGTTCGCATCGAATATTTGGCGGGTCTCTGGGTCGACCAGCAGGATACCATCCTGGGCGGTCTCGAACAACCGACGGTATCGAATCTCGGAGAGGGCCAGGGCTTCGGCCGCCCGGACCCGCTCGGTCGCGTCCTCGATTGCCAACAGGATCAACCCAGGCAAGTGGCCGGACGGGGCGATCCGGCGGGCATTGAGCACCATGATCCGGCGACCAATCCCCTCGAACGTATGGTCCACCTCGAAGTCGCTGAACGTGCTGTCCCTCGGGAGGACTTCCTCCAGCAATTCCCGTAGCTCGGGAAGGTTCCACTGGTGGTTTCCGAGGTTGAACAGCAACTTGCCCTCGGTCTCCTCCAGTGTGACACGGAATGTTTGGTAGAATGACCGGTTCGCGATCCGGACCCGCAAGTCGGCGTCGAGGACCAGGAGCGGCTCGCGGACCGTCTGGACGATTCCCTCGGCAAACGCCTGGGCGTCCTCAATGGCCTGAACCGCTCGCTGCCGCTCACTCACATCGCAGAAGACCAGGACCGCCCCGACGAGAACCCCGGCGGCATCCCGAATCGGTGTGGCCCCGTGGTCGATTCGCCACTCACTTCCACTCCTGGCGATCAGGATGGTGTGATCGGCCAGGGTGATAGCCACGCCACTCGCGAGTACTTCGGTGATCGGGTCCGTGACCGGCTGGCGGGTGCGTTCGTTCTCGATCTGGAAGACGGTTGCGAGAGGTCGGCCGGCCGCCTCGCCTTGCGGCCACCCCGTCAGGGTCTCGGCCACCGGGTTCATGGACAGGACATGGCCGCGGGCGTCGGTCGAGATTGTCCCGGCACCGACCCCGACCAGTGCAGTTTGGACCCACTCTGCGGGTGTCCACCCGCCTTGCGCGGTTGAAGAAATGACTCGATCCCTTCTTCCTGTCTCGCCTCCCGATCAAACTCGCGATGGGGGCAGACCTCAGACGCGAAGGTTGTTCGGCTGAGAGAGGAGACAGAGGTAGTATACGAAATTCGGGCCGACGAAAGTCGTCGGCCCTTTGCGTTACGTTTCGTTTGAGGTGTCGGCAGGGGAGCCGCCGCCTCCTCACAAGACCGATCGCCCCTGGAGGAGTCGTAACACGACGACAACGAGGACAACCACGAGGAGGAGGTGAATCAGACCTCCGCCAATGGGGTAGACAAAGGCCCCGAGGAGCCAGAGCAGGAGCAGCACAACGATTATCGACTCAAGCGAATAACGGTACATATCAGATGACTTCCAGTAACAGGGTTTCGAATGGGGCAACTCAACGGGCGGTTTACGACCTTCGGGGTTCCACGACTCGCCGCCACGACCGCTTCAAGACGCTGGCAAACGCCCACCCGCTGAGCATGCCGAGCACATATCCCCCAGCAACGACTCCCCAGAGAGGTGTGGTGACGCTCCAGGTGAAGAAGGCGAGGGTCACAGTCTCGTCGTTCTGGACACCCAGAGCCACGACAGCACCGAACACCACAAGCAGCAGTAGTAAGGCAAGGCCTCGCATGATCAACCCCGACGGTTGTGACGTGTGTGGCGACGAAGACGGCTCCGGCCGGTGTCGGCCTGGCTTTCCACAGGAGGTTTTTGAACCAGCGGATCGAGTCGGTTCACACGACTCTTTGTTGAGGAAGCGGTCCAATCGTGTTGTTATTATGAGCGAATCGGTGCAGATCGACTGAGAGGGGATTGGGACAACTGTTGTCGGGGGAATCACCGTGCCCGCGAGGGATTTCCCTGACAGGATCGAAACCGCGCGATGAGGCAGACGCCAGGATATGACCTACCACAATCATTGTGGGTGCCACGGGCGGCTTGCCCGCCCGTGGTACCCGAACCCACTGGTTGATTTTCTCTCACCAACTGCCTCAATCGCAGCAATACCACCGCCGGCGGCTCGCGCAAGCGATTCTCGACGAGGTCGTTACAAGGATGGGAGACAGGTGGGGCAAACTGCCAACAGCTCCCAAGAACACCTCAAAGAGGAGACGACGATGAGCCGGATCATGAAAGGGATGGCGGTGGCGTTGCTGGTGGCCGCCGGGCTGGC
>PLDW01000216.1 GCA_003136315.1 Gemmataceae bacterium | reverse complement strand
TGAAGGCTCAACCCCCTCCCGGCGAGCAAAGCCTCGCCGACCTCCCCCGCAAACGGGGGAGGACAATACCCGATACTGCACCACCCAGATCCGGGTACTCTTTCTCCTGCCCAACGCCTTGCCGTCATCGTCGTGGGGGCAGTCGCCGGTAATAACTTGGCCTTTGCAGACGGGGCATCGCTCGACATCACATCCGAGAACATGGAACCGACCCTGCAGGGTCGTTTTCCCGCCCCCCAATCCTCGGATTTCTCGCCGTATCGAATTCGCAGGTAATCCTTGCCACCGATCGAGTAGGTGGTCACTGTCTGGCCCTCGGCGGTCCTCTCCGGCCACCCCTCAATCACTTCGATGCCTTGAGAGTTCGCCTTCTGGTTCTCACATCACTCTTAGCTTACAGCTAACAGTATGCCTTGAGGGTTCGCCTTCTGGTTCTCACATCACCGCGAGCAGTTCTCGCCACCCCACGACCTCGCCCAGAACTACCAGAGCGGACACCAGGCCAACCACCAGGCCCCAGCGCAGCACGAGCAACCGCCGCTGGAAACGCCGCTCCCGGCCACGGTCGTCGATCAGAGAGAGAAGGAAGCCGATCCGTCGCGGCATGGTCGAGTGCTGCCACGCCCGGACCCAGCCGAGGAACTCCCGGATCCACCCCCCAAAGGATGGGTTCGGACGGGCGGTCTCTGGATCACTATGCCCGTTCAGCAGACCCACACGTTCCAGTGCTCTAGCAAACGTCTTGATCCCGGAGGGGCACAGCCCCGTCCCGTCGGCCGGGTAGGCCGTTGTCACGTCGTGCCCGTTGCAATCCGGGTTCCCGCACGATACCGCCCGACACCCGAACACATCCGCCTGGCGTTCGCACAACCGGGAGAGGAATCCGAACACCAGGAAGATGTACCCGGCCGCAAGAGCGAACGGCGGCAGAAGTTCCCATCCAGGATTCTCGGGCGAGAACTGGGGCGGGGTGGACGAGGGGTCTTCGATCGCAATCGCCCTCAACTTCGCTTCCACCACGAGCAAGGTGGCAACCAGAACGGTCATGCTGAGGACGAGGAAGAGGGCGTAGTACCAGATGTGCCCGTGTCGAGCGTGCCCAACCTCGTGCCCGAATACGGCGTCGAGTTCGTCGGCCGGCATCTCCTCTAACACCCGGTCGGTGAAGATGACGTACCGGACCCGGGGCACGAGCCCAACGATCATCGCGTTCGCGACGGAGGCGTGGGTGGGCCAGACGAGCAAGTCGGAGTACCGGAACCGGAGCCGCCGAGCGAGGGCTTCGAGCCGGTCACGGGTCGGTCCGCTCGGGAGCGAGCGGAGGCCCAGGAGTGGCTTGATGAGGAGGGGGAGAAAGATGATCAGCACCGGAACCGCGGCCACCGATGCGACCCGATAGACATCGTCTCCAGTCAGTTCCGGGGCCAATCGAGCGAGAGATTGCTGGGTCACGAACAGGCCGATTGGGAAGCCGATCAGCAGAGTGAGCTGGCGAAGGTGGTGGAAGAAGTACCCGGCCCGCGACCAGAACGTGGATTTTGTCCCCGCGCTGGCTGGCAGGTGCAGCACCCGTTCGGCATCGTAGTAGATCAGCCAACACCCGAACACGATCAGGAAGTACGGCAGCGGGACAGCCAGTTCGGCGAACGGGGCGAGGATTGTGGTGCTATCCCAGGCGATCATCAGGCTTTCCCGTGCGGTCTTCCCCCACCCGAGGCCGACAACCGCTAGGCCAACCGCTCCGAGGTTGACGAAGAACAGAAGCCGCCGGAGCCGGAGATACCCGTTCCCGACCTCCACCTTCCGGCCCGGTTCCCGGGACAGGGTCCGGACCACCCACGTCCGGAGGGTGAACGCAGCCACAAGAGGCAGGAGGACGGCGGCTGCTGTGAGGCCCACGCTGGCCCGCGGACCGAGCCCGAATGGGTCGGTCCAGGGCACCGGAAGGCACGCGGCGGTCAGCAGGAAGACGAGCAGGATCGGCATGCGAGTGGTTTCGTGCGGGATCTCATCAGTTGGGCGGACATGGTTGAACATTTTGGCGTGTGGAATTCATCCCCTGTCCAACAGTCGCAGAGGGACGCCACCTGTAGTCGTGTATTCTACGACGGGGCAGACCGGACAGTATTCGCAGAAGGGAACATTCCCCAGTCTCACCTGCGATCTCGACATGCTGCCCACGTCGTCCCGACCCCGAAAGAATGGCAGCGATTCGCCTGGAGTTGATCGTAGCGACACCACCGGGGACGGTGACAATGACGCGACCACAAATTCATCCCCGAGCATCGGAAATCGGGGCAGGCGGGGGGTGGAGTGGCTGGGGTGGTTGCCCCCGCAAACCGGTGGTGTTGCTGCGATCAACCACCGGCGAATGGCTGCGACCCCCGAGGGGGCAGGGTGACCGGAAAGGCAATCCTGATCGGAAAACTCGGGATCACCTCCCAACGCACTGGACCCGTCCCTTGGGGATCGATGGGGATACTAGTTCTCGCTGAAGTGGAGTTTGGCTGCCTCCCGGCCAAGGGGGTCGTCGAGGAACTTCCGGTAGCAAGACCGGCACAGATCGAACCGCATCTTCTTGCAGGCGGGGAGTAAGGTTGGGCTATCCTCTCCGGTTTCCTCCTGCTCGTTCAGCAGTCGGGCCATTTCCTCAACATGGTCGGGGTCCGTGTCCTCCTCTGTTAGCTCGGCCGGGTCACCGGCCGCGAACGCCTCCATTTTCACGACGAACCGGGTCGACACTCCGGAGATTAAGTCTTTGCCACAGACATCGCAGGAGAAGTGCAACATGGCCGTCGGATCCTTCAGGCGATTTAGGTTAGCCCGCCACGGGGGACGGTCGCGGCGGACGATGCCGAGAATGGGAGAGATCGGCCCCCACCAAACCCTCTTTATTCTACCCGTCGCAGGTTTAATGCTGCCTGTCAAGCGGAAACCCGGTTCCCAACCTTACAGAAGGGACAACCCAAACTGTTCTAAGAACCGGCCGTGTTGGTGTAAATTATTCCACACCAGCCAGCAACCCCCACTCACCAGATCGTGAGCCGTCAGAGAACGGGGAAACTCGTGGTCCCAGCGGATCATTCAATGACCGATCACAGTTTTGACCGAAGTCAAAGTGTGAAAACGGGTAATGAGTGCAGTTCCCGCTGATCGAGAGGCTACAGTCGGTATCTCCGGCAGATACTCCCCCCGGTTGCGAGCAGTACGTACTGTTCGTCGGCACGCCGCGTGCTACCTTTGTTATTCGCCAAGGTCTGATTACCGGCGGCGAATTTAACAACCGGTCTTGAGACGGTGGCTCGCATCCGATCCGACTTCCCCCTGACGGCCTGGGAACGCCCCCGAGCCGAGCACACCACCCGCTCCCTTCCCCCAGCCAGTCACACACGGCCGGCGGCTCCCCTGAGCCCGCCGGCTCGTCTCGTTATTAGTGTTTAGTGTTTAGTGTTTAGTGTTTAGGCGGGGGGCAGGAGC
>PLDW01000519.1 GCA_003136315.1 Gemmataceae bacterium | reverse complement strand
GTTAGACCAATGCTTGCTCCTGGTATGTGACAGCCTCTGCGGGTTCCTGTATCAGACCCTGCAGCCAAATGCCCGATCCCTCTTTGTTGCGGGATATCATCGGGAACGGTCATCCAGGTCATCCTATGGGTGTAACCGATCGGGCTCGCCCCAATGCCGATGTTTTGAGTCGCGAAGGGACATCAGACAGTAGCTGAGGGCGTAAGCCCTGGACAGGGCTAGCGTTACACCACATGGCTTGGCTCCCAGGGCTGACGCCCTGGGCTACGATCTGCCGCCTCTTCGAGGCTTCGAGCCCGACCGGTTACACCCTAATCCTATTGGGTGAAGTTGCCTGCCACAGAAGGAATTGGCGCAAGAGATCGCAATCACGAGGGGTTTTCCGCCTGGGTAATCCGATCCGATAATTCGGCCTGAAAGGGCCGTTCTTGCCGAACCAATCCTCCCTGATGACTTGGCCATTTCCGCTCCCCAGTCCCAAACCTTGGCGAGCCCGAAGACGCCAAAACACGGTGTTGAGCCCGGACAGATTCTTTTCGTGGAACCAAGCCTCCTGTCCCCCCGGTCCCAGTCAATCCTCCTCCTCACTTCCCCCAGGCTCGTGTGGCCATCGCATCGAGCATCTCCTTCCGACTCCAGCCACCGGGGATGTGCCCCTTGTGCGGCTCGATCTGGATCGTCCCGTCGAAGACAGGAGCCTGGAATTTCGCCACCGCCTCCTTGAGGATGTGGACCGCCACGTTCAGGAAGTAGTCATCGGCCTCACCCACCCAGATGTGAACTTTCCCACCTGAGAGTTTCGGCCCAAGAACCGGCCAGTTCTGCACCAGTACCCGCTTGAGGTCATACGCCTTCCAGTGGTCGAGAACGGCCTTGTTGATCACCCCGGTTTTACCGTCCCAGACCGGGACGGGCCGACCGTCCCTCCCCCGCGGGCCGTACACGGCGTTCCAGGACGCCCAGTCCCGGCCGCTCAGTTCCCAGCGCCCACCCCGTCCTAAAACCCGCTCCAACTGGCACTCGTGCCGAACGGTCGAGATCACATCTCCATCCAGGGTCCGTGTACCCGGTCGGTCGAACCCAAAGGCATTGATGTAGGCGTTCGGATCGTTGTAGAGGTCGATCAACTCATATCGATCAAAAGTGACGGAATCCGGACACTGCGACCAGCAGCCATTGAAGAAGTCCGGGTAGAACACCTGGAGGGCGAACGACACCCACCCGCCCGTGCTCATCCCGCAGGTGAATCGCAACCTGGGGTTGCCCCCGCACCGGAAAGTCTTCTCGACGAACGGGATGACCTCCCGGATCAGCGCGTCGCCATAGGGGCCATTATTGGCCGAATTGACCTGATACGGATCACCAAACGGCCCGGCCCCGTCCGGGAGGATCTTCACAAAGCGCGGGTCGGGCTCGATCCCCCTGGCGTCGGTATAACGGGTGCCGAATCCACCGATGTCGACAACCAGGCCGTAGGTCTTGTCTTTCTCCTGATCGAAGTTCGGCGGCAGCACGACTCCGACGCGATAATTCATCGGCCGGCCGTGGAAATCGGACAGTAGCTTCGAGGGAAGGGTGAGGAACTTGTGGGTCTCATCATTTTTCGGAACCGCTGCCTCGAAGGCCTTGTCGAGGGTCAGTGTGACCGTGGTTCCAGCGGCGGGGTCGAGTGTGACCGTCACCGGAGTGGAATACCGATTCCCTGGAGCGTCGGGGAGGTTGATGTCGGGGTTGGTGGCGAAAACCGCCTGCACGGCATACTCGCCGGGTGTGAGAGTGTTCAGCGCGCTGAGCGGAAAGACGTCCGAGGCCGCCGACAGGATGACCACCTTGTCGGCGGTGAATGCCTCGGCATCGGTCCCCAGGATGGGGAGAACAGGGGGCTTGTAGTTAGTAAAGTCGGGGATCTCGCCCTTCTTGGCGATGCCAACGAGCACCCGCCCGGAGGCCGGTTTCGCCCCGACCTGGCCGGGGTCGATTTTCACGACAAACCGCAGCCCGGCTGGTGGTTTCGTGGGCTGTGTTGCCAGGAGCGCAGCGAGCGATGCAGTGATGAACACGACCGTGAGGACAACACGGAACGGCATGGTGATTCCCGGGTAGTGCGGGGAGGGTGGGGAGCATTGTAAGGGCGGAGGGGGGGCGGGAGAACCCGAAGCGCGATTGCGTTTCTCTAAGGGTGGGGCAAATGTTTCGGAAGGTGGCCAGGGGGGTAGTTCGTCGAAGTTCTCAGTGACGATGGTTGACATTCTTCACCCTGAAGGGGTGAGATCTCTCAGCCCAGGGCACCGCCCTGGGTTTCCAGTCTCCCCAGGGCGGTGCCCTGGGCTGAGGAATCTCCGCCTTTCAGGCTGAAAACCAATCACGCTCCCGGAAAACTTGCCACACCCTTCTCAGACTGCTTCCCATAGCGCAACCCGATACCCCCCCTCCGTGATCCACCACGACCGCACATCAGGTTCTTCCCTGGAGATCCCGATGATGAGGTGAACGACACTCTCGCCCCACCAGTTCCGTTCGACGTCCCTTCGACTCGGGACCGGCTCCGAGGTCGGGTGCGAGTGGTAAATCGCCAGGATCTCCGTTCCCGCTGCCCGGGTTGCTTTCGAGGCATCAAGCATATCGCGGGGGTTCGTCGCGTACTCGGTCGGACTGGCAAGGTCGTTGCGGATCGGGAACCGCTGCGTCACCTGGCCAACCCCGTCTTCAATCACCCCTGCGAGAAGGCCGCAGCACTCGTTTGGTAACTCGGCCCGAGCGTGGGTAAGGATCGCGTCAAGGATTGTGCGGGGGATCACTAGTTGGGTGAAAGGGGTGGACGGCTTCAAGATGTTCACCGATAACAGCACAGAACAGACCAGACGCAGGATCAAGCGATGACCCCAACATCTTCAAGCAATGAACGGGAGGGCGAGGCTCCTGCCGAGCTGTCTTTTGGTTTCCTGCTCCGCAGACATCCCACCCACGGCGTGTTCGCCCATCCGACCAACCCACCGATCGTCTTTGTAACAGTCTGCACCAAGTACCGGGTTCCGTGGTTAGCCACACCTGCCGTCCACCAACGTCTAGTCGAAATTTGGCAGCAGGCCAGGGCATGGCTGGTCGGTCGTTACATCCTCATGCCTGACCACATTCATCTATTCGCCGCGCCTGGTGATAGGGAGATCCCGTTCGACAACTGGGTCCGTTATTGGAAGTCTCAATACACCAAACGGTCCGCTTCCCCGCATCTCCGTTGGCAACCAGATCACTGGGATCGCCGCCTCCGCACCGAGGAGAGCTACGACCTGGCGTGGGAGTATGTTTGCCGAAACCCGGTCCGGAAAGGGCTAGTCGCCAGCACAGAGGATTGGCCGTACCAGGGCGAACTGTTTGAACTGCGGTGGGCATGAACAACAGATGGTTTGTTCGAGCTACTTCGGGAGTGCGAGGCTCCTGCCGAGCTTCTTCGGGAGCCGAGGCTCCTGCCGAGCCTCTTC
>PLDW01000464.1 GCA_003136315.1 Gemmataceae bacterium | reverse complement strand
TTCTTTCTTGCCGGGTTAATATGCCGTCCGGTTCGGTCCTGCCCCCGCTGACGAGGAAGCCTTCGTGCGGGAAATGGAGTTGGCGGTGGAAGCCTCAGAAACAAAAGTCGAGCGGCAGGCGAGGCCAACACCCGTGGGTAGTTTTCCCCCAAATGCGTGGGGGATTTACGACATGCACGGGAATGTGGACGAGTGGTGCGAGGACGTTTGGCACCCGAACTATGCAGGCGCTCCCGCCGATGGCAGTGCGTGGCTCGACGCCGAGGACAAGGAGGCGTTTCGAGTCGTGCGGGGCGGTTGGTGTTCGGCTACCGAGTTCGTTTGCACCAGTACCGCTCGGCGACAACTGCGGGCCGACGCCGGATCACGAGAAGACGACGGCGAAGGTCACGACGAAGATGATGGCGGACTCATGGCGTCCCTTTTCGCCATGATGTACACGCCATACGGGTTCCGAGT
Organism: Gemmataceae bacterium; assembly: GCA_003136315.1. Taxonomy (GTDB): domain Bacteria; phylum Planctomycetota; class Planctomycetia; order Gemmatales; family Gemmataceae; genus Urbifossiella. The sequence continues at coordinate 20,983 of PLDW01000464.1, read as the reverse complement.
TGTCTGTGAGTTGCCATAGGACTGATTCGATCAGCTATCGAGGAATACACAATGCCATTCTGGCCATTTAAGCGAAAAGAACCTGATGAAGCCTTTTCACCTACCGAGATTCGTGACCGGCTCATTGGGGCGGCGGCATCAGGAAATCACAAGAAGCTCTTGGAAGCCTGCCAAAAGTATAAAGCTCAAGTCGCTGCCATCGTCGATCTGATGTGTAAAGTCCCAGATGGAATGAAAATGGATGATTTTTCTCTGCATAACTACATTCAATGCCTCGGTGCCGTCGCTCAGTGTTTGGCTCAGGAATGTGGCGCTCCCGAACTTTGGGATCGCTTGTGCGGAACTCCTGAAAGCAATCCCCTGTTGCGATGGGAAGCGTGGTTCGCAGAACTGCCCAGGCGTGCCCAACAACTTGAACATGCGACCCTGATCGAAGAGGCACGCCAGCATATAGCGGATGCTAAGCCCCTTCAAGGACGGACCGCTCGACAGAATGAAGCCTTTCTGTACGGTCGCCTTGGCGAACTTCTGTTTCATTCGGGAAGCGTCACTGACTCCATTGAACCTTGGTTGGCGGCCCTCAAGCTCTGCCGTGAAATGAATGATGTCGAGGGGCAGCGAGTTTACTTAAACAACCTCGTTGAAGTTCATCGATATCTTGGGCAAATGGAGGAAGCCCTTCGTTTCGGCGATGAAGCGATTAATTTATCTGTCGTACATAAATTAGATTTTGATGCCATTGACCGAAAAACGAGACAGATGCGACAGGGAGAACCTCTCTGCCGGGTCGTATTGACCGAGAATGGCAAGGAGTTCGAGCTTGATGAAATAGCTCCCAAGTCGGAGGGACGATACCAGTTTTCGTTTCGCCGGAATCGCTTATCGCTTCAGATGGCGACAACTCTCGTCCGTCAGGGAAATGAATTGGCCTCATCGGGAAAACTTGCCGACGCATTGGAAAAATACCAAGCAGCAATGGAGGTCGATCCATACGACCCCGACCCGGTGTATCAGAGTGGGATGTGTTTGATGGAGATGGGACTGTATGCCAAAGCACGAGAAGCGTATGACGAAGTTGAGTGCTTGGCTCCTGGCTGGTTCCGTTGTCGATTTGATCGATGGCTGGCGGAAAAGCTGGAAACGGGCGAAGTATCGGACACTGAGTTTCGCTTAGTCCGACTGTTGGAAGATGGCAGTCTACCACCGGAGCAGGCCAAACCGATTGCGATCAAGGCCGTTGCCGATTATCCGCAATTTGCACCATTCCACTTGTTCCTCGGCGATATCCACCGAAGCCAAGGTGATAACAACAGTACGATTGTTTGCTATCGTAATGGTCTTGAATGTTTCAGCGAACCCGATCTGGAAAGTCGGCTGCTCTGCGCACTCGCCGGGGTTCTCCCGTTGGACTCACCTGAAAGACCGAATCTTGTCAAACGAGCCGTCAATCTCAACGGTAGCCTGGTTGCCAAGGCAATGACTGCATTCATTCCGATTCGGTGACTACTCGACGCCCCCGCTTTTCCTCCCCATCGTCGGCGGCCAAGGAGTCACTTCTTCTTGACCGCCCGTCTCCGAATCTTCTGCTTCTGCATCTTCTTCTGCAAGTGGGCGAACTTCGTGGCGGGCTTGCGAGCGGCTTGGTTGGGGTTCTTCGATACGGTTTCACACTCCCTTGGGTCACTTCTTGTCGAGTAGCAGGTCCACAAGCCAGCAGCCCCTGACATGCTCATCGGACTGACGGCAGTGGTTCAAGATGTCCTCATTCTCGCAACCCGCATCCATCAGCGAATCGGCAAGGATCGGCATTCGGTCAAAGGCACGGTCTTGGTAGATGCCTTCGGCCAGGGCAAGAACGGTGGACGTAAGCCAAGTGGGGTCGAGGGCGACGGGACGAAAGAGATTGCCGAAGATGTCTCGGAACATCTGTGGTGCGAGTAATGAAAGGTCGGGATCACGGCGTAGCGGTCCCAATCTGCCGATCCGGGACGGCTTGTTGAAGTGAGCCGATTCCGCCGCAAGCGAGAGACGCAATTCTGCCAATGTTGGGCCGTCCCTGTTCAACAACTTTCGGCCTCGGAATAAGACCCCTTTGTACCGCACGACGGTGCGCTGTTCATGGAACTCCTGCTGACCGGCCAGGAACCAGCGGCGAGGGCATAACCGATCCCGATGGGGAGTTTGGGTTTCATCGAGAACATTCCTTCATCATAACTGCCAGCGGCCTCGGGGCATGGACATGATGCTGGCGGAACCGTACATTCCCTGCTGATCTCGGCAGGTTGCCGTCCTTCCGACCGAAGGGCGGCGTAATCGGGAAAACGGTGCAAATCCGTTGCAGGGCCGCTGCTGTAATCGGCGAGGCCCCGGACATGATGTACGCCACTGCGGGCCAACCCTTCCGGGACGCCTGCGGGAAGGCCGTTCGGGGCCGCTCGGAGCCGTGAGCCAGAAGACCGACCTGCCGAGCATATGTTTCGATGCTTCGGCCTCAAGCATCCGGCAGAGTTCGGTCGGCCCGTGCGTTCGGGCCGGTGTCGCTACTTGAGTGTCGAAGTAGAACCTCTTGCCCGGCCCGGCAGAAAGGACTACCTCGATGGCCCGCCCCCAGTTCCTGTCCCCCCGCTCGTCGGTGATCGTGGCTGCCGTCTTGTTGGCGGCACTTTCCCGGCTGATCCCCCACCCACCCAACTTCACGCCGATCACGGCGTTGGCCCTCTTCGGAGCCGCCACCCTGACCGACAGGAGGCTGGTACTCCTGATCCCCATACTGGCGCTCTTCATCAGCGATCTGGGCATCGAGGGGCTGCACCGCATGGGCCTGATGGCGTCGTGGGGCATCTACCCCGGTATGTGGGTGACGTACACCGCCTTCATGCTCATCGGCTTGCTCGGCCTGCTCCTCCGACGCCACCGGAACATCCCGGCGATCACCGGGGCGACCCTGGCCGGGTCCGTGGTCTTCTACGTCGTGACGAATTTCGGCGTGTGGGCGGGCGGGAATCTGTACCCCCGCACGCTCGACGGACTCCTGGCCTGCTACACGGCGGCGATCCCGTTCTTCCAGAACACCCTGCTGGGCGATGCCGTGTACAGCACGGCCCTGTTCGGCGGGTTCGCCCTGGCCGAGCGGGGGTGGCCCGTCCTGCGTGAGCGGCCACTCGTTCCGACTCCCGGCAACGCACCGGCCTGAGTTCAAGGTGCGGGGCGTCGGACGCCCGCCAGGAGTACCCATGCGCATCGTCTCCCTCCTACCCGCCGCCACCGAGATCGTCGGCGTCCTGGGACAACTGGATCGTCTCGTCGGCGTGTCCCACGAGTGCGACTTCCCGCCAGCGGTCAATGCCAAGCCACGGGTCACCCACTGCCCGATCCACGAGGCGGGGCTGCCGAGCGCCGAGATCGACCGCTGGGTGCGGGAGACGCTGGCCTCGACCGGGACGCTCTACAGCCTGGACGAGCCGCTGCTGCGCCGCCTGGAGCCGGACATCATCCTGACCCAGCGGTTGTGCGACGTGTGTGCCGTCGGGTTCGGCTCAGTCCAGGCGTTCGCAGCGACCCTTCCGAACCGCCCGCAGGTCGTGAACCTGGAGCCGTCCTCCCTGGCCGACATCTTCGAGAACATTCGTTGCGTGGGGCGGGCACTCGGCGTGCCGGAGCGGGCGGACGCTGCAGTAGCGGTTCTTGCCGGGCGGGTGGGGTCGGTGCAGTCACGGCTGGCGAACGTCGCCGACCGGCCCAGGTGCTTTCTGATGGAGTGGATCGACCCGCCCTTCTGTAGCGGCCATTGGGGGCCGGAGTTGGTGGAACTCGCCGGTGGCACGGACCCGCTTGGACGCCTGGGGGAAGACTCCACCCGGATTCGGTGGGAGAGCGTCCTCGACGCCCAGCCGGACGTGATCGTGCTGGCTTGTTGCGGCCACCGGCCCCAGCGAACGATCAACGACTTGCCCATCCTGCGGGCGTGTCCCGGCTGGGACGACTTGCCTGCGGTGCGGCATGGGCGGGTGTACGTTGTGGACGGCAGTGCGTACTTCAGCCGCCCTGGACCACGCACCGTGGACAGCCTGGAAATCCTGGCGGAAGTCATCCACCCGGAGTTGTTCGGCGGGCAGTTTCCCGAGCGAGGGGTGGTCTGCGTGGCAGCGCTGGGGTCCAGCCGGTGAGTTCCCGCCCGCACCCAGTCGTGTCGGCGTCGGCGGCGGGCTGGACGCCCGTTTCGACCGATGGGAGAAGGTATGAAAGAAAAAGCCATCGTATCGTGGAGCGGCGGAAAGGACAGTGCGCTGGCAGTTCTCGAAGCGCAACAGGATTTCGAGATCGTGGCTTTGCTGACGACCGTGACCGAGGGGTACGACCGGATCAGCGTGCATGGGGTGCGGACGGCCTTGTTGGAGCGGCAGGCCGAATCCCTGAAGTGTGCGTTGGAGAAGGTCGTCATCCCCCGGATCTGCTCGAACGACGAGTACGAGGCCAAGATGCGGATCGGCCTCGACAAGTACCGCACGGCGGGTGTTCTGTTCGTAGTCTGCGGGGACATCTTCCTGGAGGACGTGCGCCAGTACCGGGAGGAGAGGCTGTTCACCAACGGCTTGAAGGGCGTTTTCCCGCTGTGGGGGCGGGACACGACCGAACTCGCTCACCGCTTCATCGACCTGGGGTTCCAGGCCGTCCTCTGCTGCATCGATACCCACTCCCTCGACCAAGGATTCGCCGGTCGGCTCTACAACCGGGAGATGCTGGCGGATTTGCCGCCCACGGTGGACCCTTGCGGCGAGAACGGGGAGTTCCACTCGTTCGTGTTCGACGGCCCGAACATGGCGAGCCGGGTCTGGTGTCGGGTCGGCGGGCGTGTCCTGCGGGACAACCGCTTTTGCTACTGTGACCTGCTGCCGGAGGAGACATGATCCCGTTAGGTAGTTGGGCCGAAACGTCGCTATGCGAAACGTGTCGGAGCGGACGGGAGGTCCGCACGGCGAGGTCACGCTTTCGGCTTCATGCCGCCCGCCACTGACTGCCAGCCGTGGAGGAAGAGGATGCGCATGGTCGCCCGATCACTACGTCACCTCGTGCCGGACCAGGGAAATTAGCATCGTCTCCGGTAGGATTCCCATGCCCGTCTGCCGCAGCATGTTGACGACCTGCGCTGCCGTGTAGTGGGAGTGGGTGCAGACGTGGAGAAGAACATCACTGCGGCGAATGCCGAGCCGGGTGCCAAGACTGGCGCTTTTTCGATAAACGACTTCTTCCAGCGCTGCGGGCGACAAACTGGCGAGGTAGCCAGTCCACCCTTCTTCCAATTCCGACCATTTCAGCTGCAGATCGGCGAGGTCCGTGACGCCTCCTTCACCTTGCTGATTGCCCGGTAATTTGCCCGGCAAGTCACCGGCCACGATGAACTCCTCGTTCCCCAACAGGGCTTCGAGCCAGACATACTCGGCGGCGTAAAGATGAACAAGCGACTTCCAGATGGACCCCTGGCCGATGGCGAACGGCGACCGCAACTGCCCGTCGTTCAGGTCGGCGGCGGCGGTCAGCAGGTTGTCGTTCACCCAGGTCCGGTGCTGGTGAAGCCGCTGGATCAACTCGACAGCATCCATATTCATCCTTTCCAATCATTGCGACCCACAGGTCGCACTCCTTCTGGCTCATGGTCCTTCCCGTTGGTCATTCACCGTCGCCGGCCGGGGTACGGCCATTTTACTGACCGACCGCCTGCGAACCCCGGTGGTCGCTCTCGTGTCCACCCCTTCATGGACACGAATCTGCTCGACATCAAGTTTGCTCGCATGGGCGCTCGGCTGAAGGTCGCTGATCGTCCGTCTTGGCGCAACCGCACTTCGGGCGTCATTTCCCTGGACGTGCTGGCCGACCGCAAGGGTGAGTTCTTCGAGATCGTTCGTCAGCCGGGGGCCGAGGCCGAGATCGCTGTCCTCGACGTTCAGCCCGCCGACCGCCACCTGCTCCTTCTGGTGCGTGAAGGCAAGGAGAAGAGCAAGTTCCTGTGCGGCCACGACGAGCGCCACTGGTTCGTCGCCGGCATCCCTGAAACCGCCCCGGTTGGCACCGTCCACCAGGCCAAGGAAGCCTTGAAGCCCCCTGAGGTCTTGAACGCCCAGGCCGGCAAGCGCCTTCGGGCCAAGGCCCGCAATCGCCGCAAGAACGCCGCCTTCATCCGACAGGGTGAGTGGTTCTTTTTGCCACTCCCCGGCTTTGTCGTGGACGAGAAGCTGGTACTGCCCAACGAGCCTCTGCGTCGAGGAAACGGAGGCAAGCCGCACTGGACCGAGTTCTGCTACCGAACGGGCGGCAAGATGGTTTATGTCTGCTCCCGTTACCCCAACGGTGTCACCGAGATGCAGTACAAGGGCATTCTGACCGGCAACCCGAAGGCGAAAGGCTGGGGCTGGCGGACCATGCGGCGCAACCCTGGCGTCTATGTTCGGGGTCGAATCCGGCACGCCGATCATGCGACGATCACGCTCCACGGCTGGCACCAGGTTTTGATGAACACCGAGGGGCAGTCCAGGGCCATGCGGAACGTGGCCTTCCTCGACTGACGAGGGAAGAAATCCAGGAGGACGACCGCAGTTTCGTTGACGATGGATCGAAATCAGCCTATTTTGTGGTTGCTTCGGAACGGTTAGCTCAGCCAGAGCAACGGGTATCCGCAGGTCGCATGTTCGTACCATGCACCGTTCCTTTGCACAGGCCATGCACAAGGTTCCTTCTACTCCAATTTAAAACTACCTTGGGCGCTTCCCTGTGCATAATACATCCGGCCATTGTCGAGGTTCCTTCTAATTCTTTGGGTGAAACTACCTCGGCAGCTTCCCGGATTGTCTCAACAAGGTCATTGCCATGTCGCTGAACGCCCTGGAAATTTACCTGACCAAGAGCCGAAAGATCCTCGTTCAGGGAAACGGCAAACAACCCTCTTCCACAGCAGCAGTCGCCACTTTCAACCGCAACCTCATCTCGCTCGGCTTCGTCTGCTCGCAAGAACTGACCGGGGCGCTGGCTGGTATGAGCGAGGAGGCGCTCGGCAGTCTCTACCAGCAGATCGTCCCGATCCTCAAACAGATGACCGGCGCTCACCGAACCTTCAAGCCGATGTACGCGAATTTCCCGAAGCAGGTCATGGAAGCTTCGGATTTGGAGTTGTACCTGAACGCCATCGCCCACTACTGGATGGCTGCGGTTCGTGACATGGCGCAAGGACAGCCACGACTTTTTGGTGGTCGTCTCATGGAAGGGGCGGCCAGCGCTCCGGCTCCCGTTGACACACTCAGCGTCCCGCTCCAGTGGTTGCCGGAGTACGAAGTCGAGAATCGTGAGTCTCTCCCGGAAGAGGAGGTCCGCCTCAAGGTCATCAACCTTGGCAACCAGGACGATTTCTGGAAGGTGTTCACCCGCTTGGTCGGGGCCAACGGTTCGCTCTCCGAGAGCGATAAGGCCATCGTCCAGTGGTTCGTGGATAACCGGCGGGAAGATATCCCGCTATTCTTGCCGCCTGCGATTCCTCAGAAGGAGAACCTGACGTTCCTGGTCGGCTCCCTGCTCAAGCACGAAATCCCGACCTACCTGATTCCCTACCTCAAAACGGCCACGGACGTGCTACGGGTTGCCGTCGTCATGTCGGATGGAGACGTGTCCCTTGCCACCCCCGGGAAGTTTCGTCGTTTCAAACGAACCGAGCGGCGATTCCTTCTAGATGCGCTGGAAGCCCTCCCAGCAGTCACCGAGGACATACTGCGCCGCCCGGAAGTGTGGAAGCGATTCGGGCGTGAATTGCGCCCCGGCGATTATGCCAGCCGCTACCCGAAAACGCTCAAGGCGTTCGACGTGGTACGCAACAACGAGACATTTGAAACATTCAACAGCAAGGTCGAGGCTGGCCTGATCCGCCAAGACGTGGTGACTGTTACCGATCTTCTGAAATCCCGGCCTGGCGATTTCGCTCGCCGGTTCGATCACTTGCTGCGCACGTCCGGTGAGCAAGCGAACGTGGCAGTCCAAGGGTTCATGGATGTGGCCCACAAGGTATCGACCCCGGTACTCCTTCAGGTATATGCGCACTTCAAGAACCGGGATCGAGAAACGGACCACCGGGTTTTTTTCCCAAAGGGGAGCGTCTCCAAGGTCCAAGTCATCGACGAAACTATGCCGCCTTTGCCGTCGCTCAAACTGACGGATGAGGAAAGACTTGACAAGTTCATCACTCGGTTCGTGCGCAATGTGTTAGTGATGCGGTTCAAGTCTCTGCCGTCGCTCGGCAAGGTCTACCTTGACGAAGCCCTGCGCACACAAAATGTACCGTTCGCTCAACGCAGTGCCAGCAAGGCTCTGCGCACGTTGGCTCGTGGGTCCAGGCTGACTCTGCCGACCACGGACACCCTACGGTTCTTTGCGTGGTGGAAGGAGCCGAAAGGCCAACGCACCGATATTGACCTGGCCGCTGTGTTCTTCAGCGCCGACTGGAAGCGGCTGGCAGACGTGGCTTACTACAACCTCAAGGATTGGGGGTCAGCGCACAGCGGCGACATTACCTCGGCACCCGAGGGCGCTGCGGAATTCATCGACGTGCATCTGCCGACGCTGCGGGAGAAGGCCGTCCGGTACGTCAGCATGGTCATCTACAGTTACACCCAGCAAGCCTTCAAGGACTTGCCGGAGTGTTTCGCCGGGTGGATGGCACGGCAGAAGGTCCAGTCCGGCGAGATTTTCGAGGCTCGGACGGTCCAGGACAAGATCGACATTGCTGGTGATACCTCTGTGAACATCCCGCTGTTCCTCGACCTGCAAGAGAATCAGGTGGTCTGGTCGGACATCGCTCTCAAGAGCCGGGGTCCACTCAACAACTCCCATCAGGCCGGGGAGAGCCTGGTGCTGATGGGGAAGGCCATCACTGGCCTTATCAAGCCGACCCTGTACGACCTGTTCGATATGCACGCCGAGGGCAGGGGTAGCAGGGTGGATTCGCCCACCGAGGCGGACACTGTGTTCAGTCTGCATGATGGCATCACGCCGTTCGATGCAAACCGAATCATGAGCGAGTTCATGACCAACGGTACGGATCAAAGCGAGGTCCAAGGCAACGTGGCATACATCGCCGCTACCTGACTGCCCTGAGCTACGGGTCAAGGGATGAACACTGACAATGCAGGCCAAGGCGATGAAGAACGTGGTTTTCCTCGACTGACGCCTTGGGTGATTGATCGGTACAAGACGAGGCCCGTGGCAGGTTGCGCCTGCTACGGGCTTTTTCATTCAAAGACAACAAGGAGCGAGTGCGTTGAAGAGGAGTCTTTCCAAACTGGTTGATGTCAGCCACGTCGTCGAACACGGCATGATTACCTACAAGGGTCTACCGGCCCCGCTCGTCTGCGACTTTCTCAGCCGGGAGCAGTCCCGTTCGCACTACGCACCGGGCACCGAGTTCCACATCGGCAAGATCGAGATGGTTGCCAACACCGGCACCTACCTCGACTCGCCGTTCCACCGTTACGCCAACGGCAAGGACTTGTCCGAACTCCCCCTGGAGCGCCTGGCGAACCTGGAAGGCGTCGTAATCTCTGCCGACCTGTCGAAAGGCCGAGCTATCAGCCGTGCGGCCTTCCAAGACCACGACCTTCGAGGTAAGGCGGTCCTGGTCCGTACCGGCTGGGATGCGCACTGGCGCACTGACCAGTATTTCGAGGGCCACCCTTTCCTGACGAAAGACGCCGCCGAGTACCTGCTCGAAGCGGGCGTAGCGCTGGTGGGCATCGACTCGCTGAACATTGACGACACCGGCGACCTAAGCCGACCCGTGCATTCCCTCCTGCTCGCCGCCGAAGTCCCCATCGTTGAACACCTTCGAGGCTTGGCCCAGCTTCCTGGTGATGACTTCCGCTTCTTCGCCGTGCCGGTCAAGGTCAAGAGCATGGGCACCTTTCCGGTGCGAGCCTTCGGACTTGTGGAGGAACCTGCATGACCGCCGACGAACTGGCCGCTGCCGTTGGGGCTGCGGCGGCGCACGATTTGGATAACGCCCTGGACCGCATCAAGCATTGCTTGGATCAACTGAATGACGAGCAGGTGTGGCAGCGCTCCCAGCCGAGTCTCAACAGCATCGGCAACCTGATCCTGCACCTGTGCGGCAACTTGCGCCAATGGATCGTGGCCGGCGTCGGCGGGGCTTCCGACGATCGCAATCGTCCCGCCGAGTTTGCTGAACGTGGGCTGGTCCCGATCCTAGAGTTGTTGCGCACGCTCGAAGCCGGCGCCAATGAAGCAAAGAGAGTCCTGGCTGGCGTCAATGCCCAACAGCTTGCCGAAGTCCGTCGCATCCAGGGATTCGATGTGGCCGGGATTGCAGCGATCTTCGACAGCGTTCCGCACTTCCGGGGCCACACCCAGGAGATCATTCACATGACCCGGTTGCTGCTGGGCGATGCGTACAAGTTCGCCTGGACGCCAACTACGCCCGACCAAGGCGCAGTGGCTTGAGGGCGTCGGCAAGGCGGTGGATCAGGGCGTCGGAGGGGTAATCGCTGAGATTTAGGCGCTTATTCTCGACCCGGCTCAAGTGGGTGAACCCGACGCCTACCTTCTCGGCCAGATCACGCAGGCTCCACTCCTCGCGTGCCGAAGTTGTCGAACCCTCTTCCCAAACGTCGCCACAAGTTCGCTCCTGCCGATTGCTGCAAGGGTCAAATTGTCGTAAGCTACTTGCACTCTACGGAGAACACCGCTCACGGGAGCGGCGGGCTGCGAGTCACGGTCGATGATCTTCCTCACCAAGCGGGCCTGAAGTAGCCGCCCACCCAACTGGACCGAGCGGTTGTGCGCCCAACGGAGCCTCGCCACCGAACGATCAACCCGGACGAACAATGTCGCTCTTGTCCGATTACAACCCACTGGCCAAGATCAAGATTGCAGGACACATTATCGAGAACCCTTCCGGCGTGATCGTCGTCGTCGGGCCGAACTCCTCCGGGAAGACGTTATTCCTGAAGGACATCGAGCGGTATCTGTTGACCGGCAATTCAGGCGGCGTGGTGTGCAACTCCATTGACCCGCAGCCACCAGCAGACGCCGAGGAACTGTTCCACGAACTCCACGCCCGCCATTTGGTCAGGCTGGATCAGCAGCAACAGTGTCAGGTCAATCTCCCGCACTTCTCCGACGACAACTTCCCCCGGAAGCCGTTCACGTTGAAGTCACTCCAAGAGAGCGGTAAGTCGTTCAACCGTGGCTGGAGTGCGAACAACCCCAACTTCTTCGGGACCATCGGGCTGACCCTTGTGGCGTACCTGTCGCTGGAATCGAGGCGGGCGGTGTGCGCCGAAGCACCCGCCTTCAAATACCAACAGGAAGCGCCGAAGGACCCGCTCCAAGCGTTACAGTTGGACTCGGATGCGATGAAGGTGATCGGCGAGGAAACGGGCCGGGTCTTCGGCGATGCGGTGTGGCTCGACATCTCCGACCACAGCACGTTCCGGCTGAGGGTGTCCGGGGCACCCACCCCGCCCGTGCCGGGTGAGACGACGAACCCACTGCGGGCCAACAAGTATTTTCCGATCCATCAGGCCGGCGACGGGATTCAGTCCTACGTCGGTGTGTGCATTTGTGTGATGCTGGGCCTTCGTCCGGTCGTCCTCATCGACGAACCGGAGATGTCCCTCCACCCCCCGCAGGCGTACCAACTCGGCCGCTTCATCGGCGAGCGGTCGTCCCACTCCCAACTCACGATGGTCGCCACGCATAGCGGCTACCTGTTGCGGGGCATCCTCGACGGCGGGAAGAATGTGCGTGTCGTGCGGCTGACCCGGCCGAAAGACACGTTCGTCGCCCGCTCCCTTCCGAACGAGACTCTCCGGGAGGCCGTCCGCAATCCACGGTCGAGGGCCGAGGCCACGCTCGACGGTCTGTTTTCCAAAAGCGTGATCCTGGTCGAGAGCGACGGCGACTGGGAGGTGTACGGCGCTTCGTGCGAGAGCATGGCGGCGTACCCGTCGAAGGAAATCCACTTCGTCGCCACGCACGGGACCGGGGGCTTCGCCGAACTCTGCCGGTTCTACACCTCGCTGGGCGTTCCCGTGGCGCTGATCGCCGACCTCGACCTGATCGCCGACACCGACAAAATGGCTGCGGTCTTGGAGGCGCTCAACCCCTGCGTCGATCACACCGCACTGATTGCGGACCTCCGGGCGTTGAGTCAAAAGCTGAAGGCACTCCCACCGGCGATCACGGTCGAACAGGTCAAGGAGGAGTTGAACAGGCTGGCCTCGGCCGATTACACATGGGCGACCGACGACGACAACAGGCTGCGGTCGAGGTTGAACGATCTGGAGCAGCGCATCAAGCGAATTCGGCGGCTGAAGGAGGGGGGCGTCAAGGCATACGAGCCACACCCGGACATCCACAAGCTGTTCGTGAATCTCGTCCCGAAGTGTCACCATCTCGGCGTCTTCCTCGTTCCGGCTGGCGAACTGGAGGATTGGGTGCCGAGCCTGATGGCCGACTGCGGAAGAAGTCGGCCAAAGATGGAGCGGGCGCTCGTCATGGCCGACTGCATCCGCACCGCCACCGACAAGACGGGTGACATCTGGGCGTTCACGCAGGCGGTCGTGCAGTACCTCGAATTGCGTGCTGTCCCGAACCAATCTGGCTCGTGAACTGGCTGCGGTGCTGGCCGGATCACCGGTGGCGTGCCGGGGTGCGTAACGCTGACTCGCACCAGTTGCTCCTCTAACCCCAATACCGTTGCACGAGGAGCAACTATTAGCGTATGTGGCAGCTCAGCAACGGGTTGAGGCGTGCGGGAGCTGGAGGAATATCCCCCGTCATGGACAGCCGGGNNCTTCTCGTGCAACGGTATTGCCTCTAAACCGGCGAGTTGATTTCAGCCGGGAAGGGGCCGGGTGGTGGCGACCTGGCCCGTGTTGGACAGCTGCTGCCGCGTCAGGCCCAGGCCCAAAGGCGGGTTCGTTGGCGTATCGAAATCGGGGATGATCGGGGTTTGGGGCTTGGAACCGTGATGCTACCCCTTTCGTCCATTCAGGAACTCCGACCATGAGCGACCAAGAGGGGAGCATCTGTGACCCCGAACAGATTCGCCAGGACTGCGCCTGCAAGCTCCACGCCGTTCAGGTCAGCGACCACTTTCAGGCGATCCTCGGCTGTAGCTTGGGCAAGGACTGGACGACACCCCGGTCGGTCGAGATGGTCGTGACGCCAGACGGACACCTGCTGGGTCAATGCGACGGAGAGGCGGCCTTCAAGGCTTTCCTGGGTGCATCGGCGGACCTCAACAGTATCATTCATGGTGTTGCTGAGGTCGCCAGACTCGACGGAGACGAAGTGGGCTACTTGGTGGCGAAAGTAGCAGAGATCAAATGGCAGAGGTAGCCCAGGTGCCACTTCAAGGGGGGCGGGTTATTCCGAACCTCTGCCTGCCAGTAACCGCTGCGGTGCAAGGAAAATCGAGCATGTACGACCTGATCGGTGACATCCACGGCAACGCCGATGAACTCATCCGACTTCTAGAGGCACTTGGCTACGAGAAAGCCCAGGGTGTCTACCGGCACCCCGAACGAAAAGTGATTTTCCTCGGTGACTTCATCGACCGTGGCCCCAAGATTCGAGAGGCTCTTGAGGTGGTGCGACCAATGGTCGAGGCGGGACATGCCCTCGCCATCATGGGGAACCACGAATTGAACGCACTCGCCTACTACACCGAAGACCCGGAAGAGCCCGGCCAATACCTGCGTCGTCGAAACCCGAAGAACGACAAGCAGATTCGGAAAACCGTCGAGCAGTTGAATCCGCAGGAACTACGGTCCTATCTGGAGTGGTGTCGGACCCTGCCATTGTGGCTGGACCTCAAAGGGCTTCGAGTCATCCACGCCTGCTGGGACGAAGTAGCGATTGCTCAAATCGCTGCCGCTCTTGAGGAGCATGGCGGCGTCACAACATCGTTTTTACGATCTGCTTGTCGGAAAGGAAACGCACTTTTTCATCCGGTCGAGGTCATTCTCAAGGGCAGAGAAGCAAAGCTGCCGGACGGCCTGTCATTTCATGATTCAGGTGGAAATGTTCGGACGGAAATCCGTACCCGATGGTACTTGTCTCCTAGAGGTCAAACGTATCGGACCTATGCCCTCCATTCCGAGGCGATTCCCTGTGACCTGACAATTGATGAGTCCGTGATCCAAGCGGCCACCTCGTACCCTACAACAGCCAAACCAGTTTTCTTTGGTCATTACTGGCTCTCCGACAAGCGACCAGAATTGCTTGCAGAAAACGTGGCATGTATTGATTATGGTCAGACCCGTGGGTTCCTCTGTGGCTACCGTTGGAACGGTGAGCAGACGTTGAGCAACGCCAACTTCGTTTGGGTCCAGGGAGATTGAACATGCCTCGCAAACAGACACCCGCTGATGGCCACCTCTCTTCTGGGCAGGCGGATGCCGAGATCGCCAAGGCCACGAGCGACCTGCTGCCTGGCGACGACTCTGGCGTTACCTCGTTCCACCTGAAACAAGCTCAAAATCCCAGCGATTCTTACCCGCTGAGGCTGACCCACCAGCAGCGAGGGAGCATGATCCACTGCACCCGGATCAAGCGCAAGTTGAAGGAACGGCTGAAGGAAGCTGGGGAAGGCACACAGGTCGTCAGCGTCACCCAGAAGGAACTCGACCACCTGAATCTCGAACTCGGCCAAGCAGCGATATTTGCACCCAGCCCTGACAAGAAGCGGCTCGTTGCGGTCCAGCACCGAGTCGCCGAGCTAATCGCCCAGAACCATGCTGGGCTGGTTGGCAAAGGGATGCCGAAGGCCCGCAAGACGGCCCCGAGGAAGGCCGAGAGGACGGTGAAGCCATGACACCCCAACCCCGCAAGATGTCCGAGATCATGAAGGAGATGGCGGAACGACTGCTTCGGAACCCGGATGATGCCCATTCGTCGGAAGCGATGCACGTCTCGCTGATGTTTGCGAACATTGCATGGAACGAAACCGTTGGCCTCGGTCATGCGAGAAAGGGCTACCGCTCGGCTTGGGAAATGATCGAAGCCGAGAACCCCGAGATGTGGAGCGAGTTCAAGTCAACCGACGTGGACGCCATGATCGACGAACTCGTTCGGTACAAAAAGCAGCGTTACCCGGACGACCAGAGGCGGATTCTCAGTTGCGGCATTCCTGACGGAAGGGTTCGTGTCGAATGGCTGAATCCTGTTGCCCCTGGGGTCGATTCGCAATGGGAGATGCGGTTGTACGGGCTGGTGAGAGCCGGCGAACGGGAGAAGGCGATCCAGTTCTTGCTGGAGACTCGTCGCATGTCCCGCAATGATGCAACAAAAAAAGTGGTCGCTATCGCTGCTGAGTTGGGGATCAAGTAGCGTCACGAGTGTAGCCGGAGCTAAAACGGGGGTCATTGATGGCGAAACGGAAAAGTCCTGCGAGTGGAATCTCCGAGGACGTGCAGCCCGTCTTCGAGGAGATTGCCGGGCTGGTCGATGCCTTTTGCCGTGAGCATCTGAACGAGGAGTACGCCGTTCTCTGCCGCAGCCTGAGCGAGAAGCTGGCTCGAAAACGACCGTCCCCCCTCATCAGCGGCAAACCGACCACCTGGGCGTGCGGCATTGTCCGCACGATTGGTTGGGTAAATTTTCTGGATGACAGCAGCAAGAAGCCCCACATCAAGCTGACGGCCATCGACAAAGCGTTCGGGGTGGCTGAAAGCACGGGTCAGGGCAAGTCCATGCTGATTCGCAAGATGTTCAAGATCAGGCCGATGGAACCGGCGTGGTCGCTCCGCAGCCAGATGGACAAAAACCCGATGGCCTGGATGATCCAGGTGAACGGCTTCCTGGTCGATGCCCGGTTCTTGAAGCGGGAGATTCAGGAGGAGGCGCTGCGGAAGGGGCTGATCCCATACCTCCCCGAAAGGCCGCAACCCTTGAAGGAAGACGATGTGGAGTAAGACGATGGCAAAGTCGAAGCCGAAGCCGAAATCCCCCTTCGCCGGACGATGGCGGATCGCCTCGATGAGCGATTGGGATGAGGATTACATCAATGAGGAAGAAGAAGGTTTCTTCGAGATCGATGAGAAGGGCGGCGGCGAATTTCACTTGGCTACGTCCACGGACAGATGGACTGCCAGCTGACGACACGGGACGGCGAGCCAGCGGTCGAGTGGACCTGGGACGGCAATGACGAAATGGACCCAGCACAGGGCCGAGGCTGGGCAGTAATGAAAGGCGAGAGACTGCACGGCATGATCTTCTTCCACGGGGGCGGCGACTCAGTTGTTCTTTCTTCGCTTCCTTCATTTGCTCCGCTGCTTTGTAGGCGGCTTCCTCCGCTTGTTCCGCTGCTTTACAAGCGGCTTCCGCTTGTTCCTTGGACACTTGATTCAAAGTGTCTAATTCACGGCACCATGACCTCGCTTCGTCGCTCCTCAACACCGATTCGTCGGCCCCATAGGGCCAGGCGGGTTCCAGCCGTAGATAGTGAAGCATGAACGACACATGGATTTGCCGCTCAACCGTTTTGTGGCCAGCAAGGACGGCGAGCGTTTCTTCACGATTCTTGGCGTCTTGCCGCTTTTGTTCAGCGTCTTGCTGCCTCCGTTCGACAGTCAAGGTTTCGATGGCGGAGAGGACGGCGGGCTGCGTTGCCTCGACGATCCCTTTGACACGATAATCGAGGCAGAAATCGGCGTCCTTGTCGCCGTTATAGTTGGCAAGCGTGTCTCGTTGCTCGTGGGTCAAGTCTGCCGCTGGCAACTCGACAACCACTAGACCGTATTGGTCTTTACCGGCCTTCATGGCACTAATCTTGTCGATTCCAACTCGAACTTTCATCTTCACTTCCTCATGGGCGAAACAACGGCAACTGGAAGACACACACCCAGGGCCGTTTCGCCGGGGTGCAGTCCACCAGTGGCCGGTTACACCCATTGGACGGCCTTCGACGGGGCCGACGTTTGGTGTGAGAGGTCACTACTCTTGTCTTTGCGACTAAGCCGGTTGTCGATGTACCACCTGTCGCCGATGTGCCCAAAGAAGTCAGCACTGAGGAGGCGGCGAAGATTCTTGGACTGACCAAGGATACGGTACTGAAGTTCCGGGCGGCTGGCCTGCTGCAATACCGCAACACAGCGCCTCCCGGTAGCAGTCGCCCAGTCTACCGCTTTCTCCTGGAGTCCGTTCTGAAGCTACGCACGAGCTACGAAATGGCGGACTCCACACCACAGTCCCCACGACAGCCGCAGCGTCGGGTCACAGGGGGAAAGCGGAGGTACAAGTTCATCGACTACGATTGAGCCTTTCTCTTCCGCCGATCCTCATCCAGCCGGTGTTGGGCTTCTTGCAGGTGTTCGTTTCGGAAGTGACCGTAGACCCGTTCGATCATGGCAATCGAGGTTCCGGCCATCCTGGCGACGGTTGCCACGTCGTTTCGTGCCATCAGTGCTTCGCTGATCCACAGGTGGCGGAAATCGTAGATCGAGAGTTCATCTCGGACTTTCCCCAACTTCATCTTCACAGCCACTTCCTTGATCCGCTCGAACCGCTTGGCGGTTCCCCGGACGGTCCACGGATTTCCATTGCTGTTGGTGAACACCCGCTCAGTCAACTCCTTGCCCTGGCAGTGTCGTTGAAAGATGTTGAACGCCTCCTGGTTCAGCGTGATGTGCCGAATGGTCGGGTTCGTTTGCGTCCGGGACCGTTTGTGCTTTCCCAGCACCACCTGCTGTGTCCGAAGGAGGACATCCCCGACCTCACAGGACACCAGTTCATCGGTCCTGGCCCCGGTGTGGTAGTAGCAGCGGAGCATTTCGGCGAAGTTGGAATAAACCTCGGCTTGGCGGCAGCCATCAGTCCCGTTTCGCTTTAGCGTCTCCTCCAACCCGAAGCGACGGAACTGATCGAGGTCCATCTCAGCAGCGGCGAAGATCGCTTCAACCTCCTGCGGCGTGATGAGATCGTTCTCAGTGAGCGACTTGAGCGGGACGTGGGTGCGCTCGACGGAGGAGAACGGGCGGTAGACCGGCGACAGGTAAGGTGTCGGCGAGGGGTGCTTCGTTGCCCAATTCCAGCAGTGCTTGACAGACGTTTCGGCGTGGCGGCGGGTCTGCGGCCCCAGCCCGAACTCCTCTTCGAGATAGTCCAGCCAGTCTTCGAGGTCTTTTCCACGGACCTTGTTGGCGGGCAGGTCGGCGATTCGGGTGCCGGGCCTGACCTCGAAGTTCGCAAACCGGGAGCAGTACAATTTGCGGGTGGTAAACGTGTGCTGGGATCGTTTCTTCTCGATCCACTCCAAGAACAGGACGACCAAATCCCCTGCCGTCAACTCCTTGGAGTTGGTGGTGCTTTGATTCTCGGCTAGAGTCTTCACATGGTCGTTGAAGAGTTTTTTGGCCTCCGAGTACGGCACGGCATCGACGCTTCCGAAGTAAGTGTCGCCGCCTGCCTTCGTAAACCAGTAGACCGAGGTTCCTACCTTCTTCTTTCGGAGTTTCGGCTGTCGTGGCATCGTCCGCCCAAATCGAAAGGGGTAAACGAAAGGGGTAAAATGGAATTGTCGGTTTTCATGGTAATCCATAAACCCTTAAATGGCAACTGTTAGACCTCATGGGGGTGTTTGTACGGCTGGTGCCGGCCCAGGTCTTCAAAACCTGTGGGGGGTGTGAACAACGCTCCCAGTGGATTCGATTTCCATCCACCCCCGTTCTTCTGAAACGCCTTGTTTTCTAGCAGTTGCGTCAATTTCTTGAGGCGACCTGCCGTTTCGGCGGCTGATCGCCTCGGTCGTTTAAAGCGGCCAAAAGGGGGTGGTGGAGGGCATGAAAAGGGTAACGGGGCAACGCCTTTTCAATCGAGGTGGAGATGTTCTTAGCGCCGGAATAGCTCCGTGACTCCCGTCCTTCTCGCGAAGCGTAAAAATCGCCCTCTAACCGTGTATGAGGGCGGGGAAGCCATCGAGACGGAACAGGTTGTGGCCAAGGAAGAGTGTTCATGCCGATCTTCTCGGGACTGTAGAGTGTCCCGCTGGCGGCGGTGGACATAGTGATCGTGTGGGCCACCATCATCTGGTGCATGGTCGCGGTGTGGCCATTGCGCCGGTGGGTTGCGGTCGTCCAGACGCCGTACTTCGTCTGGGTGCCGATTGCGACGATGATCCAGTTGTCGATTACGGCGATGAGCGGGTGAAGCGCCACCCAGGAAGGTGAGTCTTGGCCAGCCAACTCGGTCCCTCACCGATCCCTTCCGGGCGGGTGCGGGTCGCGGTCGTTCAAGCGGCCCCGGTCCTGTTCGACACCACCACGACGCTTCAGAAGCTCGCCGACCTCGCCGCCGACGCCGCCAGAAAGGGGGCCGAACTTGTCGTCTTCCCCGAAGCGTTTGTCGGCGGCTACCCGAAGGGCCACGACTTCGGCGTCACACTCGGCATCCGGTCTCCGGACGGGCGGGACGAGTTCCGACGCTACTTCGAGAGCGCCGTCGAGATACCGGGACCGGCGATCGAACGGATCGGCGATGTCGCCAAAAACCACGGTATTCATCTCGTGGTTGGGATGATCGAGCGGGCGGGCGGGACGCTGTATTGCACGGCGGCAGTCTTTGGGCCAGACGGCGGGTTGCTCGGCAAGCACCGGAAGCTCGTGCCGACGGCCCTGGAGCGGGTGATCTGGGGCAGCGGCGACGGGTCCACGCTCCCGGTCATGACCACACCGCTCGGCAGGATCGGCTCGGTGATCTGCTGGGAGAACTACATGCCCCTGCTGCGGACGGCGATGTACGCCAAAGGGGTGGAACTGTACTGCGCCGTCACCGTGGACGACCGGGAGACGTGGGTTCCGACCGTGCGACACATCGCCCTCGAAGGCCGGTGCTTCGTGCTGTCGGCGTGCCAGTTTTTGCGGCGGGCGGACCTCCCGCCCGGCTGCCCCACAGAACGACTCCCCGCTTCCCAGGACTTACTGATCCGGGGCGGCAGTTGTATCATCGGGCCGCTCGGCGAACTCCTGGCGGGGCCGGTGTACGGGGAGGAGTGCGTGCTGACGGCGACCCTCGACCGGGCCGATCTCGCCAGGGCGAAGTTCGACTTCGACGTGGTGGGCCACTACGCCCGGCCGGACGTGTTCCGGCTCGAAGTCAATGAGGCTGCGACGAGGCCGGTGGTGTTCACTCCCGATCAGGAAACCGTCGTATCGAGCGACAAGCCGGCCCCGCTTCGACTCAAGTTGCTCGATGTGGACGGGGGGTTCGCCGTGTGCAAACTGCCACCCGACTCAGCGGTTCCGACGTGGGCGACGGCGGGGGACGTGTTCAGCGTCACCCGAACGGACGAAGAGTTGTCGGTGGTGTGTCGTCAGGAAATGGTTCCCTCCGGGACACGCGCCGAAGTCGATTGGCGCTGCCTGCGGGTGGCCGGGACGATGCCGTTCACCCACGTCGGGGTGCTGGCATCGCTCACGACACCAGTTGCCGCTGCGGGCGTCGGTGTCTTCGCCGTCTCGACGTTCGACACCGACTACCTGTTCATCAAAGACGCCGAGTTTCAGACGGCGGTTGCTGCCTTGAGGCGAGCCGGTCACTCGGTCGAGGGAGTGCTGCCGTGACCGCCGATGAGAGTATTCGGCTCCGTCCGGTTCAGCCGGCCGACCTGCCCCACATGTACGACATGCAACTCGACCCAGAATCGAACCGCATGGCGGTCACGATCCCACGAACCGTGGAGGCATTCGGCTCGCATTGGGCGAAGATACTGGACGATCCGGGGATCACCGCCAGAGCCATTCTCGTCGGCGAGGCGTTGGTCGGGAACATCTCCTGCTTCCCGATGGACGGCCAGGATCACGTCGGGTACTGGATCGACCGGGCGTATTGGGGATTGGGGATCGCCAGCCGAGTGCTACACCTGTTGCTGGAGGAGGTCGTCACCCGTCCGCTGGTCGCCAGCGCCGCCACCAGTATTAACCCGGCAAGA
>PLDW01000508.1:2206-11535 GCA_003136315.1 Gemmataceae bacterium | reverse complement strand
CCACCGAGATCTCCACTCGTAACCTGCCCTGGGCGGAAACTGACCTGCTTCCGCGTCTACGCCCGGACAACCTTTTCCCGCCCATTCTTCACATTGCGGGTCACGTTCCGCGTGTCGACCACCAGCCGGCTGGTCTGCACGATCCAATCGTAATCGTAGGAGGTGTGGTCGGTTGCGATCAATACGCAGTCCTGGGCCGCGAGGTAGTCGGTCGTCAGTGGGGTGCTGGTCATCGTCCCCAGGTGCGGCCAATGACGCATCCGGGGGAGGGTCGGGATGTGCGGGTCGTTGTAGCTGACCTGCGCTCCCTTCTTCAGGAGCAAATCCATCAGCTCGAATGAGGGGGATTCCCGGGGGTCGTCGACATCCTTCTTGTACGCCATCCCGAGGATCGCGACCTTACTCCCCTTGACCGCCATCCCGGCCTCGTTCAGCGCGTCTGCCACCTTCCCGATCACGAACCCCGGCATCCCGGTGTTGACCTCCCCGGCCAGTTCGATGAACCGGGTGTTCAGCCCGTATTTCCGGGCGATCCAGGTGAGGTAGAACGGATCGACCGGGATGCAGTGCCCGCCCAGCCCCGGGCCGGGGTAGAACGCCTGGAATCCGAATGGCTTGGTCTTGGCCGCATCGATCACTTCCCAGACGTCGATGCCCATCCGGTCGTAGAGCACCTTCAGCTCGTTCACCAGCGCAATGTTCACCGCCCGGTAGGTGTTCTCCAGGATCTTGCACGCCTCCGCGATCTCCGGGGCCGACACCCGTACCACCTGCGGAACGACCGCCGAATACAGCGCACACGCAGCGTCTGCGCTGCCCCGGTCGAGCCCCCCGACCACTTTCGGGATGTTATTCACCGAGAAGGTGGCATTCCCCGGGTCTTCCCGCTCCGGGCTGAATGCCAGGAGGAACTCTCGACCGGGGGCCAGCCCGGTCCGCTCCAGAATCGGAAGGACAACATCGCGGGTGGTGGTGGGGTAGGTGGTGCTTTCCAGAACCACCAGTTGACCCGCACGGAGTTGAGCGGCAACCGCGTGGGCCGAGTTGACAACGTAAGTCAGGTCCGGCTCGCGAGCGTCAGTGAGGGGAGTCGGGACGCAGATGAGGATCGCGTCTGGCTCGCCAAGCCGGTCGAACCGGTCGGTTGCCTCGAAGCCCTTTTCCCGCATCCCAGCGACCGTCGCGTCCGGGATTTGCTTGATGTACGATTGCCCGGCGTTGAGCCTGGCCACCTTGACGGGGTCGATATCGAACCCGAGAACCCGGAACCCGGTCCGGGCGAAGGCACGGGCGAGTGGGAGACCGACATACCCGAGGCCGATGATCCCGACCCGGGCCGTTCGGTGCCGAATCCGTTCGATCAATCCGGTAACCGCGTCGGACATACCGATCCCATCCATGAATCGGGGTGATGGCGATAACGGAAGGGCGGACCCTGGGTTCTGATGGGCCGCGAAGCCCTGCACCCCCGATCTTCCCCCGTAGAGTCGACATGATGGCCCGAAACCGGACTGCCTGTCAACGGGGATCGGCGCGAGAACCAATCGACCCCCGGCGGCGTAGGTGGGTACTAAAATTATCTTTTAAACAAGAGAGTTAACCACAGAGACACAGAGGACACAGAGGACACAGCCAAAAGCAGAGAAAGAGAAGATGAAATCGACTCTGTTTTTCTCGGATTTATTCTTTCTCTGTGTCCTCTGTATCTCTGTGGCTAATCAGGTTTTCTAATTCTGTTTCTCTCGGATTTATTCTTTCTCTGTGTTCTCTGTATCTCTGTGGTTAATATTGATTGTTCTTTTAGACTAATCCCAGTTTCCCGGCAACCACCATCACCGACCAGTAGGTGCAGCCTTGAAGTGAAAGGCCGGCTTGCCGGTGATGTCGGTGCTCACGAAACTCGGGCACCAGAACCGCTCGACGTGCGCAACGACCCGGTCGGTGCCGTCGAAGTGGGTTCCGCCCGGGGGTCGGTCGGGGTTGTACATGGTGTCGGTCATGTCCCGCATCAGGGCGACGTTCTTGCCGAGCCGGACCATCTGCCGGATGCCGAACGGCCGACCCAGAACGCACATATTCAGGTGGACCCCGCACAGGATCACGTTGTCGATCTTGCGTTCCGCGAGCAGGTTCCAGGTCTCCTGCCCGTTGTCGGTGATCGCGTCCGGCTCGGCGATCTCGATCGCAGCGATCTGGCGGCTCCAGGCCGAGCGGATTTCGCACTTCACCTTGCAGTCGCACCCCATGTCCGAGTCGTCGATGGGGAGCACACCCTCCCGCTTCGCGTCCGGCCAGTTCCAGGCGGTGCCCCACCGCTCGGACGTCGCCAGGGGGAGCGGGACCGCTGCGAACGGGGCGGCAATGGCCCGCTTCCGCTGCGGGGTGTCCTTGTAGTAGGCGGTGCAAGTGCTTGGGGCGTGGATGATCAACACCCCCTTGGCCCGGGCGGCCTTGAGCATCTCGTTCATCGGCCCGGCGAGTTCCCCGACCCGGGCCGTGGCCGATTTGCACCAGTGATCGTCCCACATATCGCAGACGATAATGGCTGTCTTCTTCGAATCCCAGGCGGCGACCTTTTCCTCGGTCCCGCCCGGAGCCTTGGCATCGGCGGGGCGAGACCGGAGGGTCAGTTTAAGCGAGGACTCAGGGTCGGCGGCCCCGGTGGGGGTCAAGAGCGCGAACACAAGCCCGACGGCCACGGGCGATCGGTACACCAGAGCGGTCACGGGGATCTCCTTGGGGTGTGCAAGTCTGCCGACACTCTACCGCCCCACCCGGATCCAGGCCAGCGGCGATCCCCATCTTGGGAGAACAGTTGACCCTGGGGGCGAAATTGACTGAAATAGGAACCAGTCCGACCGCATGTGTGGTGTGGACGCGCCATCCAACCCAACTGACCGATGAGGTACACCCATGAACCCAGAACCCGGAACGCCCAGCGGCCAGACCGAAATCACGCCAGTTCACGTCACAGAGCCGCTAACGATCGACGCTTTCGCCGGTCAGCCGCCTCCCTCGGGTCTTGGGAAGACGGAAACGACCGGCGCCATCCTACCCCCGTGGTTGATCGGCATGACCGAGCCGGAGGCGACTCCGGGCGCGGAGTGACCACGGCGGAGTCGGGAGTCGATGCGGGAGCGCCCAGGGCTTCCGCCCTGGGCTAAGAACGAACGCCCCAGCCGGGGCTAAGAACAAACGGTCTACAGCCACCGAGATCATGGTTTTGAGCCGCAGCGCGGCGGCCGTTCTGAGCCCAGGGCGGAAGCCCTGGGAACCCAGCGATTCCGGGCCGGATCGATTCCCCAAAACTCCGAACCTGAGCGATTACGCCCATTCCATTCCCTGCCGCTCGGCTAAGATGGCCTCATACCGTGTCGCCGCCAGGCGGCCGCTTTCCGCCTGCCTGGCTGATAACTGATAACTGACAACTGATAACGAAATCACCCATGCAAGTCACCCTCGACTACGGACGGACCGGCCTGGATGTCACTTTGCCCGAGGACCGGCTGATCGCTCCGCCACTGGCCATCCGCCCGGCTGAGCCACTGGCTGATCCCGAAGAGGCGATTGCCGACGCAATCCGCAACCCGATCGGCTCCCGGCCCCTGGCCGAGATCGCCCGCGGGAAGACCTCGGCGTGCGTGCTCGTTTGTGACATCACCCGGCCGGTCCCGAACTCGCTCATCCTCCCACCTGTGCTGAGGACGATCGAGGCGGCCGGCATCCCGCGCGATAAGATCACGATCCTGGTCGCAACCGGGCTCCACAGGCCAAACGAGGGTGAAGAACTGATCGAACTGGTTGGCGAGGACGTTGCCCGGGGGTATCGGTGTGTGAATCATTTCGGTAAAGACCGCGATTCCCACGAGTACCTCGGCACGACACCGAAGGGGGTTCCGGCCTGGATCGATCGGCGCTACATGCAAGCGGATTTGAAGATCACCACCGGGTTGATCGAGCCCCACTTGATGGCGGGGTACAGTGGCGGACGGAAGGTGATTTGCCCGGGGATCGTCGGACTCGACACGGTGAAGGTGTGGCACGGGCCGAAGTTTCTGGAGCATCCACGGGCCGATGCCGGAAGCGTGGAGGGAAACCCGGTCCACGAGGAGAACACCCGGATCGCCCAGATGGCGGGCTGTGATTTCATTGTGAACGTGTGCCTTGATGGGAAACGGCGGGTCACCTGGGTCGGGGCGGGGGACATGATCGCAGCCTGGGAGCGCGGCGTGCAGTTCTGCCGTGACGCCGTCAAAGCGGGGGTTCCGCGGCCCTGCGACGTGGTGGTGACGAGCTGCGCTGGCTACCCCCTGGACACCACCTGGTATCAGGCGGTGAAAGGGCTGACTGGCGCGATGCCGATCGTCAAGCACGGAGGAACGATCGTCATCGCCGCGAGCTTGACGGAGGGGCTTGGAAGCCCGGAGTTCCAGGCTCAGCTCACGGCTTACGAAGCCAATGGCCGGTACGATCGGCCCAGCGATTCCGACACATGCGAGATGGATGAGTGGCAACTGGTGATGCTGAAAAAAGTGCTCGCCCACTGCCGGGTGAAGGTGGTCACCAGGGGCCTCTCGGCAGATGTCTTGCGGCGATGTCGGGTGGAACCAGTCGCAAGCGTCGAGGCGGCGGTGGCCGAATCGCTGGCCGGGTACGGCGCGGGAGCGACCCTCGCGGTGATCCCGAAAGGACCATACGTCATGCCTTACGTGATGGGTGCATAGACCCGGGCATGAAGGGGTGTGCAAGATCTGAATTGAGCCTTTCATACAAGAATCCGCTGAAGCTGTCCGATTCTAACAGCAAGCATCGGTCTAACGGGAGGGCGAGGCTCCTGCCGAGCGTGAGGCTGGTGAANNGTCTCAATGGGTTCCTGTATGAGGCTGTTGGGCTGAGCCATCCTGCCTCCGTTCAACCGCGACATCTCGACGAATCACTTCCCCGCAGCGAGCGCCTCCGCGGCGCTGATCCGCCCGTCCCCGTTGGTGTCGAGCTTTCGGAAGAGGTCCGCCGGGCCGAGGAACTCAGCCATCGAAACGGAACCGTCGCCGTTACGATCCATCGCCAGGAACCACCGCGGCCCGGTGACGGGCGTTTTCGCTGCGGGCTTCGGCTTTGCGATCGACGCGAGAGGGACCGGGCCGAATGTGTCGCCGATGGTTCCCCGGCCGACCGAGAGCCGGTACGAGGTTGGTACTGCCTCCCTGGCGAGGGCCTTCTTGGCCGTCAGTTTGCCCGGCAACTCACGGCCCGCACGGGTCAGTTCGGGCAGGTCGAGTCGGCCGTCCCCGTTCGTATCGATCATGTCGAACAGGTTCCTCCCACGGTCAGTCGCCGTCACGACCACACGACTCCCGACGCCTGCCTCGATCAGGTCGAAGAACGTCTCCAACTCGGTCCGGGTCAGTTTCCCGTCTCCGTTTCGGTCGGCCGCATCGAACAGGGCGGCGAGAACCTGGGCGGTAGGGTCGTCCTCGAACACCGATTTCGCGGCAGGTTGATTCCCCGCGGCGGCCTGGAACTGGGCGAGGTAAAACGCTTTCGCCGCTCGCAGACCGGCCGCCGGGTCATTCTGGATGAGCGTCACGATGCAGGTTCCGCCAGGGACAGTCAGCACCGAACCGTCGGACGAGAGCCGGAATCGCGGGTCTTTGCCACTGAGAGACGCTTGCCCACCAATTGTCACGCCGAGCGTCACTGACGGGATGGCCTTTCCGGCGGGACCGATCGCCAGTCCGGCGGGTCTGGCGGGTGGGCCGTTGGACACCGGGTTCAGGATCTCGGCCGGGGTCAGCACCTCATCTTCGTCCTCGTCAAGGCGTTGCAGAAGTGATGGGATTTGCCGGAGTTCAAGCGGCGAGAGCATCCCATCCCCATCCCGGTCCAGGTGGCGGAACAGGGCGTCTCCGAGGGCGAGGGTTTCGGCCGAGGCTGGCCGCAGTACGACAGTGACCGGCGTGAACCCGGCCGCCCGATAGAACGCCCGGAACTCCGCACGAGTGGCCTTGCCGTCCTTGTCGGTGTCAAGCGTTGGGAAGTCCACCTTCGTCGCGCCGCCGCCCGGGAGGGGGAGCGGGAATACGCGGTCTGCCTCAGCAGGTGAAAGGAACCCGTCACCATCCCGGTCGAAGTAATCGAACAGCTTGTCCAGGAATGCCGCCCAGGCGATCTCCGGCAGCGCGCTACCCGTCACCTCCACCCGCAGATGGGCCGGGGACTCGCCTGCCGGGAAGAGCAGAACAACCTCGTCCGCGGTCGCCTGGGCAGCGCCGAGCAGGGTCAGCATTCCGGCGAGCAGTGGTCTCACGCCAGCACCTCGTTCAGGGGCTTCGCCGACTGGTCCACAATGCGGATTGGGCGGTTGACGTTCGACAGGTTTTGCTTCGCGGGATCGATTCCGAGGGCGAGGCAGACGGTGGCGAGCAGGTCGGGCACTGCCACCGGCCGATCTTCCACCTCCAACCCGGTTGCACTCGTCCGGCCGACGACCTGTCCGCCCTTGATCCCGCCCCCGCCGAGGACGACACTCCAGGCGTTCGGGTAGTGGTCCCGGCCGTTGCGGGGGTTGATCCCGGGGGTACGTCCAAACTCGCCCATCCAGACGACCGTGGTCGTGTCGAGTAACCCACGCTCTTTGAGGTCGGCCATCAGGGTTGCCCAGGCCGGATCGAGGGTCTGGCAGAGAGTTTTCACCTGGGCGAAATTGTTGTCGTGGGTGTCCCACCCGCCGAGCGTCACCTCGACGAACGGCACGTGTCGTTCAACCAACCGACGGGCCAGCAGACAGCCCTGGCCGAACCGATTCCGCCCATAGCGATCACGGAGCGCATCCTCCTCGTCCGACAAATCGAACGCCTTCGCGGCCGATTCCCGCATCAGTCTGGCGGCTCGCTGGTAGGCCGAGGTGTGACTTGCGGTGGCCGCCCCCGGGCGGGAGGCCAGAAAATCGGTCTCCGCCTCTCCGAGTAAGGCGAGGCGGTCGGTCATGCGCGACGGGGAGACGGATGCCGGGAGGTCGAGGTTCTCGACCCGCAGCCCACCCGTGGTGTCGCCACCGAACACGTCTCCGACCCCACCGACAACGAGCGGGGCGTACTGCGGTCCGAGGAACCCGGCTGAGAGCGCTGCTGTCCCGAGCCCCCGCGGAGTGATGCTGACGTAGCCGGGAAGATCGCCTGAAGGCTGTTCCTTCTCCCTGGCGACCAGCGACCCGAACGCCGGGAAGTCGATCGCGCCTTGCGGCAAGTTTCCCGTCCGCAGGTGCAGCGTGGCCCGCCCGTGGTCACCTTCCTTGGTGGCCATCGAGCGAACGACCGCCAGGTGTTTCATCTGCTTTGCCACGAGGGGCAAGTGTTCGCCGATCTTGATCCCACTCACCGCGGTGTCGATCGCTTTGAACGGACCGCCGTTGGGGTGCCCCGGCTTGGGATCGAAGGTGTCTGTCTGGGTCGGTCCCCCGCTCATCCACAGCACGATGCACGCACGCTTCCGGTCCGGGTGGTCAGCTGCGGATGCAGCCAGCGACGGAAGCCACCCACACCCGGCGGCGAGGAACGACCGCCGGGAAACGCGGAACGCGGAACGCGGAACGCGGAACAAAGACATGACATGCCCTCTGTGGCAGATTGATGGTTGTTTAAATACACCTATGCGTAGTCGCTCTCATTCAGGAACCCATTGTGACTGTCATGCCTATGAATAGACGATTGAACGTATATATGGCAGGGCGAGGCTCCTGCCGAGCNNCGGAACTCGGCCGAGTTGAGAAGCACCCAGAACACATCCCCGAACCGCTCGGCCAGACGCTCTTTGCTCGCGTCGGTGACGTATTTCATCATCCGATCCCGCTCTGTGATCGTGGGCTTGCGGCCGAGTGCTGCGAGGTAGAGGGCCTCGACCCGGTCGGCCGTGGTCATCCCGGGCGTCTCGCAGACCGCAGTAAGCGTCGGGCTCGTCCCGAGAGTGGTCGCGTCGGCCAGAAACCTCCCATTCATCAAGGCCAGAGCCTGCGGGATGGAAGTCTCCGGCTCGGCTGGCTTCCCACCCAGTGCGAACCGAGTCAGGAACTGCTCCCGTGGCGATCCGCGGCCAGACCCCTCTCGGAATCCTGTGGCCAGGACCAGGCTGTCGAACAGTTGCTCTCCAGTCAGCCCGCGGACCGCAGACCGTGCGAACAGCCGTGGGTCGTC
This sequence comes from Gemmataceae bacterium, assembly GCA_003136315.1. Lineage (GTDB taxonomy): Bacteria > Planctomycetota > Planctomycetia > Gemmatales > Gemmataceae > Urbifossiella. The sequence continues at coordinate 3,346 of PLDW01000508.1, read as the reverse complement.
CTGGGTCGAATCGGTGCGGGCGCTGGTCCGCTGATACGCCCGGGTGCGGCAGATCGCCCGGACGAGGAACCGAAGGTCGAACCCCGAATCGGCAAATGCCCCTGCCAGTTCGTCCAGGAGTTCCGGATGGGTCGGCGGGTTGTCGTCCCGGAAGTCGTCGACGGGGTCGACCAGCCCGTGGCCGAAGAATTGCCCCCACACCCGATTGACCGTCGCCCGGGCGAAAAATGGGTTAGCCCGCGCGGTCACCCAGTCGGCCAGCGGCACCCGGGGGCTGACACCCGACTTCCACTTCAGATCCGTGTCGTCCAGGAACAGCGCTGGGACCGGTTTCTTGCCTGCGGCCGGCGCAATCTCATGCCGGCCAGCGGCCTCCGAGATCGGGGCGAAGACGCCGTCGCCCTGTCGCTCGACCCCGGCGAAGAATGCGGCGGTGTTCCAGAACTGATCCCGGGTCCACTTGGCGAACGGGTGATCGTGACACTGCGCGCACTCGATTTGGACCCCCAGAAACACCCGGCTGGTGGCCGCGGCCAGGTTCTCCGGTTTCGCTTCCTTTACCGCGTAGAAGGCGAGCGGGTTCGGGTCTTCCGGTCGCCGAAGTGCGGGTGTCGGAGATTCGGCGTCGGAACTGAGCGGGACAGTGAGCAGTTCACGCACCCACACGTCATAGCGGGTATTGGCCCGGAACCGGCCCCGCAGCCACCCCTCGAACCCAGCCCGGAAGACCCGGGCCTCGGGAACTGCCGTCACCTCGGGGACCAGCGCGGCCCGCCAGATCGCTGCGAAGTGGCCAGCGTGTCGCGGGGTCTCCAGTAGCTCGTCGATCAACTTCGCCCGTTTGCCTGGATCGGTGTCAGCGAGGAAGTCGCACACGTCGCGCGTTGACGGGATGCGGCCAGTGATGTCCAGGTAGGCCCGGCGGAGGAACTCGGCGTCTTCGGCCAGAGGCGCGGGCGTAACCTTCCCGGCCTTCACCCGGGCGTCGATGTGGGAGTCGATCCGATCGGCGAGTTTCTGCGGATCGGGGGGAGCAGCGTGAACCGTGGCCACGCTCAGCAGTACACCCGCGATGGCAAGCAGACGACCCATATATTCCCGGCCTCCGTGGGGTAGTTCTCTTGAAAACGAATCACGAAA
>PLDW01000508.1:0-2157 GCA_003136315.1 Gemmataceae bacterium | reverse complement strand
TTTCGTGCTTTCGTGATTCAAAATTCCATCTTCAGGAAGGCGAACTGGTCGGCTGCCGGGCCAGCTCGTAGCCACCCGGCGACCAGGGCGGAGACAATGGCCTTTTCGCCACGACGGAACACCCCTCCACACTCACAGGATACCTGCTCGAACGGCCCCTTATACACCACTGTACACGCGCCGGTGCCGGCTGCCGGGCCGGGCTTCCACCCGTGCAGTCGTAACTCGCGCAGTTCCACGCCATTGACGCTGAAGCAGTGGATGTCCCCGAGTTTCTCGTAGAAGAGCCCGCCGAACCCGGCCCGCAGGAGGGCTCCGAGTGGCTCCGTCTCGACTGGCACCCTGCGGACCATCGACGCCATCCCCGGAAGATTCGGCACACCCGGGAATGGCTTGTCCCCGACCAGCCCGTGGACAGACACCTTGCCGCCCGGTTTGAGCGTCCGGTGGGCCTCAGCCATCAACGACGCCAGGCGGTCGGGAGGNNCGGGATCGGGTCGGTTAGTCGGTGCTGCCAGACAGCCTCGGCTGGTGGGGTTTGTGGGGGAGGCGGGTCGTCGAATCCGGAGTGGTCAATGTCCTCATGTAAGGTGTACACCTCCCACAGCACCCGATCCGGGTCGGTCACCCAGAACTTGGTCTGCCGGGCGTAACAGCACTCGACCCCCTCTTGCCGCTGGGTCGCGATCCCGGCCTCCTCCAACCGCCGCTGAACCTCGACGAGAGCCGTCGAATCGGGGAACCGGAGCCCGACGTGGTTGAGCGGCCCACCAACCGGCTGAGGGCTCGGGTACAGCGCGAGGACGATGGGCGGTCGGTCGGTCTCAAACTTGACGTAGTCGGGCAGATCCTTGACTGGTTCAACCCCAAGAAGGGCGCGATAGAAGCGGACCGACCGGGCAAGGTCGGCGCTGTGCAGCCCGACGTGGAATCGGGTCGCCGTTGTTATCATAGGGTGCCTCCAACAAAACAGTTTCACCACAGAGTCACAGAGAGNNTCTGTGACTCTGTGGTTAAATTCATTTTTGATCACAAGCCCCCATCGGGCCGGGCTCAAAGAATAGAAACTGCTCGGCCGTCGGGCCGAGCCGGAGTTGGTCCCACACGGCCGAAGGCACCGCCACTCGCTTGCCGCGCTCGAACTGGTGCCCCCCGTCGGCCGTTGCCCGGGCGAACGGCCCCTTGTAGAGCACCTGCCGCGACTCGCCCGAGGTGGACGCGGCCCCAGGCTTCCAGGCGATCAGCTTCACCTCACGGAGTTCGACCCCATCGTGGGTGAACCACGGCCGGTCGGGATACTTCACGACCTGCACCCCGACAAAGCCCGCCCGCCGGAACGCCTCGATCGGTTCCGCCTGTACCGGAACCCGGGCCACCATCGCGGCCAGGCCGGGGAGTTTCGGCTGTGCCCCCGGGAACGGCCGATCACCCATTAACCCGTGGGTCAGCACCTTCCCGCCCGGCTTCAACACGCGGGCCGCCTCAGCGATCAGAAACGCACGCTGCGACTCGGACAGATCGGCGTTGAAGGTTCCGACCAGTCGGACTTCGTCGACCGTCGCGTCCGGGTGGGGGATGCGGTCCGGGAGTGCGTTGGTGACGAAGTGCTCCCAGATGATGGCTGCGGCGGGTTTCTCGCCACACTGCTCGGTGTCGACCCGGGCTGCCTTCCCCTCGACACTCTTGCGGACCAGCTCCGGCCGCACGTCTTCCTCAACCCGGTAGACTTCCCAGAAGTTGTCGAACGGATCTTTCACCCACAACTTGTTCTGTTTCGCGTACCCGCAAACCGTACCGTCCTGGGCGTCTGTGCAAATTCCGGCTGCTTCGAGGCGGTCGCGATAGCATTGGATCGTATCGTCGCTCGTCACCCGAAACCCGATGTGGCTGAGGGATGCCCCCGGGCCGGGTGGGTGCGGAACGAGCGAGAACACGACGGGCGGGTCGTCCAGTTCAAACTTGGCGTAATCATCGTGGAGCTTCGCCGGCCCGACCCCGAAGAGGACGCGGTAGAAGTCCACCGCCCGCCCGAGATCCGGGACGTTGAGCGACAGGTGGAACTTGGTCGGGATCTCGATTACCGGTAGCGACATTCTGGGTTGCCCCGCTTGCGCGATACTTGGACACTCTGCCCACTCTATTCTGTTACACTTTCTG
>PLDW01000315.1 GCA_003136315.1 Gemmataceae bacterium | reverse complement strand
AAACGGCGACTCGCGGAGCGAGTCGCCTACTTTCATCAACCCCGACTGCAAATGCGACAACCTTACCGGGCTCATGTATCAGGAAAACCCCTGACCGAAAAACTGCACCGCTATGGGTTTGCACCCATCACACCCCGTTCGTGTTCCGGGAGTCTTCGGGGTGGGGTGGGTCATTGACGGCAGCTTCGCATGGGATTGTGAATGCGGTTAGGAGGGTGTGTCGGTCGCGGGCGGTCCGGGGGTCGGAGGGGCGTTCTTCGGCTTCCGGGGCGATCGTTTCCGGGGTGCGGCGGGTTGCTTCCGCCAGTTCATGCGGGGGGGCTTGCCGTCCGGCATGAAGGCTGGCTCGCCAATCGTTGTTCGGAGTTGCTCCACATCGATCCCTCTCGCCCCGCTCATATTCGCCCCCTGGAGGTTCGCCTGGGTGAGATCCACCTTGCTGAGATCCACCTTGCTGAGATTCGCACTGCTGAGATTCGCCACAGCGAGACTCGCTCCAACAAGGTTCGCGTTCCAAAGGTTTGCTCCAGAAAGGTCCGCCCTGGCCAGGTTAGCACAGCCGAGCTGGGCTTCACCGAGATCCGCCCTAGAGAGGTTAGCCTGAAAGAAATTCGCTCCCTCGGCTCCCGCCCCTCCAAGGAACACACCACTAAGGATCGCGCCGCTGAGGTCTGCTCCCGAGAGGCGCGTCGTCGAGAGTGACGCATCGCTGAGGATTGCATTGCTGAGATCCGCTCCGCGGAGATCCGCAAAGAATAGATTCGCCCTTCGGAGGTCTGCTCCGCGGAGGTTAATACCGAGGAGTTCGCGATTTTCGAGTTCGACGTTCTGGAGATCAAGGAAGGCATAGGACAACCCAGCCATCAAGTGGGACCATCGTCCCCCGATCCATTCTCTCAACTGGGCATCGAGGCCGTTGATTCTGATCGCTCTACCAAGTAGGTCTCGGCAGATTCCGAGACCCCGGAGTATGGCCAGTTCAGCGTTCAAGGCCCAGCGATCCATCTCGCGATAAGTTGGTTCGGGCTTGATCTTCGCCAACATCTGGTGCATTGGCATCCCGTCGCGAATGACCGTTTCGAGGAGGCGAGGCAGCATCGCCTGCCAGCCCTCGACTCTGTCGTTTCCGAGACGGCTCCCTTCTTCTTGGATGAACCGCACGATGTCGTCGTCGATCCGGGTGGGGCCGAGCAGTTTTGCCCACTCAATCAGAGCCTGCTCGTCATTCCAGGGATGGCGAGGGCTCGGATGCTTCCAGTCTTCCGCCAACTCATTCAGCAAACCAGCAATGCGGCGGGCAATCAGGTATTCAGCGAAGGACTTGTGCGTGAACTCGTAGACCTCGTCCCCTCGCACCTGCCCGCGAGGTCGGAGGAAAAACCCGAGAAGCAACCGGAGTACACCATCCTCGACTTTTTTCTCAAGTTCCAACAACCGCTCTCTCTGTTTAGACGTCAGCCGATCCTGGACAGCGCTCACCTTGATGTTCCTGGAGTCCCCCGAATGCCAGGCCGCGACCGCGACTTCCTCCAGTAGGGTGCAGAATTCCGGGAATTCCAATTTGCCGACCGCTGGAACCTGGAGTCGGTCCCACCCCCGTTCCCACACCCGTCGGAGGAGCATATCGTAAATGTCACAGAGGTTATCCGGGAGCTTCGCATCCTCGCTGCTCTCACGGAGGAACGCTACCAGATAGTTCAACAGGGGCTGGGCGGTGATCGGAGTCAGGGCCGAATTCTCTTTGATCTCCTCGTAGGCGTCGGAAGTCGGCGTCCGCCCACGAGCAACTGCGTACTTGTCCCACCAATCGGCACGCTGGTCTTCCTTCAAAATGGTGGTCTGCCCTTTGAGGATCGCTTCCTTCCCTTCAGCAGACCTGGCGAGGTCCATCCCCTCGGTCACGAACGGAAGGAGGTTCAAGATAGCGTCCGATCGGCGAACAACCTTTCGCGCCACGTCTGCGGCAATTGGCCTTCCACACACCAGGACGAGCAGCCGAGCTTTGTTCTGACCCGTATTCCACCAGTCTTTGAGGCCGACCACGGTCGACATGAACGCCCGGATCACATCCAGCCCGACATGCCCGGAGCGGGAGAGTTCGTCCAGCCCGTCCAGGATAAGCAGGGTCGGGTCGGGGGCGTCCCGGTCGAGAGGCTTGACGAGAGGAGCACCAATCGATTCGTAGTATGCAGCGACAGATTGATCGAGGGGCCGTTCCTCCTGGAATGCGGGGTGGTGGAGTGGAGCGAACACGACCCGCCACTGCCGCCCGCCAAAGGTTCTCCCAAACCGGTCGGCCGCGTAGATCCGGGCGAGAGTGGACTTCCCGGCCCCCGGGTCGCCTTCGACCACCCGCACATCGTCGTCCGCACGCCCCGCTTCGAGCCAGTGGTCGAGCATCTCCTCGACCATCCCGATCGTCCGGGTCACTCTCGCGCCGTCGTCCCGGTCGGTGTAGGCTCTGAGGGGGACGTACACGGACCGCACTCCAAAATCCTCCTCGAACACCCGGCGGTCGGCCTGTTCCTGGAGGGTCGCGGCGTACTGTACCCACTCGAATTCCTCTGCAACGGCAGGGGTGAAAGGGGTCTCGCGGTGTTCCGGCATGAGGCATTTCAACGCCTCCTGGTTCTTGAACCATTCGTCACTCATCCGGATCGTGAATTCGCGGGGCATCTGCCAGGCCAATCTATCCGCCACCACAACCGACACCCCGGTGGCAACCAACCACTCCCGAACGCGGCGACAGACACTCCGCACGTACGGGCACCATCCAGGGTGGTCGAGGAATGACTGATCGAGCGTCATATCGAGTTTGTCCAACTCGTCGTCGAGTCGCCGAAGGTTTGCCGAGCCTCTGAGTTGAGCTACGTCAATGTGATGGTATCGGCTAAGATCGTCTAATAGATCATAGACCGCCCGGATCATGGATCTATGAATGAGAACCCAAGCGAGTTCCCGGGGTCTGTCCTTGAACTTCACGTAGCTCAGAGCCTTGACCGCCTCCGAAAAGAAAGCTCCGAAGTCCCGTTGGGAAACGTGGAGGGGGAGTTTGCCAAGCGTCTGGAACAAGCCTGGCCAATCATCAACCTTCAAGGGTTTCAGTAGGAGCGGGGTCGGCGGCTTGACCTTCACGCCGGGAGAAGTCGTCTTGGCCATGTTCGGGTCCGGGGGCGGGTCGGAGGGTCTTGTTCAGGTGGATGATAATCGGCACCGGTCAGACGTGCAACGCGCCATCGCCCGTTCGGCGCTGAGCGAGGAGTGAGGGGGAGTCCAGTAGAGATGGTCACGATCGCCCGGAGCCAGGCGAAGGGGAGATACGGTCGAGAGGATCAAGACCCCTCGGTCGGAAGAGGGTAAGGATCTGGCCCAGGATAACTTGCCGATATCGTGTGAAAGTCGGCTTGAACCGCTGCTCGGACTTGTCCACTTTGGAAGTGATTCTGGGCCAGATTCTTATCGTGGGAATCGCTGCCGGTGCTGGGAAATTCCTGATTGGTCGGGGTGCCTTCATGCCCACTCAAAGCAGTGGGCATGGCACCCTGCAACTCTTCGGGTGAGATCCGGATTGCCCCTCACGCCGGGTACCGGGTGCCATGCCCACTGCTTTGAGTGGGCATGGATACAGCAGTACTGTGCTGGTTCTACCATAACGGATACAGGAAGTTATCTTGAGCCATATCCTAAGCCTTCTCGACACGCCAAGCTTGAGCCCCCCCGCCTCCTTCGCGGCGACCTTCCCCAGAAGGGAAGAGGTGAGAAAGGCCCAGCCACTCACGGGAGATTTCCATCTGGCTGATGCACAAATAAATTGGCTCGCCAGCCTCACAGCGAGCCGAGTCCGAACTTCTGGAGCACCATGTCGGCGGTCTGGAGGGCTCCTTCCACCCAGCCTTGCGCGTCGGAGTAGGCTTCGCCGCAGATGTGGAATCGCTCACCGGGGAACGGTTGGACGATCTGCTGTTTGACAACCTTGCTGCGCACACCAATGTTCCAGCTATTCCACCCGCCACCAAAGGGATCGTCGCCCCAGTCGCGGTAGGCCGCACTGCGGACATCAGGTGTGTGGGAGAGTCCGTGAATTGTCGCGAGCTGGCGCGCCACCTCGAGCACCATCCGCTTCGGAGCACGATGCTTGTGCCAATCATCCGATCCCGGACAACTCGTCACCTCCGCCTTATCACCAGGACCTTCAAAATCCGCGTACACAGGATCGTCCGGAACGTCTTTCCGAGGTAGTCCGCGGCGACGCCGCAGTCCGTCCCAGAAGCCGATATTGGTGCCGTCGTCGTAGCTCGCCATGAGCATCGAAGGACCGGTCTGGGCCGGCGTACCGTCGTCCTTGGGCCAGTAATAGGTCTGTCGAACGGGCAGGTCGGTGACGGTTCGCCCCGCCTCAACTGGAACGAAGTCGTTCCCCTTGTAGAACCCTGCGGCACGCCACCAGGGGTTGGCGTAGGTGGTGAAGAGCTTGAAGAGTGGTCTGGGGGTCACGCTTCGAATCCACTCCGAGAGCTGATCCCCTTGCAGGGGTGGGCTCTTGGGAGCGATCAACTCCAGCGACCGGCGCGGCATGGCGAGGATTAACGCCTTCGCTCTCACCGGCGGCTGATCCTTGAAAGTCAGTTCGTACTCGCCTTCCTTCTGATCGAAACCAACGAGTGGGCGATCCAGATACACTTCGCCGCCGAGGTCTTTGAAGAGTTTGGCCAGCGAGAGAGGCACCTGCTGGAACCCTTTGCGGAACCCCTGATATTTGGCGTTAACACCGAAGTCCGAGAGGAACCAGGGGATAGCGTCGGCTGCGTTCCAGTTCGAGAGGGTCGAGTTGTAGCCGCCGGCATCGATGCCAAGCAGGTAACCCTCTCCGCTGATGATCCGCATCAGGACATTCCAAAACCCTTGCTTGTAAAGCTTGACCCCGCCGAACTCCGCATCCCGGGCCATCACGCGGCGATCCTCCTCGCTGAGGTCCGCCCGTGTAATTCCAGGCACGATTTGTTCGATCGCGTTGATAATCAGCTTCCCGGCCGTCATCCCCCGTTCCAAATAGGTGACCGAGTAGGGCACCTTCTCCGGATGCTGTTCAAAATCCGAAAGACGCAAGTAAGTGCCGCGGAGGTAGGCCAGATTCTGCGGCTGGTCGACGGGGAAGTCGTACAGGTCGATTCGCTCAGCGCAGGGAAGCTTCTTGTTCAACTTGACGATGAGGCTTTTGATGAGCGGCTGGACAGCCGGGAGAATTCGCATTCCACCCAGTTCCGCGACCATGTTGGGGATCTCGGGTGGTCGTAGCGAGAGCAGACGACCTCCTATGTGGTCGCTCGATTCATAAACGACGATCTTTTGGGTCGGGTCGTGCTCCTTGAGTCGCCAGGCTGTGTAAACACCTGAAACACCGGCCCCGACAATCGCGATGTCGACCGTGTCGTTGGGCATGATGGGCATCCTGAGGGATTGGTCATTCCTCCTGTGCTACTGTGAAGGGAAAGCAACGTCAATATCTGTAGCCGCAGGTTTTAGCCTGCGAAGTCGGACGCCAGGCGGCGTTCGCAATCTCAAGTCTGCAACGACAAGACATTCTGCCAATCAATGCTTCGAGCACAACGATGGCGAATCCATGCTAGGGGGCATCGCCATCCGTTGAGGCCGGATTTTGCTTCGGGCGGAGGCACTTGTTGACCGCCTCCAGGAGCCGCTCCATCGCGAAGGGTTTGCGGATGTAGTCGATCACGCCCAAATACTCGGCGTAAGCCTTGTGGCGGCTCCCCTCATTCGCTGTGATCATGATGATCGGCGGGGCATCGGCCTTCCCCTTGAAGTGCTCCAGGACCGGATACCCGCCCATCCGTGGCATCATCATGTCGAGAATCACGAGATCCGGCTGCTGGGTGTAAATCGCTTGCTTCCCCTGGTGACCGTCGTGGGCCTGCATCACCCGGTAGCCCTGGCGCTCCAGCACCGCCCGTAAACCCTCGACCAGCTCCCGGTCGTCGTCCACGATCAGAATCGTCTGCTGCTCGGCCATAACCGGCCCTCGTCTGATGCCATTCTCATCCCCTACCCAACCATATCAATCTCATCGCCCAATCGCAAGGAAATCGTGACCGGCTCTGATGTTCAGCCGCCCGAGCGGGAAATGGCAACCCCGCTCGAACCAGCCAGAGCACCCGCTACCAGTCTTCCCCTGATCGGTTCCCGAAGGTACAACTAATGAAGTGTTTGGTGTGCGGAGGCGGTCATTCGGAAACGAAAAACCCCACCAAATACCTCACAATCTTATCACAAACTGCCCGCAGTTTGCGGTGCGATACGGAGTCCGACCGCGATGTCTGCGCGGTTTACAGTCCTGGCCAGCGGCAGTAGCGGAAACGCCACGCTCCTCGAAGTGGCCGGGTTCGGGCTGATGATCGATTGCGGCCTTCACCCCCGGTTTCTTTCCTCCCGGCTCAGTGCCATCGGACGGTCCTGGGACCACGTCCATGCCGTGATCCTCACCCACACCCACGGCGACCACTGGAAAGACCTCACGCTGGCCCATCTGCGAAACCGGCGAATCCCCGTTTACGCTCACCCCGCCCAGCTCGAGCACCTCGCGACCGTCGCACCGTCATTCGGTCCGCTTCACACCGCGCATCTGACACGCATCTACTCCGAGGGCCAGCGGCTGGAACTCGCCCCCGGCCTCACCTGCCGTCCGATCCGGGTATCGCACGACTCCGACCCCACATTCGCATTCCGGTTCGATTACGATGACGGGCTCGGCGATCCGGCCTGGGCCATTGGCCACGCCTCCGACCTGGGGTGCGCGTCGGACGAACTCGTTGACGCTTTTACGGGTGTGGATGGTCTCGCGGTCGAGTTCAACCACGACGAGAAGATGGAGCGGAACAGTTCGCGGCCAGCATTCCTGGTGCAGCGTGTGCTCAGCGACTCGGGCCACCTGTCGAACCGCCAGGCGGCCGACCTCACGCGGATGATCGCAGCAAGATCGGGTGTGGGGTTCCCCTCACACCTCATCCAGTTGCACCTGAGCAAGGACTGCAACCACCCCTGGCTGGCCGAGGCCGCCGGACGCAACGCCCTGGCCGACCTAAACCCCGCGGCGGTGGTCATCACCGCGCGCCAGGATGTCCCCGCCCGGAGCGTTCCGCTCACGCGCCACCCAAACGCTGGCCATCGTGTCAGGCCCCGGTCCTTACCGGTGGGTCCACATGTCTTGACGGCAGCTGCGCCACGGGTGACGATCCAACCCCCCCTTCCCGGGTTCGACGCAGCGTGAATGTCTTTTTCCCTCGCAGGCCACTCTTCTCCGAGACTCCTTGGTTCACCGCCTCGTTCCCTCCAGGAGATCGAGGCATGTCAATTCTTGTTCTTCCGAAGTGTCTCGATACGATGTCGCTCGAAATCCGTGGTAAATGTGATCGTCACCGAATCGCCTTTTTGGAGCCCCTTGAGTTGGTCCATGAACTCCTTGTTCTTATAGTTGGTACCACTGGGAGCATAGGCGTCGGAGACCCCAGTCTTGGGTTTGACCTCAACCCAAAAATCGTTATACACTTTCACGACTGTACCCGTTACCGTCCCCGAGGCTTTCAAAATCTGCTTCTTAATACTGACCAAATTTCGTGAATCACCATCTTTTTTGTAGGTGAGTTGCACTCGACTGGCACCGAAGATCATTTTGAGAGCGTCTTTCAGTTTTTTATCTGAGCCATCACCGATGAGATACTTGATGGGTTCCTCGTCACCATCGCCCTTCACGGTAATCGCGTTGTCACTCTTGTCGATCAGGATTCCCGCGACCTTGACAGGATCGTTGTCTGCGCCCCCCACCACAGGAGAGGAGCCCACGATAGCGAACAGCATGACGACCTGAAAGAGAATCGCAAAGGCTCGGTGACTCGACATGATGGCTTCTCCCGCGTCAAGACTTGCCAGTCGTTTGTGACACGATTCCCAAGTGTTCAGCTAGCTTAGCCACCTCTTGAGGGTCTTCCAATCGGAAATCGTTCCCAATGTCGCTTTCGTCCAACGGTGCTCGATCCAGACGCGGGCGGAACGCAAAAAGCCACACACCCGGGGATTTCGTCCCCGGGTGCGGAGTGAGGAAGGGGAGAAAGTCGTCAATCGCCGCCGGCGACGACCAGGCCAGTCGTGATTGCGCCATTATACAGAAGCTGCGAGCGGATTTGCTGGAGGACCGGGAAGAGTACATGGTTAGGCTCGGTCACCCCGCTGAGTTGGAAAGCGTCGAGGAGCGGCGGGGACCCCGGCCCGTCCACCGCAAGAACATCGGCGATCCCGTCTCCATTGACGTCGGCAGTCCCAACCTGGACACCCGTCGCTTCAGCAGGGTTTGGACCCACAGTGAGGTTGGCCGAATTGTTGGGGTAGAAATCGGAGTACAGCGACTCAGTGGGTCCAGTAAAGACCTTGATCTCGTTGGGAGTTCCTGGTCCCGACCCGACGATGATATCGGCAAGCCCATCGCCGATCACATCCGCGACAGCGATCGAGAATCCCGCCCGCGAATTCGAGTTGAAGGCGTAGAAACTCCCGATCTGGGTCAGGTTGCTGGCATTGAGAATGAGAACGCGCGGACCTCCTCCCGCTCCGGTGCTGGTCACGAGGTCCGGAACCCCAGCCTGGGTCACGTCACCGACGGCAACATTCACGCCACCGCGGAAAGTGGAATCGTAAACGAACACGCTTTCCATCAGGGCGTCGGTCTGCCCATCGAAGATGCGGACATTTGGCCCGCCGCCCGGTCCGGTACCGGTGACGATGTTCGCGTGGCCACTGTTGTCTGTGTCTGCCGCGGACACGTTCACACCGCCCCGGAAGGAGGAGGCATAAGCATAGAACGATCCGATTGGTTGTCCGTCGAGCCCGCTGTAAACCTCGACCAGCGGGCCACCGCCAGCCCCAGCCCCAATGATCAGGTCGTCGATTCCATCACCGCTCACATCTCCGACAGCGATCGACAATCCACCGTCAAAGCCAGGGAACGGGACGATCGTGAATCGGAGATCGCCGGTCAGCCGGTCGTACACCTGGACCTCGGCCTGCGGTCCAGCCTGGGTACCCACTGCGATCATCCCGCTACTCTGCATTCCGCCGGGCAGACCAGGCCCCTCGAACGATGTCGTGGTGAACCCGATGAGGCCGACTGTTCCGGCTGTGCCGACATCAGTGATCCGGGTTTGGGGTGGGCCGTAAGTCGGGTCGGAGGTCTCAGCCGATGTAAATGGACCGACACCAGAGACGATCACGCTATTCCCAGCGGTTGAACTTCCACCCGAGGCATCAACCACGAGATTGAGGTTGAGTGATGGCGTGACAGTGACCTGATCACCGAGTGAACCGGAGGCAGCCCCCGTGAGGACGTAGAGCGTCGTGAATGTCGCAGCACTCGATCCGGATTCCGTCGCCAGGCTGGGAGAAAGAAGTGCCCCAGCAATCACGCTTGTAATGCTCACTTGCGAGTCGCTGACGGTGATCTGGTCCTGCCCGTTACCGATCACGGGTTCGCCAAGAACGGAAAGTCCTGGTCCACTGGTGCCAAGAACCAGGAGCGTGTCGAGGGTGCCCGCCCCGGTCCCATCCCCATCGAGCGTCAGTCCGTCGGTAATCGCGGCGATGTTCAGATCAAATTCACTCCCCACCGCGATTGAGCCAGATGTCGCACTGGCAGGGGTGTACACCATCCCCGCTGAGAGGTCGGTGGCGGTTCCTGAGGCGATACCGGTGGAGTCGTCGAATGCGAAGGAGGTGACTCCTCCCAGTGCATTGAAGTTACCATTCTGAATCTGCGTGAATGTCACGGGTTGCGTAAGCCCCGCAAAGTTTCCTCCGCCGGTTGGGTCGGTCAACTGGGCTGTCACCGCGTCGTCCTGGCCGGTGCCGGTCAAGTTCAGAGTGTTTGTTCCGGTGCCTCCATTGACCGTCAATGCACCGGCCAGTGCAGCGGAGGTCACGTTGAAGGTGTTATTCGCTGTGCCACCACTCACCGAGGTCGTGCCGGAAGTGGACTGGACGTTGTAGGTGTCCGCGCCGTTTGATCCGCTCAGGTTCAGGTTCACCAGACCATTGAATACGAACTGATCTCCACTCGACCGGGTGACTCCAGTCGACGTCACGGTGTATGTCGCGACCGTGGAATTCGAGGCTCCGGCCGAGTTCGTCGCATCGTCGATGTCGACCGTGTTGGCCCCACTCCCGAGGTTGAACTGAATTGAACCGGCATCGAACCCGCTGAACTGGATTGAGCCCCCCACTCCGAACAGCGTGTCACCTGCGCCGAGTCCGATCTCTCCCGGTGCCGAGCCACTGTCCGGGGTGATGTTCACTTGCTCGACGGTTGGATCGGCCGAATCGTCGATGATCAGCGAGTCGGTAGTGGCCCCAAGGCCGGTGACGATCACCTGGACCCCAAGTTGGGTTGTTGTGCCAGCCACCCCTGGGCCAGAGCTGCCAATGTACGCTGCTGTCGCTCCCCCCGTCAGCGAGACCGAGACGACGGGGTAGGTATCTGACGGGAAGGATTCTTGATTTCCGAGGCCATCGGTCACGGTGTAGTCCGCTGGGTCGCCTGTGTCGGGGAACACAGCAACAGCGTTCGGCCCGACCCCGCCGACTACATCGACAACCACTGGGGTCGATGTGAGAGACTTGGAGACGTTGAGAAGCCGAAACGCCCCGCGGCCATATGTGCCCGCGAGGAGTGAGTCAGTCAGGGGGTCGTAGGTCAAGGAAGAGACGAGAACATTCGGAATTCCCGCACCAAATTTGCCCCAGCTATAATCCGCCTGGAGGGCGTTTGCAACCGAGAGTTTATACACTCCGCCAAACCCGCCCACGAGCAGATAATCGTCATTCGGGTTCGTGGCGGTATTGGTCGTAAACAGGACAAGGCTATACAAATTAGTGAGCCCGCCACCCGCTACGAGTTCGGTCAGGTTCCCGGTGACGTTCACCCAGGATTGCCCATTTGTCGTCAAGTACACACCACTGTTGGTCACAGCGTACGCAATCAACGGGTTGGTGGGATCCATCGCGATTGCCGTTGCTGGTGCTCCCCCGGCCACGCTCTGAAAGTCCGTATACGTGAAACTCCCATTGTTCTGGGTGATGTCAAACGACATGGAAATGTTCCCGTCGTCCGTGGCAACGTAGGCCGCATTGCGCAGTTCCGACGTACCGTAAGCGGCAGCAGTGATTTGGGTACTTGTGGACGAGCCAATGTTCGGGACGTTCTGCGGTTGTGCCCCGTTCAATCCTCCGACGGAGGTGAATGTATTTCCGTTGTCGGTTGACAGGAAAAGCTGCGTCGAGCCAGTTGGCCCATCGATCAGGAACTCGTTCAGGTTCGACTGATTGAAGGCGAAGACCGGGTTGAAGGTTGAGTCCCCGTCGAGACTCAAGCCACTCCCGGTGATCGTGGCTGGCAGACTGACAAGCGTCCCGTTCGGGTTGCGGCGATAAAACTGAGTGAGGTTGCTCGTCCCGTAGTACTCGTACTTGTTCGTGTTGTCCGTCTCGACGAGGGTGCCATCGCCCCCCTGGCTCACTTGCGCCCATGCGCCGCCAACTGCGTGCTCCGCGCCATTGTCCTGAGAGGCCCCGAGCAGAACCGAACTCGTCGGGGTGGACGTTCCTTTGTTGTCGATCGCAACGCTGTAAAGTTCGGTCGTTTGCAGGTTCCCGTTCCGGGATGTCCAGATCGGAGCAGTGCCGGTGGCCTGGGGGTTGCTCAATTGGTAAATTCCGCCGTCCGTGCCAGCGAGTATGGTGTACAGTCCATCGAATACGAGATCCCGGAAATTCGATGCTGGCGCGGTGGTCGGCTGTGGGCCGGGGTCCAGGGGATTGACTGTCCCCGGCTCAGGGGCGGGCAATGGGTTCGGCAAAGCGGTGACCGTGGTCCAGGTTTCGGCAATCGCGTCGCCTCGGACCATCTCACCCGCAAGACCCCCAGTTGCGGACGAGTTCACGCTGTCTCCAGCGATGTAGACGATGGAATCGGAACTTGGGTCGGCGACAAACCCGAAGTTGTCGGCTGCCCCTCCACCCGGGATGATGCTGGGCGGCAACCCGTTCGGCCCGATTGCGTCCCACACATACGTGGTAGTCGGGGTCTGGCCAGCGACGGGTGGGGAGGTGAACGGAATCGCTCGGTAGACCCCGAGGAGTCCTTGCCCCGAGCCATAGTTCACCGGTCCCACAACCGCTGCGTACACCGGATTCACCCCGAAACCGCTGGCCGCGAGCAGAACGCGGTCAGCACCGGAGATCACACCGGTCGGAAGGTTGTTGGAAATGTTCACCCAGGCGGTGTTCCCACCGGTCGCATCCAACATGAACACCCCACCCCCCGACCCGAGCACATACGCATAGAACCGATTCGGATCACCCGGGTCGGCGATCACGCTCGTCACAGGCAGGTCGGGTAACCCCGAGTTCGCTTCGCCGGACACCTGGGTCCAGTTCGCACCGCCGTTATCTGAGCGATAGAGGCCGGTCGTAGCTGAGCCGTCGGCCGTCGAGACGAAAATCGTCTGCCCGCCGTTGAGTGTGGTCGGGACGAGGGAGTTGATTCGGAGCCCGGCGAAGGTATTTAGGCCGAGTTGGGTTGTCCAGGTCTGTCCACCGTCGGTCGATTCGTACAGTCCGACCGCGGCTCCGCCGACGCCCGCTGTGCTGACTCCCGAAACACCGTTAGGTACGAGACTGCCATCCGTAAAGCTACCGGTGGCGGCGTAGACCACACCCTCCGTGACCGGGTTGAACGCGACCTCGGAAATCGCCAGCGAGGGAAGGTCATCGCTGCCCGTGGTCCAGGTCACGGTCGGGGCGTTGATATTTGATGTCGTCCAGACACCGCCGTTGACCGCACCGACCACAGCGTGGGCCGAGTTGAACGGGTCAACAGCGACTCCATTGATCGCTCCATCCACGATGTTCTGCTGGGATGTTCCGATCTCGACGTTCGAGGCATTCGTGATCCCGGTCGGGCCGACGGGGGCCCAGGCAGTTGAACTACCCGTGACGGTAATGGAGGGTGTGTCCCGACTCTCAAGCGACTCAAAGTTGAGCCGACGAACCGGTCGGTTTCGGCCCCGCTGCGGCGAGGGCTTCAGCCAGGACCGCACGAGTTCCTTCCAGGAAGACATCATCGCAGCTCCGGGTGTCAGTCGAATCGCGGACGCCGACCACCTGACTCTACCGGACGCCGTGCGCGGTCGGGTGGAGTTGGGAATCGGGGTACATTAGTTGATATCACACGCCTTCGGGAGGACTCAACTGGGAAGCTTGCAGACTCTCAGACAGTTCGAGGCGGCGTCCGACCTCATCGCCGAAACCCGGACGACCGGAGAGCCCGGCCAACCCCACCCCGGTCGGTCGAATCCTTCAACCCCGAAGCCTCGGACTCTGGGTGTTATCACGCTCTCCCATCCGACTTCCTCTGCCGCTGTTCGTGATGCCCATAGCACGACTGATCAATTCTGGGGGATCGACACGACCCCGCCGGTCTGTCAGTCCGTTTTTTCTTCACGCCATTTCGTGTGACACGGTACACTACTTCTATCCCTAGACGATGCCTACCCGCCCTCGGATTGGCCCACCGACGACTCTCCACCTGCCCCCAACGCCGATACGGTGTGTCTATGTCTACCTGCCCCCTGAGTACCCGACCTGCACTCCCTTCAGCGTTGGTGCTCTTTCTTTCGAGTTTCGCCACGGCCCAACCGGCGCTCCCCACGGTGGATTTCAACCGGGATGTCCGGCCGATCCTCTCGAACAACTGTTTCGCGTGCCACGGTCCAGACGACAAGGAGCGAAAAGCCGATCTCCGGCTCGACACACGCGAGGGGATCGCTGCGGCCGTCACCCCCGGAAAGCCGGACGCAAGCGAGTTGGTGAAACGTGTGACCAGCCCGGACCGTGGGGAAATCATGCCGCCACCCAAGTCGGGGAAAGTGCTGTCGGCGCGCGAACGGGACATCTTGACGCAGTGGGTGAAGTCCGGGGCCGCTTTCGCCACTCACTGGTCGTATGTCAAGCCAGTCCGTCCGCTTGTCCCCGAGATCCGGGACAAACGGTATCCGATTCGGAATCCGATCGACGCGTTCCTGGCGGCCCGGCTCGTTCGGGATGGACTTGTTGCCTCTCCCGAGGCCGACCGGTACACGCTGATCCGCCGCGTGACGCTCGACTTGACCGGCCTCCCACCAACACCCCAGGAGGTCGATGTATTTCTCAAGGACACCGCATCAGACGCCTACGAAAAGCTTGTTGACCGACTGCTCGCTCAACCCGCATTTGGTGAGCACTGGGCGAGAATGTGGCTGGACCTGGCCCGTTACGCGGACTCTGCCGGGTATGCCGACGACCCGCCCCGGACCATCTGGAAATATCGCGACTATGTGATAGCTTCGTTTAACGCGAATAAACCGTTCGATCGGTTCACGGTCGAGCAACTGGCAGGCGACCTCCTCCCGAAGCCGACCGACGAGCAACTCATCGCCACGGCGTTTCACCGAAACACGCTCACGAACAATGAAGGGGGGACGAATGACGAGGAATTTCGAAACGTGGCGGTCGTCGATCGCGTCAACACCACATTCACGGTGTGGATGGGCACCTCGATCGGGTGCAGCCAGTGCCACAACCATAAATTCGACCCGCTTGCCCAGAAGGAGTACTTCCAGCTTTTTGCATTCTTCAACAATACGGCCGATGCGGATCGCGGGGACGAGAGTCCGACTCTCCCTTTTTGGGATCCTGAGTCGCTGGCCAAGAAAAAACACCTGGAAGGCATGATCGTTGGCCTGGAGGCCAAGCTCAAAGGGAAATCCGCGGGCTGGCTCACTCGGGCCATGTTGTTGGGAATGAAAAAACAATTGGCGACCTTGAAACCCATAACGACTGTGCCAGTCATGCAGGAGTTAACGGCTGGCCAGCGACGGAAAACCCGCCTCCAGTTCCGCGGGAACTTTTTGGATCTGGGCGATGAAGTGACTGAGGGCACACCGACTGTCTTCCCACCCCTGCCCAAAAGCGCACCCGCCAGCCGTCTCACGTTTGCGAACTGGCTCGTCAGTCCCGATAACCCACTCACGGCCAGGGTCGTCGCAAATCGCTTCTGGGAACAGATCTTTGGTGTCGGAATTGTTCGAACTAGCGAGGAATTTGGAGCGCAGGGGGAGTTGCCCAGTCACCCCGAATTGCTCGACTGGCTGGCGGTGGAACTGTCGAGTGGTCCACACCCCTGGGATGTGAAGGCATTCCTGAAACTCCTTGTCACCTCGGCCGCCTACCGCCAGTCGTCTCGGGTCACCCCGGAGATGTACGAACGCGACCCCGAAAACCGGCTCCTCGCTCGGGGTCCGCGGGTCCGGTTGACGGCCGAAATGGTCCGCGACCAGGCACTTGCTGCAGCCGGGTTGCTGAGCCCGAAAATGAATGGCCCGTCGGTCCGTCCTCCGCAGCCGAATCTGGGTGTGAGCGCAGCCTTCGGCGGCTCGATCGACTGGCAAACGAGTGCGGGGGAGGACAAGTTCCGTCGGGGTGTTTACACCGTCTGGCGGCGGTCCAACCCTTACCCCTCGATGTCAACCTTCGATGCTCCGAACCGCGACATTTGCATCGTCCGTCGTGCGCGGACGAACACCCCCTTGCAGGCGCTGGTGACGATGAACGACCCGGTTTACGTTGAGGCCGCCCAGGGTCTGGCCCGACGGGTGATGAAGGAGGGCGGACCTGACCCGGCCGCTCGGGTCGCGTTCGCCATTCGCGTCTGCCTCTCTCGCCCTGCGACCGACGCAGAGGTGATTCGACTCGTCGCGCTCTACACCGACGCAAAAGCCCGGTATGCCAAAAGCCCTGAAAAGGCGACCCAGTTCGCCACGGTTCCACTTGGTCCTCTCCCGAAGGGGATGGATGTGGGTGAGGCCGCGGCCTGGACTGTCGTCGGGAGTGTGCTGCTGAACCTGGACGAGATGTTCATGAAACGCTGAGCGGATTTGGTGTTTGGTGTTTGGTGTTTGGTGTTTAGTGTTTGGTGTTTGGTGTTTGGTGTTTGGTTTCGGTGTCGCAGGGTTTCACCGGAAACCGGCTCCACCCTGGGCGATTCTCCGCCGACCCTTCGGGGCGAAGACGCAGACCCACTGCTGCACATGACCGTGGTCGATTTCCTTCTGTCGGTTGCCTTATGGGATCTCACTGATGCACCCCCGCCTCGAATCTCTCCTCAATGTGACCCGCCGGAACTTCCTCCAGGGGTCTTCGGTGGGGTTGGGGGCGCTGGCCCTCTCACAGCTCCTCGGCGAGGCCCGCGCCGATGTGCAGGGCATCTCCGCTGACAGGCCACTCGCTCCGCGATCGCCGCACTTCGCCCCGAAAGCGAAGCGGGTTATCTACTTGCATATGTCGGGCGCTCCGCCGCACCTCGACTTGCTCGACTACAAACCGCAGTTGATCAAGCACGATGGGGAGAATTGCCCGGACCAGTTCCTCAAAGGAAAGCGGTTTGCGTTCACCTCGGGTGTGCCGAAGCTGCTCGGCACGCGCCAGCCGTTCAAGCAACGGGGGAGGGCCGGGGTATGGATGTCGGATGCCATCCCCGGGCTTCACGCGGTCGCCGACGAAGTGACTGTCATCCGATCGATGAAGACGGATGAGTTTAACCATGCTCCGGCCGAACTCCTCCTGTACACTGGTTTTGCTCGACAGGGCCGCCCGAGTCTGGGGTGTTGGGTCACCTACGGGCTGGGGAGTGAATCGCAGAACCTGCCCGGGTTTGTGGTTCTGATCTCGAATGGTGTACAGCCGAGTGGTGGACAGGGATGCTGGGGAAGTGGGTTCCTGCCGAGCGTCTTCCAGGGGGTTCAGTGCCGGTCCAAGGGAGAACCCGTCCTGTATCTGTCCGACCCCCCGGGGATGGATCGCGGGATGCGTCGAACCAGCCTCGACGCCCTGAAGGATCTGAACGAACTCCAGGCGAAGGAGATGGGTCATCCGGAAACGAAGACGCGCATTTCTCAGTATGAACTCGCATTCCGGATGCAGATGTCCGCCACCGATGTGATGGATATCACGAAGGAGTCGCCCAAGATTCTCGACGCCTACGGGGCCAAGCCAGGGGCCGGGAGCTTCGCAAACAACTGCCTGCTCGCGCGGCGGCTGGTTGAGCAGGGAGTTCGTTACGTTCAGCTCTTCGATTGGGGGTGGGACTTCCACGGAACCGGGCCGGGGGAGGATATTCGCGACGGGTTGACCAAGAAGGGAACAGTGACAGCGCAGGCCGTCGGCGCACTCATCCAGGATCTGAAGAACCGCGGCCTCCTCGACGACACGCTGGTGATCTGGGGCGGTGAGTTTGGCCGCACACCGTTCCGGGAGGGTCGCACCGCCGGCAGCCAGATCCTTGGCCGGGACCACTACCCGGACTGCTATTCACTGATGCTCTGCGGGGGCGGAATCAAGGCGGGGCACACACACGGGGAGAGCGACGAACTCGGCTTCTCCGTCGCCAAGGACAAGGTTCACGTCCACGATCTTCAGGCCACCATCATGCACTTGCTGGGGTTCGACCACACCCGGCTAACATTCCGGTTCCAGGGCCGAGACTACCGCCTGACCGATGTTCACGGTCGGGTGGTGAAGGAGATCTTGGCCTGATACAAGAACCCGTTGAGACGGTCGCATCAATGGGAAGACGATTGGACGTATAAACGGGAGCGCGACGCTCATGCCGAGCCGTACCACTCGCTCGGCAGGAGCCTCGCCCTCCCGTTAGACCGATGCTGGCTCGTGGAATGTGACAGCCTCTGCGGGTTCCTGGGTCAGGCAGAGGTAGGCCCCCCATTCGTGGTGTTCAAGTGAATAGACGTATATATGGGAGGGCGAGGCTCCTGCCGAGCCTAACACCATCACGCTCGGCAGGAGCCTCGCCCTCCCATTAGATTAATGCCGGCCTCTGGAATGTGGTAGCCTCTACGGGTTCCTGTATCATGCAGAGGAAGTCCCCCCATTCGTAGTGTTCAAGTGAATAGACGTATANNCTCCCGTTAGACCGATGCTTGCCTCTGGAATGTGACAGCCTTTGCTGGTTCCTGGATCAGGCGGAGGATGTACCCCCATTCGTGGTGTTGAGGAGAAGGCCGGCATTGATGCCCGTGAGGGTCTGGCCTGATCCAATGACCAGGCTGGTGATCGATTCGTTGGTCCCGTTTTCCGTCGTGTCCCCACTCGGGGCGATGAACACCACCTGATAGCTGCCGTCCGCCAGCCCGGTGAAGTCGTAGGAGCCATCCGCCGCAGTCGTGGTGGTCATGAGCACGTTCCCGGCGGGATCCTCCAGTTCGACAAAGACCCCACCGAGCCCCATATCCCCGTTGTCCCACAGCCCATCGTGGTTGGCATCATTCCACACGTACCCACCAATCGCTCCGCCGCCGCTATCGGCCCCTTCGGTGCCTGAGCCGCCCACATCGGAGCCTGAGCCGGCCCCCTCACCACTCCCATTGCCTGAGCCGTTTCCGTTCCCACTTCCGGAACCATTACTGCCTGAGCCACTTCCACTCCCACTTCCGCTCCCACTCCCGGTCCCACCACCAGTGGAGCCGCTCCCACCTCCGCTGCCAGCCGGGTTGGTGATCCGGACATCTGCGGTCGTCGCGTTGCCGGTGCCGCTCATCCCTCCGCCTGTCCCGTTGTTCCCGGCGACGTAGATGTTGCCCCCCGGCAAGACGGTCATGCGGAATCCGTCGTCCGCCGTGATGTTGATCGTGGTGCTTCCCGACCCTGACGACTGACCACCGGAGTTGCCCGTGATGTACGTGGTGACGATCAAATCCATCGATGTCTCGTTCGCGGCGAACGTGACACTGCCACCACTGGCGCCCAGGGATACGGTGTCTGTCGGCTCTCCAGCGATGGTGTAATCTGCCCCCCATATCGCAAGCGCATCGCCTTCACCATCCAACCCCAGCCCGACGAAGGCCGTGATTGGCTGGGTCAGATCACCACCCGTGCGGTACACAAGGATATCCGTTGTGGAGCCCTGGGGAACCGACTGGACGGCTGGCCCGATTGTCACCACCGGGGGATCGTCGAGGATTTGCACATCGGCTGTCGGCGAACCACCCCCCACCCCTGGCGCACTCCCGACGATGATGCCCGTTCCGGGTAACACAGTCAGGCAGAACCCTTCCGTACCCAGGACCAGATTGCGCCGAATCGTGGTCAGAGCGAGGTCGATCTCGCTTTGGCCGGGCGCGAAGGTGACTGTTCCACCGTCCGAAAGATCCACCGGGCCGCTGCTGGTGGACTCGATGAGAGTGTAATCGGTGTCGGGGCTTGCCTGGGGGTCGCCCTCCTGGTCCGGGCCGATGGCCAGGCTGACGGTGAGGGGTTGGGTCAAGTCGCCGATGCGATCCACCGCAATGGAACTTGAGTCACCGCGGGTGAGAACCTGGCTCGCAGGGCTGACGTAGACCACATCGACAACCGTGAGCGTGACGTTGTTGGTATTGTATTGCGGCTGGCTGTAACTGATCTGGAAGAGGATGCCATCGTCCCAGAACACGGAGTTGTTGGGCATCCCGGCGAACGTCCCGCTGATCATTTGGTTGGATTCATTGTCGATGATGGTGTAAACAGCACCGGGGATGCCGACGAACCCAGGCAGAAGATTGAGATTCAGGCTGCCATCCAGCGAGATGGTGTCTCCGTCCCCGGAGACGTCGATCTCGTCAGAATTCCCACCTCCAGTGCCAAGGTCCACTGCGAGTGTACCGGTGCTGGTCTGAACGTAGTTGGCTTCGAGGGAGAGAAGACCAATCGTGCCAAGGTCGAGCGGGGAAACGAGACCGGCATTCGCGAAGGTTCCTCCGGTGACCAGCCCGACGAAATCGAACTCGGCCCCCTGAGCAACGTAAAGATCCGAAGGGGTGGAGAGGGGGTCGTCATCGGGTGGCTGGACCTGTGTGTTATCCTGAGCCGTAATGTTCCCCTGGCCAGTGACCGTTGCGGTATCGGCGATGAAAAAGCCGGTTCCCGTTGCCGACCGGGATTGGTTGCTCGCGATATAGACTCCGGCACCAATCGCGGTATTCGCGGCGAGGTACAGCCCCCCGCCATAGCCTTTGCTGAGATTGCTGGTGATTCTTGTTTGAGCAATGGATACTGGTAGGACTGTCTTTGGTGTGTTCCACTGGATGAATAGCCCGCCTCCGAACGCAGTACCCGCATCTGTTCCAACAGCTGTGTTAAACTCAAATGAGGCAGACGTGATGGTAACCGCAGGTGGCATCGGGGGGTTACCTGTCCCTGTGATCCAGGCTCCACCCCCATCGCCAGTGGCCGTATTGTTGTAAGCTGAACTCCCCTTTTCCATGGTGAATAATGCACCGTTCGCGAATGCAATTCCCCCTCCATTGCCGCCAGCGGTGCTATACATGACATATGTGCCAGACATAACCAGCTGTCCACCCTGCCCGACCCAGATACCACCCCCGTCGCCGGTCGCAAGACCATTGATTATATAATCGTTTGTCAGAGTAAGCGATGCGCCAGCATTGACTTTGATATTGCCACCCTTCGAGTTATTTGTCGAATTTGCGCCACCATCTTCAATGCTTAAACTCGTAATCCGCACCGTCTTGTTTGAGGCAATATTGAATACGCGCCAACCTGCGACTGTTGGATCGGAAGAACCATGGCTACCATGAACAGTAAGGCCTGTTGGGCCAGTAATCGTGAGATTCGATTTTATATAAATCTCCGATTGTAAATAAAGATCTGCACTAACCGGCTCACCGCCATCCATGGTCAGGCTCGCCGCGAAGGTGATGGTGCTGAACGGATCTGTGGAAGCATTCGCCCCCGCCACGGCTGCCCGGAGTGATCCGTCACCGGTATCGTTCAGGTTGGTGACAACGAAGTTCGCAGGATTCCAACGTTCTTCGAGCCCCTCAAGGCTTGGCCGGACTCGGTTGCTGTTGCTGGCCTGGCGCTTGATCGAGTGAAAACGGCGCATGGTCTTCTCCTGATAGATTCGGGGTTTTGTGAGTTACCAATCAAACAGCGAAATTTTGATAGATCGACAAATGCTATCGCGGGTCACAATCAGGTCTGTCGTACCCCAGGAGACAGTAACCCGGCAGAGCAGTCGATTTACGTCTCGGGCAGACCGAACAGGAGTACCGTCGATCCGTGTAAGAATGTCTCCCGATCGGATTCCCGCTCTGGCGAATGGCGAGTTGGGCATAACCGAACCAACCCCCACGACTCCAAACACCGACCACAGTCTCGCACCGGCCTCGGTCGCCGAATAGAGCTTCCAAGTGCGGAAGAACTCCACATCGTGTTCGTGGATGATGCTGTGCTCCATGTCCGGCCAGACTTGGTTCCCATAAGCGATGACCTGCCCAGCAGTTACGATCACCGCACCCAGCCCGCCGTGGCTGAGTTCCACGTTGCCAGGACACACGATCACTCCATTATCTGCACTAGCAACACGGACTGACCCCGTAGTGATAAGTATGCTATCTGAGACACCGCCGCTACGCTTCAATTCCACATCGCCGTTACAGAGCGCGACACAATTACCAAAACTTCTATCACCTTCAATTTTTTCTGATGCTATAACAGCACATCCTCCTTCGGGGTAATACAGTGGTCTGCCAATACGATCGACAATTGTATGGTTTTCAGATAGTTCTTCCCCCCTGTGCCCGACGAAACTCTTGAAGGTCGGGAACTTTTCGGCTGTCGGGTGCTTCTTGCCGCGCGTTGCCGCGGTATAGATGTCCTTGACGAATGCCCTCACCTGGGCATCGTGCTCGGTCGTGATGTACTCGCGCCAGGCAACCATCGTCTCGACGAGTCGATCGAGTTGACGGTGCTTGACATAGTCGGGGAGGCGGTCCAACCGCTTCGCTGCCTCCCGGCTCATCACCGCCGACAAGATGGTATCCAGCCGGCGCTTCACCTCGGGATTGCCCGTGTTGAGGTGCGAGCGGAGCAGTCGGAGAGCTTCTGGTCGCTGCTTCAACGATTCCGTCGCCGACTCGCGTTCGCGGTAGTCCGCGCTCCCGAGCCGATCGATGAGCCGCTCGATTTCCGCACTCGACAGACGCTTGATCCGTGGCGGCGGAGCCTTCGGCGTCTGATCGCGGGCTGGCGATACGCTCGCTACGAAGAGGGCCGCGAGAACCAAGGAGAAGCCCAGCAATCGAGCAGTCACGGTGATCTCCCAACTCAAGAGAACAAGTAGCGTGAACGTAACCCCGATCTCTCACCACTCCTGTAACAGCACGACCACCTCTCGTCGTCGCTCACCGCGGATGAGGGTCAGGTCGGCCGAACCCCAGGTGACGGCCGCCCTGCAGAGCAGCCGAGTCGCATCCTGAATGGACCGAATAGGGGTGCCATCGATCCGCGACAGAATATCTCCTGACCGGATTCCCACTCGGGCAAACCGAGAGTCCGGGGCGACCGCTCCGATCCCCACAACCCCAAATATTGACCAGAGCGTTGCCCCGACCTCCTTTGCTGTGTAGAGTTTCCAGGTACTGAAGAACTCTTCATCCCGTTCTCGGATGATACTGGCCTTCCGATCGAACCAACCGAGATCTCCATAAGCAATTAATCGTCCGGCGGTTACGATTACTGAATCCGACCCACTTTCGACATCTGCATTGCCCAAGCATACGAGTACGGCAAAATCCGCGCCCGCAGGAAGCCGAACAGATCCGGTTGTAATCAGAATACTATTACTTAAAGAATGAATATTAATATTTCCATTGCATAGTGCAATACAATGAAATAGTTGGCCACTACCAACAATCGTATCAGAGGCAATAATACCAGTACCAAGACCTTTAAGAGATGGAGCAGTTCTTGCGACGATTGTGGGCGTGTTGCTCAGGCCAAGACGGTTTTGCCAGGCGAACGTCTTGAAATCCGCGAACTCTCCGACCGTTGGTGGGAGCCAGGGTGTAGGAGGGAAATTGTTGCCTTTTGTTGCCGCCGTGTAGATATCCTTCACGAATGCTCGCACCTGTGCATCGTGCTCGATGGTGATGAACTCGCGACAAGCGACCATTGTTTCCACGAGTCGATCGAGTTGGCGGTCTTTGACGTAGGCCGGGAGCCGAGCCAGGCGTTTCTCGGCCACCTCCTGAGTCATCATGGTCGGTAGGATGGATTCCAGCCGTCTCTTGACCTCTGGGCTGTCCGTAGTGCGGTTTGCGCGGAGGAGGGCAATGGCCGCTTCCGATCGCTGTTTCAACATTTCCGTAGCCGACTCGCGTTCGCGGTAGTCCGCGCTGCCGAGCCGATCAATGAGCCGCTCAATTTCCGCACCCGAGAGCCGCTTGATCCGTGGCGGCGGTGCCTTCGGCGTCTCGTCGCGGGCGGGCGATACGCTTGCCACGAAGATCGCTGCGAGCATTGAGGAAAGGCACAGAAATCGAGCAATCATGGTGATCTCCCAACTCAAGAGAACAAGTAGCGTGAACGTAACCCCAATCTATCACCACTCCTGTAACGGCACGACCACCTCGCGCCGTTGGTCACCACGGTTGATGGTCACGTCGGCAGAGCCCCAGGTGACGGTGGTTCGGCAGAGTAGACGATTTGCGTCTCGGACAGACCGAACAGGAGTGCCGTCAATCCGAGACAGAATGTCTCCCGATCGGATTCCCGCCCTGGCGAATGGCGAGTCGGGGATAACCGCACCAACCCCCACTACCCCATATATCGACCACAGCGTCGCACCGGCCTCGGTCGCCGAATAGAGCTTCCAGGTGCGGAAGAACTCCACAGCGTGTTCGTGGATAATGCTATGCTCCATGTCTGGCCAAACTTGGTTCCCATAAGCAATCACCTGTCCAGCAGTTACGATCACTGCACCCAGCCCCCCGTGACTGAGTTCCACGTTTCCCGGGCATACGATCACTCCATTGTCTGCACTAGTAACACGGACTGACCCCGTAGTGATCACGATGCTCTTCCAGACTCCACCAATACCCGTCGACTCCACATCGCCGTTGCATAGAGCCACACAATGACCAAAACCTCTATCGCCTTCAATTTTTTCTGATGCTATGACAGCACAACCTCCTTCGGGGTAATAGAGTGGCCGTCCAATGCGATCAACAATTGTATGGTTATCAGATAATTCAGCTCCCCTGTGCCAGACGAAACTCTTGAAGTTCGGGAACTTTTCGGCTGTCGGGTGCTTTTTGCCGCGCGTTGCCGCGGTATAGATGTCCTTCACGAATGCCCTGACCTGTGCATCGTGCTCGGTCGTGATGTACTCGCGCCAGGCAACCATCGTTTCCACGAGCCGATCGAGTTGGCGGTGTTTGACGTACTCGGGAAGGCGGTCCAATCGCTTTGCTGCCTCCCCGCTCATCACGCTAGACACGATAGTTTCCAGCCGGCGCTTCACCTCGGGATTGCTCGTCTTGAGGCTTGCCCGGAGCAGTGGAAGAGCTTCCGGTCGCTGCTTGAGCGTTTCCGTTGCCGACTCGCGTTCGCGGTAGTCCGCGCTCCCAAGCCGATCGATGAGCCGCTCGATCTCCGCACTCGACAGACGCTTGATCCGTGGCGGCGGAGCCTTCGGGGTCTCGTCTCGGGCTGGCGATACGCCTGCCATGAAGATTGCTGCGAGCATCAAGGAGAGGCACAGAATCCGGGCAATCATGGTGATCTCCCAACTCAAGCGAAAAAAGGAGTGTGAACGTAACCCCAGTCTATCACCACTCCTGCAACGTGACGACAACCTCGTGGCGTTCGTCATCACGGATGATGGTCAAGTCGGTCGTGCCCCAGGATACGGTCGCCCGACAGAGCAGCCGGTTTGCATCGCGGATGGACCGGATCGGGATACCATCGATCCGCGTCAGGATGTCGCCCGGCCGTATACCCACTCGGGCAAACCGCGAGTCCGGTGCAACCGCTCCAATCCCCACGACCCCGAATAATGACCAGAGCATCGCCCCAGCTTCGTTTGCTGAATAGAGCTTCCAAGTGCTGAAAAATGCTGTATCCCGCTGTCGGATTATGCTGACCTTTTCGTCATCCCAACCTGGTTCTCCAGACGACGTGATTTTCCCGGCGGCGACAACCACCGCATTCCCTCCGCTATGAGTTATCACATCGCCCAGGCATACCAGCACAACATTATCCACGTGACCGCGAATGAAAATCGATCCATTAAATATAACAATACTCGAATATATGCTACCTGATTTGATATCGCCATTACAGAGAGCGACGCACCGGTCCATACCGAGCTTGGAAACGATGCCGTCGGAGGCAATCAGCCCACCACCACCAAGACCATTCAAGCCTGGGGTAATCCG
>PLDW01000070.1:7704-18769 GCA_003136315.1 Gemmataceae bacterium | reverse complement strand
AGTTATTTCCCGACGGGTCCTTAGCACCCTGAAGGCGGATAGATGGGAAAACCAAGGGGAAAATTATTCTGATATATCTGAGAGCGATTTTTGCGCGCTCATGAATTAGATATGGCACGACGAGGCTCGTGTATCAAGGAAAATTCTCGTCCTTCACACAATCTTCACTTGCCATCTGTTCATCTGGGCGTATGATTTTGTGGGGGGAGATTACGCACACACTTGATGTCCCCTACCACCACGTTATCCTTCCTTACGAGACCGCGTGTCCGTAGAAAAGGAGCAACGTGGCTATGCCATCTCGAAAGACACCTCAAAAACATCCCCCTCCCCCACCCGCTGGTCCTAACTGGACCCTCATCGCGATTATTGCCATCGTTGGGCTCGTGGCTATGGTCGGTATGGTCCGCCCAGATCGCGTTGTAATCCCCGTTCCGAAAGAGAAGAGCGGAATCGTCATCGAGAAGTACCAGACCACGGATCAGAAGTAATCCGTCAATTGTAATTTTTTCAAGAATGGGTGAACCCAGACCACCCAACTTGCCGATACAGGAAGTACGTGAGCACAACTACCGACATCGCAACACTTCGCCAGGGTTGGAGAATACCTGATTAAGGGATACTCTGGCTGGGGGGCACCATGAACCTCGTCAACGAACTTCAGGTTAGTGCGGAAAGCGATGATGTCCTGACCGTACTCCGGAAAGCCCGTCGTCTTGCGTCCAAACTGGGGGTGCCGGACATCGATGATTGGCTCAAGGCGGAACAGAACGGGTACGAGAGTCACCAAGCAATTCCAAAATACCGAATTGTTAGGTGTTCCCTGGTTTACGAGACGAACGGCCCCATCCCCGCCGGGTTTGGACGGCTACGAAGTGGTATCTTTGACTACCCAGGTGGACATACCACAGATCGCCCGATGGTAGATTCTATGGGCGGGATTCTGACAACCATTGAAATCATCACTTCGGGGCAAC
Organism: Gemmataceae bacterium; assembly: GCA_003136315.1. Lineage (GTDB taxonomy): Bacteria > Planctomycetota > Planctomycetia > Gemmatales > Gemmataceae > Urbifossiella. The sequence continues at coordinate 17,792 of PLDW01000070.1, read as the reverse complement.
GTAGTCTTTTCATGCCACTGATGGGGGATACCACAGCGATTCGCAGTGCTTTCGATCCGTATATTGCTCATCAATTGACGTTTATGCTAAGACTGAGTACCGCCGAAATTCGAGCGATTCCGGAAGCCGTCAAGGACAAGATTCTCGATTGGGCCTGTGAACTCGAACGGCGGGGTGTGCTGGGTGATGACATGACCTTCAACGAGAAAGAACGGGCGCTTGCCCACACCATCACTTTCAACCTCTCCAATTGCAGCATCGAACAGCTAACCAACTCAGGAACCAACACCAAAAGGTAACCATATGGCAGAATTCAACATCACGAACTCTAAAATCGAGCAACTGAACGACCAAGGCAACAACCTCAAGATCGCGAACAACAGCGCCCCAGTGGTCGTTTCCGGAGGTGACACAGTCCAGACTGCGGGTGATGGCAACATGGTCGAAACAATCCAGAACGAGAAGTCGATCTGGGGTAGGTTGTGGCAGAGCCTGAAATCCGGGTGGAAGGCGATTTTCGGCCGATAACTTGTCACTTAATGGAGATAGCCAATGTCAGATCCAAGGAAAGAGCCCCAGGGAATCCCCGTGCAACTTGATATCCACTATGTTCTCGTCAATCCAAGTATTTACCAGAAAGCAGAGCAACTCCTAACTGCAACCATCTCGTGTCCTGATGGACTAAGAGCGAATATTAGAACTGTTGCGAAAGCGTTGATTGACGAAGCAGACGAGATAAAGCGAGCGACGTCAGAGCTCCTTGCCAACGCACAGAATGGCCAACTACAGACGATTTCACCTTTAGAGACTCTCGCTAAGGCAAAATCACTCTTGCAAGTGGATCTGGGCGACAAGGACCAGCAAGAGAAGGTACGACTCGTCGCCAAGGCTTACGTCGGGTGTGCTGAGGCTAATCAAAAAGCCTATGACGAATTTTTGCGGAAGTACGGCCACCTATTTCCGAATCGCAGAGATATGTAATCCCGCCGGGTGCCACTGGCGGCTTGCCGCCAGTGAAGCCGCAATTGACGAGTTCAGGCGGCATTGCCTTCGTAGCGGGCTGTCCGTCGGTGTTTGTCGGTCCGTCCTGAGGGCTTCACCCCATCGGGAACCCGTCGACTCCTGGCAGATCCAGAACGGGAGGCTCGGAGGGGCTGTTTTACGATGATGAGGAGGGTTCAAGGTCAGGATGTGATTCTCACGCTTCACTGGCGGCAAGCCGCCAGTGGCACCCGGCGCCGGGCCGTCGCTCAGCCCACGTAGATTCCGTACGCGCTGGTCGGGTCGGTCGGGCTGAGTTGCGTGGGTGTACCCGACATGCCGGTGAACCCCAGGACGGAGACCAGGTCGTTGTCGCCGTTGCCAACGAGTAGTTCGTCCGGCGTGCCACCCGCCCCACGGATGACCCCCACCCGCACTCCCCCGCCACTGGTCGCGGGACCGGCGTAGAAGTTCGCGAGGTTCGACCCAGTGAGCGGATCGTATATCTGGACGACTGGCCGGCCGCTGAGCGACCCCACGATCACCTGGTCCGAGCCCGACCCGGTCAGGTCCGCAGCCGTCACTGCCAGGCCGCTCGCGTCGGTCGGGTTCGCCGTATAGAACGATTCGACCGGGGCAGTCCCCCCGTACGAGAACAGCCGGACGTTCGGCCCCCCGCCTGGCCCGGGTGTGGTCACGATGGCCGGTCCGATCCCGGCGAACGTCCCCGCTGCCACGTCCACGCCCCCTCGGAACGACGAGTCGTAGGCGAAGAACCGCTCGACCTGGCTGAAATCCCCGCCGTGAAAGACCGCCACAACCGGCCCCCCACCGGGTCCGGCCCCGACCACCACGTCGGCCGTGCTGCTCCCGTCCAGGTCGGCCGCCGCGACGGAGCTGATGCCGTCGCGGAAACCCGGGTCAAACGCGAAGAAACTCGCCACCAGCGCTCCGTTCGTTCCCGAGAACACCTCAACCTGCGGCCCGCCACCCGGGCCGGCCGCGACGATGATGTCGGGCACCCCGCCTCCGGTCACGTCGCCGACCGCCACCCGCACCCCGCCCGTAAAACTCGCGGGGAAGGCCAGGAACTGGTCGACTTCCTGTCCGGTCGCTGCGTCGTACACCGACACCCCCGGCTCCTGCCCCTTCCCACGGCCGACAGCGTACACCGCCTCCCCCGGCTGGAGGGCCGTCCAGGTGGGGAACGCGGCCACCGGCGGTGGTGGGGCGAGAACCTGTGTCTGATACCAGTTCAGAATTTGCAGAGCTTCCAGGTTGCGGACGTTCTGGGCGAACTCCAGGTCGGCCGGGCCGAACGCGCCACCCCCGTTCGGGGACGTGGTGAGATGCACGCCGGTCGGCGCAGCGCCGGTCGCTTGCACGCCCGTGAATGGGATGGAGGACAGGCCAAGCCAGGTGTTCAGCAGCGGGACGTTGTACTGGGACGCGACGTCGGCAATCTCCTGGTTGAACACCAGCACCTGCGGCTCGTACGCCGCTGTCTCCGCGATGAGGTTGGGGATGGTACTGAGGACCGGCACAACCCCGGCCGCCGTCAGTTTCTGGACAAGTTCCCCCAGTTCGTTCTCATACACCCCCGGGTCGGTCCCCGCCCGAACGTCGTTGGTCCCGATCATGATCAACGCGATCCCGGCGTCCGTCGCCGCCAGTTCGCCGCCGACAGTGGCGAGGGCGTTGGCCACCTGAAACCCGGGGTATGCCGCCGACGAGTTGTGGTCGAACGAGTTCAGCCCGCCGGCCAGGATCGGGGCCTGAAAAGTGCTCAGGGTGCCGAGGAGTTCCGGGTGGCTCGCGGCCAACCCGGACGCGACCGGGTTGTAGCCGGGGAGCCCAAGCGGGGTCAGGTAGCCGGGGGCCAGCGCGGAATCCGTCGAGGAGTTGCTATCGCCGACGTTCATAAAGACGTCGGTCCGACGACCCAGGCTTTCCCCCAGAGTTGCAATCGCGCGGGCATTGTTCAGGACTGCCGGGTTCGAGGTCGGCAGGATCGGGAGTGTCGTGAACGAGGCGGCCGGGAGGGCGCGGTGCTCAAGGGGTTCCGCGAACATCCGCACTGCGGGGCGGGTCGGCATCGGTATCTCGCGCGGCGGGGCTGGATGGGCCTCCCGCAACTTTCACCCGACCGACCAGCCGCATCAAGTCTTCGGCCGGGGTTCGCACCAACCCCGGCAGCCGACCGCCCGGTCGTTCGACACAATCATCCTCACCGGGATAGCCGCTCCCACCCGGTGCAAAAACAAGGCAATGACCTCCAATCCGACAAGATGTTGGTACTCTGAGAGTTACGACGCTGATCAGGGCCGGGCTACCGTGTCGATCATCAACGCCAGGATGTTATCCTCACGCTTCACTGGCGGCAAGCCGCCAGTGGCACCCTGTACCTTCCGCTCACCCCGCCCACAGCTTCCGGTCCAGCGCCCGGAAGCCGATCGCCTCGGCGACGTGATCGGCCGCGATGGCATCCGACCCGGCCAGGTCGGCGACCGTTCGGGCAACTCGCAAGATTCGGTCGTGCGCTCGCGCGGAGAGCCCCAGCCCCTCCATTGCCTCCTTCAGCGTCGCCTGGCCACCCGCATCCAGCTTGCAGTACGTTCGGACCTGCCTGGATGTCATCCGTCCGTTCACTCGTCCGGACCCCTTCCCGAACCGGACCGCCTGCACCTCCCGCGCGCGATACACCGCCGCCCGCATCACTCCGCTTCCCGTCCCCTCGCCCGGCTTGGAGAGATCCTCGAACGGGACGGGTGGGACTTCGATGTGCAAGTCGATGCGATCGAGTAACGGGCCACTGATACGACCCATGTATTTGTCCACCGTCAGGGGTCCGCATTTGCACGGGTGTTTCGGATCGCCAAGGAATCCGCACGGGCACGGGTTCATCGCGGCGACCAGCACGAAGTTGGCCGGGAAGGTGGTCGAGTGAGCCGCCCGGCTAATCGTCACCCGGCCCTCTTCGAGCGGTTGACGCAGGCTCTCCAGACTCTTCCGGTTAAACTCGGGCAGTTCATCGAGAAAGAGCACTCCGTGATGGGCCAGCGAGATCTCCCCGGGCTGCGGGATCGATCCGCCGCCGACCATCCCGGCGTCGCTAATCGTGTGGTGCGGGCTGCGGAACGGACGGGTGGTGAGCAACGCTTCCCCCGAATCCATTCGCCCCACCGCCGAGTAGATTCGCGTTGTCTCCAGGCTCTCCTCCGGGGAGAGCGGTGGCAGGATAGTCGGCACCCGCCTGGCAAGCATAGTCTTCCCACTGCCAGGGCTACCGAGCATAATGACATTATGTCCACCAGCCGCGGCCACCGTCAGCGCTCGCTTGGCGAACTCCTGACCACGGACATCGCCGAAATCAACATCGTACTTGTTCAGCCGGGCCTCGATTTCCTCCATCCCGGGCGACACCGGGTCGACCTCCACCGCACCGGACACGATTCCGACTGCCTCCGATAGCGATGTCACCCCGTAGACCTCGATCTCCCGGACGACGGCCGCCTCCCTGGCGTTGGCTGCGGGGACGATGATCTTCGAGACGCCACTCTTCCGGGCCTCCATCGCTATCGACAGCGCGCCCCGGACCGGTCGGACGCTCCCATCCAGGGCGAGTTCCCCCACGGTGGCATAGTCGCCGACCTGGTCGGGCGAGAGTTGCCGCGTGGCCACGAGCATTCCCAGCGCGATCGGGAGGTCGAATGCACCGGCATCCTTCCGCAAATCGGCGGGGGCCAGGTTGATGATGGTGCGACCCATTGGCCGGGCGTACCCGAGATTGGCGAGGGCTCGCTCGATTCGATGGACGCTCTCCCGGACGGCGAGTTCTGGCAGACCCACCAAAACGGTTTTGGGCATCCCTGCGGTGGCGTCGACTTCGACCTCGACGGCAACCGCATCGATCCCGACCAGGGCGAAGGCGTTGAGCTTGGCTAACACGATAGCCCCTCCCCCGGATGGGAAGCCCGCGCGACACCTCCGCGGCAAAACGTGGCCACGGAGCCGGTCCAATGGGATCGGATCGAAAAGGTCGGAGGGGCTTTGAATGTGTACCAGCGCATGAGTGGCCGGTTGTGTGATGAGAATGCACACCATGCTACCGGCAACGGGGCGGGATGACAACCGCCAAGATTGGCGATCGCGATCTGGAGGGATGAGCGTCACGAAAAACGCTCAGGGAATAGGGTTGAGTGGTGAAGGTGTTGGCAGTTTCAAAGTAGGTCACTCGCTCCGCGAGTGACCGTTTCTTTGCCTCTTGTGCATCTTTTACCCCGTTCCAGGGCGCAAAGAAACGGCGACTCGCGGANNCGCGGAGCGAGTCGCCTACTTTGGGAATACCGATGCCCCAGCCCCCCCCTCACGCGCGGTCCGCCCCATCCACCCACGAATACGAGTCAAAAATTGGGCAACCGATTGCCCAGGGCTTGAACTGGCTCCAGTAATGGATGATCTGGACGTCATGATCCACTGCCAGTCCACGGGTCCGGGCCACCCACCGGCCACCCTCCGATCGGACGACGGTCACCCCTGCGCAACTGTTCCACTCTGGCCCCACATCGGGATGGGTGTAGTCGTACCCGATCGACTGGAAATACCGAAACAGGATCGCTTGATCGTGACCCGGACACGGGAACAGTTCCGACTTTGGCACCTCAGCATAGCGGCGAAGCGGCATGACCGCATTCTGGGCGTTAAGGATGGCCGCCAGATCGTAGAAAGACGGGTCGGAGACCAACTGAACGCCCGAGTTCAGGAACGGTGAGCGATGGGTTCGAGCGTCCGACGGAACCCATTGATGGTCGATCCCGATCCACGGCTTCTCACCTCGCCGCGCCCACAGATTCCGGAGATCACCCACTACGACCGTGTCGGCATCCAGGTACAGGAACGGGAAATCCAGTCCGGCCAGATTCGGGAGCTTGAATCGGAGGTTGAAATGCGGGTGCCCGACATCGACCGACCGCCCCTGCCGGACCTCAATGTCTGCCACACGGCGATGTTCCGGGGCGATGACTGGCAGATAATCCTCGTACAGCAGTGTGATGCTCTCCGCCCCATGAGAGATGACCGAATCGAGGAATGCATACCCCATCCGCCGGTATCTCGGCTCCGGCGGGTAGTTCATGATCGACACGACTTTGAGCCGGGAATCGCCCACATGCCCCCCCAAGATTCACCGCTGCTCCACAAACCCGTCCAGGGTGTCGCACAGACGGGAAGACGATTAGATACACACACGGGAGGGCGAGGCTCNNGTTAGATCGATGATTGCTCCTGGAAGGGGCAGTCCGATCCAGTGCTTATCCCTGCCTCAGGCGGGCCTGCTCGTACCATTCAATGGTCTCGCGCAAGCCATCGCGGAAGTCCGTCCTGGCTGTCCAGCCGAATCGTTCGCGGGCCAGAGTGGTATCCAGGCACCGGCGGGGTTGACCGTCCGGCCTGGACGAATCCCACCGGAGTTCACCACGATATCCACACAACGCGCAGATCCGTTCGGCCAAGGCCCGGATGGTGATCTCCGTTCCGGTACCCAGATTCACCGGGTCTGGGTTGTCGTACCGGTCGGCGGCGGCAACCACCCCGCCCGCAGCGTCCCGGACGAACAGGAATTCGCGGGACGCTGCGCCCGTCCCCCAAACCTCGATCATGGACCGCCCGGCAGCGCGGGCTTCGATGGCCTTGCGGATCAGGGCCGGGATCACATGACTGGAACCTGGGTCGAAGTTGTCCCCGGGACCGTAGAGGTTGACTGGCAGGAGGGTGATCGCATCGAAGCCGTATTGCTGACGGTACGCCTGCCCCTGAACCAGGAGGGCTTTCTTCGCAATCCCATAAGGGGCGTTTGTTTCTTCCGGGTAGCCGGTCCAGAGATCGTCTTCCCGGAACGGGACCGGAGTGTGCTTCGGGTACGAGCAGATGGTCCCGACCGTGACGAATTTCTGCACCCCGCGCTTCCGGGCCTCCTCCATCAGCAAAATCCCCATCACTGCGTTCTCGTAGAAGAACCGGCCAGGGTTCTCCTGGTTCGCCCCGATCCCGCCCACCACCGCCGCAAGGTGGATGATCACCTCCGGTGCGTGATCGTCAAGCATCCGGCGGACGGCCGTCTGCTCGGTCAGGTCGTACTCCGCCTTCCGGGGAGCGATGATCGTCCCGGGGTTGTAGTCGCGAAGTTGCGCGCAGACCTGTCGGCCGAGGAACCCCGCCCCGCCGGTGACCAGCACCCGTTTACCTGCCAACGCGCCCATGTGAGTACCCCGGGAGATTCTACCCGGATGGTTGCGCGGTCTTTCGATCCGCCTCGTCTTTGGAAGCCTTCGACTCGCTTCGGATCACCAATCGTATCCCACACCACGCCCAGAGAGCAATCACGAGGACAGTATCCCACGGGTAACTGAGGGACGTTTCGAGGCGAAGGCGTGGGGTCGCAAGCCCCGTGCTTCCCCCCGGGGATGTGGTCGTGGAGGCCCACACTCCCATCCCAAAGGTGGCCTCCGCGTGCAGACTGTTGAGCACGTTGTCGAGCAAATACAGCGCAGCCAGAATGGTCAACGGAAAGGAGTTCAGGTATCCCACTCGCTGCGGGCCAAGGGGGTCGGGCGGCGCTGCTGGAGCCGGGAGATTCCGATCGGGGCCGGGAAGGTGCGGGGCCAGGTCCAGCCCGAACACCCGGGTGCGGAACACACGCCACGGTTCGTACATCAGCGCGACCATCCCGACCAGTGACAGAAGGATGTCGTAGTACATGAACCGGTAGCAGGTCAGGAACGCCCCGAAGAACAGAAAGGCTGCCCCCAGGCCCAGGGGGCGGCGACGGTCGGCCCGGAGGAGGTAGACGAGGATGGTCACCCCGAACACCACGCCCCACAGGCCCCAGGCCCATTGCTTCGTGATCGAGGTTTCCCGCTCCGATTCAGGGAGCGAGAAGTCGTGCAGGAACCGACGGGGAATGCCCTGGAGATCCCGGCTCAGGCTAATCCAATTCAGGCTCACGTTGTACAGGTCGGCCGCCTCTTGCCCCACCTTGAGCCAGTCGAACCACGTCTGGAGCCCGACCACCGGGAGGGTCAAGGCCGCGAGCCCGGCACCCGTCCCGACCATGCCGAGACAGAACCGCCACCGCCCCATCAGAAGCGGGACGAGGAAAAACGCCATTCCCCACACCGGCTTGAACGCGAACAGCCCCCAGACCGCCCCGCCCGCCCAGTCCCGACCGCGCGCAGCCAGTACCCACCCCCAGACGACGATCGAAAGCGAGAGCGTCGGGTTCTGGCCGAGTTCCAGCCCGGTCCGGCACCCGGGATAGAGCAGGATGGCCACACTTGCGACCGACCACCAGATCTTTCCGCGAGTCAGCGTGGCGACTCCGAGCCCGGCCAGGTAGGCGAAGGCGAGGGCGACCACCTGAAACACGCTGTACGCATCGTGCGGATCGAGGAGCCCGAGGGGAGCGTAGAGGAAAGCATGAATGGGTGGGTAGAGCGGGCCGCCCACAGCCGGCTTCTGAACCTCCTCGACCACAGCCGGCGTGACCGTGTCTGCAGCCACCTTCTGGAGGGCGATGGCTGCGAACGGGCTTCCGCAAGGGTCGGCCATGAGGGGGGCCGTCGCCGCTCCGCCAACCGTCTTCCAGGCTGGAGGGTCCGCCCCCATGAACCAGCTCATCATCCGATTAGCGTCGTGGGCGATGTCGTCGCCCGTCTGGGCGATCCGTCGCTGGTGTTTGGGGAGAATCGATTCTTCCCGCTGTGCCCACGATTCGTCGGATTCCGGGAATCCCGCCCGGACGATTTCCCACTGGACCTGTCGGTGGTAGAGTGTGCGGCCGTGTCCGAGAACGAGCATCCGGCCCATCACCCACTGGCCGCCGAAATCGATTTGCGTGTGACCGTTTCCACCGGTACTGGGCCGGCGGAGGTAATCGGGAGTGTCAGCGTAGTCAGACAGCCAGGCGCGAGCGTACTGGAGGTGATGTGCCCCGATTGCCAGGGCGGCGACCCACAGGGCCACCCGGACCGCCCCCGGTCGCCCCCCCCAGGCCCACAACCGCGACGGGATCACGTAGCCCCGCTCAGAGTCCGTACCCACCCTCGACCCTCCCGCCCCGGCGTGGTCGGTTCATCCAGGGCCACAGACGCAGCGTTGCCCACTCGTGGAGCGTTCCACGTAGCGAGGGTCGTTTTACGGGATCGGTCAAGAAGCGAGGCGGGCGGGTTGGTCCGCGGAGGCTGGGGGGAGTTCCAGCCGACCAGTTTCGGCCCACGCTTCCGCCAGGTCGTTCAACCGGTCCATCTCGGTCTGGACGCGAAGCCGGAAGGGTTCGAGGGCAGCCGACCTCAGGCCAGGCGGAACCGCGATCGGATCGCCGGTCAGGCACTTCGCCCGGGTGAAAGGCTTCGGGATGGCGAATCGGTCCCAGCTCCCGGCCCGCCACGGACGGTGGTAGCCAACCCCGGCCGGAACAATCTTCATCCCGGTTCGAGATGCAACGTACACGAGCCCCGACTGCACCACCCGGCGAGGCCCGCGGGGGCCGTCGGGAGTGACAGCGAGATGCCGCCACGCGCGACCAGGATCGACCAACCTTCGAATCGCCTCGACCCCACCCCGATCGCGCCCCGCATTGGTCGACCCGCACACCATCTCCATTCCAAGGGAGGTAATGAGCGATCCGAGAATCTGTCCGTCTGCGTGCTCGCTGATGAGGACGGCGATTTCCGGGCATCCAAAGCAGATTGTCGGCAGGAGGAGGTTCTCGTGCCAGATGCAATAGATGAGCCGTTCGCCGGGCGCGACCTTCGCGGGCGCACAGCTCGGACCGAGCGGCTGGTACTCAGAGCGGAGCGTCGCAAACAGCGTCCGGACGACCCTGCTGCTCAGCCACCCGGCAGCGCTGACCAGTCGACGGTTGCGGATTTTCATCGCGGACGCCCTCAAATCATCGCCTGGAGGCGACCCAGGGCGTTGCCCTGGGCTGAGCCGACCCAGGGCGTTGCCCTGGGCTGAGAGATCTCACCCCTTCAGGGTGAAGACAGCCTGACAGTGGCCTCCACATGAGTTGGTTTTCAGCCTGAAAGGCTGAGATCTCTCAGCCCAGG
>PLDW01000070.1:0-7679 GCA_003136315.1 Gemmataceae bacterium | reverse complement strand
GGTGCATGGGCAACGCCCTGGGTTCTGAGGGCAACGCCCTGGGTCGGCCCAGCCCAGGGCAACGCTTTAACCTTCAAAAACAAATTCTCCGCTAAAGACCTCGGTGGCTGGGCCGGTCATGTACACGTGGTTATCGGCTTCCGACCACTCCAGTTCGAGGTCGCCACCGGGGAGGTGGGCGAGGAGCTTCCGCCCTGTCCGACCGGTGAGCACCCCCGCGACGCATACCGCGCAGGCTCCGGTGCCGCAAGCGAGCGTGATCCCGCTGCCCCGCTCCCACGTCCTCATCGTGACTTCGCCGGGCGAATGCACCTTCACGAAGTGGACATTCGTGCGGCGAGGGAACTCAGCGCTGGTCTCGATCATCGGCCCGAACTCGGCCACCCGATCTCTCCCGCCCGTCGTTGCCAACAACTCCTCGTCCGGCTGGGTCTCGAAAATGACACAATGCGGGTTGCCCATCGACACACAGGTCGCGGCAAAACGCATCGTGCCATAACTCAGGGGCACATTGACCGGCGGGTCGCCCGGGAGAGTGGTGGGAATGTCGACCGATTTCAAGATCGGCTCACCCATGTTCACACGAACCCGGGACACCTTGTCGTGCTTCACCTCCAAATCGACCGTCAGAACCCCGCGGCCTGTCTCGATGGCGAGTCGGGGTTTGCGGGCAATACCGTGGTCGTACACGAATTTCGCCACGCACCGCAAGCCATTCCCGCACATCTCCGATTCGGACCCATCCGCGTTGAACATCCGCATCCGAGCATCGGCCTTGTTGGAGGGGCAGATCAGGATCAACCCATCCGACCCGATGCCGAAGTGCCGATCGCTGACCACCTTGCTCAGCGCAGAGGGGTCGGCGGGGATGGGGTTCCGGACGCAATCGAGGTACACGTAATCGTTTCCGATCCCGTGCATCTTGGTGAACCGCATGGGGTAACTCTCGGCGGCGAGCGGTATGGCAATGAACGGGATTCTAACAAACCGGCCCGGTCCGGGAAGGTCACCTCATTCCGTCTCGTGGGACTGACAGACGCTGAGCCGTGACAATTTCTCGGGCGGCTCCGGCGACGGCTCCGATGATCCCTCCGACACAGGCAAGCACGAAGGAGATTCCGCTCCAGTCAGGGGTGTTCCCAAAGAGAGCAAACCCAAGTCCTGCGGCCAGTCCACCAGTGAGCAAGGACACGCCGACGATTCTCGCAATCATCGCCATCGTCATACCTTTCTCGTAAGAGATGAATCAACTAGCAAGGTTGGCGTCAAGCCAAAATCGCTCAACGCTTCAACGACCCGCCTGCCGATCGACGGCGGTGCGTGGAATGGGACAAATCACTTTGCACTACAAAGTAGTTTATAACTGTCACAACGGCTGGCGTCAAGGGATCGAATCTCGTTTCTTCTATGGAGCGACTGGCATCGCCAAGTCAAATGGGGCTTGCCACTTAGGACCGGATCGGGCTCCATCTTTACGGTTGCCTCAAGCAGGCTTGCGAGGCTCTGAAAATCCGCTGTGTCCGTGCGGGTTCCTCGGGGATCCGAAATGACATAAACTTACAGATGCGTGAGGGTGTTCCGACGTGCCCTCGGGCGTCGGATCTATGGGTAGAAGCCGTTCTGAATGAGGTGGCAAATGATGAGCTTTGCTGCTTTTTGTGTCGGCACACACCTTCGGGCAATTAGTCTGGATGAGATCGTTGAATTTCCTGATTGGACAGAGGAAGCTAAATCGAAAGTACGGGCGTTCAAACAGCAGGCACTCCCCACGGATGTTGTCTACCACTACTGCTCCGAACAGTCGGAATGGGACAAGTTGATGGGGAGCGAGGGATACATCATCGTGCGAGATGGGGTAATCGTTGCCGACTTAGTTCGCCGCATGAACTGAGCGAGGCGTTGTTAACCTTCCACAGCCATGCGGGAAGGCGGGCAAATTGGCGACCCAAAGCAACCCTGCAAATCCGGCTCGCCGGCTGTGGACAAACCCAGGCAACACGTGACTCGGGCCGCTCCCATCTTCCCATCCGCGTAAAAAAAGTTGAACACTCCACCCGTCGGCGCGGGAGTATCAGGAGACCGACGACACCGAGGGGGCGATGGGCGGGGACGTGGACCGACTCCTCCGGCTCGCTGCCCAGGCGGGCGACAACGCTGAAACCGACCGCTCCCTGCTCCGACGAGTGGCCAGCCGGGATGAGGGGGTCGCGTTCGCGGAATTGGTCCGTCGGCACGGGCCGATGGTTCTGGGGGTGTGTCGGCGTGTGCTTCGGCACGAACAAGACGCCGAGGATGCGTTCCAGGCCGCGTTCCTCGTGCTCGCCCGACGCGCGGGTGCAGTCCACGATCCGGCCGTGGCCAACTGGCTTTTCGGAGTCGCCCGACATGTGGCCCAACGCCTCCGCGACAAGGACATCCGGCGGCGACGACACGAGGCCGCGGCCAGTCTGCGGGAGGAACCCGACCCGCTCGACCCCCATCGTGACGAGGCGCTCGCTGCGCTCGACGAGGAGTTGCAGCGACTCCCGGACCGATACCGGTCGCCGCTGGTGGCCTGCTACCTCCAGGGTCGGACCCAGGAGGACGCGGCCAGGGACATGGGATGGAGCCTCAGCACCCTCCGGCGTCGGCTGGATCGAGGTCGGGAGCTTCTCCGTGCCCGGCTGAGCGGCCGGGGGGTGACGATGTCCGCCGGGGCATGGGCGGGGGTAGGGGCTCTGGCCACCATTTCCCCCACGCTGGCCGAAGCGACGAAGCAGGCAGCGATCGCGTTCACAAACGGCGTGCGGGGAACACCCCCCACGATCCTTGCAGAGGGGTTACTGATGACGATGATGCGCGCGAAGTTCATCAAAATCGTGGCCGTGGCATCGATCGCCCTCGGCGGGGTGGTCGCCGCGTGGCAGGTCGCACCCGGCCAGGACAACGCGGCCAAGAAGGCCGAGCAAGATCCCAGAGGAAAGCCTGCCCTGCCAGCCGACCCGTTCCGGACGCCACAGCCTGGGGCGTCGGACACAAAAGCCACTCCCCTGGACGACCGCATCAAGCCCGGTGACAGGCTACACATCCAGGGATCGAACGTCAACGAAGCCAACCTGATCAACGGGGTGTACATCGTCGAGCCAGACGGGCGAGTGCCCCTCGGACCCACATACGGGGGTCGGGTGAAATTAGACGGGCGGACCGTGGATGAGGCTGAACAAGTCCTCCGCGACCATCTGAGGAAGTTTGTCAAGGAGGCGGAGGTGTCGGTCGCCCGGGAGATTCCGCCGGCCGACGACCGGGTACGGAAACTGGAAGACCGTGTTCAGCGATTGGAGCAAGAGGTGCTGGAACTCCGGGCCGTTATCCGGGCACTTCCGAAGAAACCCGAGGTGAGCGAACAGCCCAAAATCGAGCTCCCACGCGACAAGAAATAAGATAATCTCACACAAAGACACAACGACTTAAAAAGGAATCACGAAATCGCGAAAGACGAAATCACGAAATTGGGCGTTTGATTTTATCGTGATTTCGTCTTTCGTGGTTTCGTGATGAGTCTTCGTTTTCTCGGATTTCCTTGATTATAATCTTATGCAAACTTCAGCAGCGATTTCAGTTCGATGTCATCAAGTGGATTCTGGAACTTGCAACCGTGAACCCAGTGGCCGCCTCGCTCCGCCTGGACCCGAACCACACAGACATTGAATCGCTGAGGCTGGTCTGTCAATCCGTCCAGCAGTTCGATGGATAGTACCGTCCCCTGCTCGAATCGCCGGGCGAGCAGAACCCCGATCCCACCAGCAGATACGTCCTGCACCACCAGCGGCCACCTCTCCTCGGAACTTGATTCGGAGCCATCCCCACTGTGGACGGCGGTATCGATGGACCCACAACTCCCGACGGTCAAAGGATACCGAGCCCAGATCCGGCGCTCGTCGCCCTTGGCAGCCGTGGGACAGGGTGCGGGAGTCCGCAGGATGTTTTCTCGCACCCGGCGACGAGCCGTCAGGGATTTGAAAAACGCCAGGCACGAGATCGGACGACGCGCGGGGTCCGGATTCAGGGCCGCCCGGATCGCGAGGTCCACTCGCTCGCTCAACCCGGGCACCAGTGACCGTGCCATCGGGATCTCACACCGTTCCTTCTTGGTGAGAATCGCGATGGGAACCTTCGCGTCAAACGGGAGCCGGCCGGTGAGCATATTCCAAAGAGTTGCCCCCAGCGAGTAGACATCGCAACGGGCGTCGGCGGCCTTGGCGTCGGCAAACTGCTCGGGTGCCATGAAGTGCGGGGTGCCCAGCCCGCTCGCGTGGCGAGTCAGATCCTGGCAGTCGTTGTTGTAATCCTTGGCCAGGCCGAAGTCCGTCAGCTTGGCCCGGCCGTTCGTGAGGATCAGAATGTTGTCCGGCTTCACATCGCGGTGGATCACCTGGCGCTCGTGGGCGTAATGCAGAGCCTGGGCGATTTGAGTGATGATCCGGATCGCGTCATCCTCCGGAATCCGGCCATGTTGGTCGATTCGCGCACCCAGACTCCCTCCCTCGATCAGTTCGTACACCACGAAACTGATTTCGCCATCATTCTCGTACTCCAGCGCACGAACGATGTTCGGGTGCTCGAGTTCCGTCGCCGCACGGAACTCCCGGGCAAGGCGGTGGTGCAGGGTGGGGTTTTCAGACAGCTTGAAGTTCAGGACCTTGATCGCGACCAACCCCCCTGTCCGTCGGTCGAGGGCACGGTAGACGATCCCCATTCCCCCGCCCCCGAGGGGTTTCTGGAACTCGTAGCGGTTGGAGAGCGGCAACCGGGTGGGTCGTTCAATTGTTGGTGGCATGGGCATCTGCTCTGTACGCGTGCAGTGAGCCAGGAAGTTGGGCGAAAGTGTCTGGCGACACTTCGATGCCGAAAGTGTTTCGGCGGCAAGGATGTTCAGGTGGTCGAAATCACCTGATCCAAGTCGACTCTAGCTCACAAGCCGAAGGCGTGCGGGTCGATCATCGCGAGATCTTTTTGAGGTTCGGTCATAATTCTGATATTTATTGTAGAATCTTTCCTCCAGAACCTCCAGAATTGACAGACGTTGCGATCACCCAGTGAGTGGCTATGGTGGATGGAGATTGCCGCCAATTCTGTCTAGCGCCCCGCGTGACTGGAGCGGCGATTCAGGCCGGAGCCGAAGACTGCCCGGCGGGACTCATGCCTGCTGGCGATTTCCTGCGATTGAGAAGGGGTCGCGATGACACCGACTTCGACGCTGATAAAAGCGAGATCAAACTCAAAGTCCGTCCTGATCCGGTTTTGATCTGCCTCAAAGCGAGCCACATCTGCGGACTCGATCTCCTGATCGACAGTATGGGCCTGCTCACCGACGGTTTGAAGCTGGCCCAATTTTCTCAGGCCATCGATGCCCGGAGGTGCCCCCTCTGGGCTCAATCCTGTGCTACGCTTGCGCTACCGGGTTCAACATTCCGCTTACCCAAATGGGTACGCTTGCGACTCCGGACTCAACTTTTCGCCCACATCGACGTGTGGGGAAGGTTTTTCTTGTCGTGACCCCCTTCACAAAGCGGATGGGAACTCTCGACAAATACCCGGGGGCGGAACCGCTTCCAGGATACCGCCTCCTCGTTCCGCTCGGCCGGGGCGGGTTCGGGGAGGTCTGGAAATGCGAAGCTCCAGGCGGGTTGCACAAGGCCGTCAAATTCGTCCCCGGCGGCGGGGAACAGTTCCGCCAGGAACTCGCTGCGTTCGCGCAAGTGAAGGCGATTCGGCACCCGTATCTCCTGACCCTGGAACGGGTCGAGTTGATTGGCGGCGAACTTGTCATGGTGATGGAACTGGCCGATTGCCAGATCCAGGAGCGGTTCCGCAAATGCCAGTCCGAGGGTTTGCGGGGGATTCCCAGGCAAGAACTCCTCACCTATCTGGGAGAGGCAGCCGAGGCACTCGATTTCTTGAGCAACAGATACGGCCTTCAGCACCTGGATGTGAAACCGGAAAACCTCTTCCTGGTCGCAGAACATGTCAAAGTCGGGGACTACGGTCTGGTCCGTCGGAAGGAACCGGCTGGAGCTGTCGATGACGGCAGCCACGGTTTCACCCCGCGCTACGCAGCGCCGGAAGTGCTTCGCGGACGAGTCGATCCTCAATCAGATCAGTACAGCCTGGCACTGGTCTATATCGAACTTTTGACGGGCGTGTTCCCGTACACGGGGAAGACCGCTGAACAGTTGATGGCCCAGCATCTCAACTCGGTCGCAAACCTTTCGGCGGTCCCCTCGTCAGATCGACAGGCTGTCGGGCGGGCAGTGTCGAAGGATCCGTCGGATCGGTTCCCATCCTGCTCGGCCTTCATCCGGGCCCTGGCAGCAGCCGGAGTCGATCCAACAACGGCCGACGACTCTGACAATCAAGCATACCTGGAAGAAGCGGGCTCGGGCGTCCTGGCTGCTGTCACGGGTTATCATCCCACCTCCGAAAGCACACCCACGGTCTCAAACCGAGGCCCTCAACTCGTCGAGAACGACACCGCACCGCCTGCCCCCACCCCAGCGGCTGCTTACCAACCAAAACCCGATTCGGATTTTCGACGGTTTGCCCGCCGGGGGGGGAACCCCAAGGCCGGCCGGGGGGAACAGGGTCCGGCCCTGGTGTCTCCCGAACAGCTTGAGCCCATCCTCCCGGTCGGTCGACTTCACGGGATGCCAGCCAGTGCCACCAGTCAGTCTATTCTCTCACGGAGCGAATTCGTGGTGGCCGTGTTGGAGCAGGCAGCCCAACATGTGCCCCCACTGATCGCCGACAACTCGCTACCGGAAGATGCTCTGGCGTGCTGTTTCCTGTCCACCTTCCCGACCGCCCTGGTTCCCCTGAAACTTGTCATGGTTGGCGAGAAGTGGGGGATGGCGGTGGACCAACGCCACCCGTCCCGGGTCGTGCTGAGATGGGAAGCTCCCATTGAGGTTCCGAAATCGGCCCGGGGTGAGCCACGAGGCGTACCCCCCCGGCCGCAGAGCGGGTTCGAGGTGGTTGTCCACCTCCCCGCTCCACCGTCTGCGGAGCTGATTGTGACCGGCGCTTCGTTCGGCTCACCGGACGAAGAATTGAACCGGAAAATCCAGGAAGACCTCCTGGCGATCATGGAAGAGATCCGCAGTCTGTTGCAAAATTTGGAGGAGCGACGCAGATATCCCCGCTTCCCGGCCGCGTTCCCGGTCTTTGTCTACCCCCGCTACTCGGACGGGGTCGTGGGCGCACCGATCAGCGGGCAGTGCCGAGATGTGTCTGCAGGTGGAGTGCGGTTCGTGACGCCGACCCCTGTCCGGACGGAATGGATCTTCCTGGAATTCAAGGATATCAGGGCGGTTGCAGGACTGGCGATTCTGGTGAGGACGCTCCGGACCTGGCAGGACATTGGGGGCCAGGGGTCTGTCACCTCAGGCCAGTTCCGGATCGGAGGTTAGACGAGAGAACCTAACCCCGGATGGTAGTTTGCAGCTAACCGTAGGAGGCGATGGACGATTGGAGGGCATCTTCTCTCCCTTCCTTTTTAGGGAAGGGGGTTGGGGGGTTAGGTTCTCTCCGGGAGTCCTACCCCTTTTTCCTCGGGACATACTTCGCGGGTTCGGGCTCACTGACCACCTTGAGGAGTTCGGACACGATATCGTCGCTCGATTTGCCCTCGGCCTGGGCCTGGA
>PLDW01000354.1 GCA_003136315.1 Gemmataceae bacterium | reverse complement strand
ACGGGATAAACCACTGACCGGAGAGCCGGATGCGGGAGATCCGCCTGTCCGGTGCGGAGGGAGGGGGTGCCTTATCCGGCTCTCCCTACCCCTATCCGACGCCCACTGGTAGATTTTCTCTCACCAACTGCCTTATTCCTCCTCCTGGGGCTTTCTCCTCTCCCTCTGGCCGGAGACTCCCATGTCCTCACCCATCGGGGTCCGCGCAGCGCTTGCCGGGATGTTCGCACTACTTGTCCTGGGATTGACCGTCTCCGAAAGTCGATCCCAACAGGTGCCAGGCCCTCCCAACATCCCAGGAATCCCGCAGCCACCAGCCTTTACCCCGCCGACCATGCCGGTACCGCCGAGATTCCCCACGCCCCGGATGCCCGGAACAGCACCTGGCTTCCCCACGCCCCGGATGCCCGGAACAGCTCCTGGCTTCCCCTCACCCGGGATGCCCGGAACACCGAACTTCATTCATGTCTATTCGTGCTCGGGGTGCAAACGGGAACTTGGCCGCGGCCAGAAACCGAACCTCACCTCGTGCCCGTACTGCGGCGTCCGGTTTATCAACGGCGGGACTGGCGCGGGTGGGTTCGGCTTCTCGACCATCCCCTTCACACCGCCCGAGAGTCCGCCCATGACCCCGCCCACGGCAACGCCACCGCCAGCCCCTGTGCCGAACGACCCTGACCTCGTTCCCCGCAGTAGTCCCACGACCCCCGCCTTCGTGGGTACGAGCCCCAAAACCCCATCCCCGCCTGCGCCGACAATCCCCTGGAGAGGAGACGTTGCCAGCACCCCCCCGGCGAGCGAAGACACCACCACTGAGTCAAGCTCCGGATCCGGACGGGTCATCTTGAAGATCATGATCGTTGTGTTCGGGGTATTGTTCCTGCTCATGATCGTTGGCGGAATCATCATACTCGCCGCTGCGAACCGAACGGGGAAGAGTCAGAAGCGACATCAGTCGCGTTACCGTGACGATGACAATGACAATGATTGACCAGCGGAAATCGCTCTTACAATTCGTGTCGTTTCAGCAAGAGGAACTCGATCAGCCAGCCGAGCAAGTTGAGGCTGGCATCGCGCAGGTCGCGACCGGGGTCGAATTCGGATACCGACAACCCCACCACTTTCGGCGACCAGATCGCATCGAGAACCCGCAGAAAGACCGTCGGGGTGAGCCCAAACGGAAGCGGGTGCTGCACGCCCGGCAGATACGCGGGGTCGAAGGCATCACAATCGAGGTCGACCCAGACCCGGTCTGCCGCCTCTGCCTCGATTCTCAGCGCGGCGACCACCAAATCCGGATTCACCGCGAGATCGGCTGCTGTGAAGACCGCAGCGAATGTCCGGGCGGTCTCGTCGGCGGTCAGGAAGAGATCCCGGTGACCGACATTCACCATCCGTGGGAGTGGACCGGCCGCGTGGGTCATGAAGTTCCCGTGTGAGAGTTCGTCGGTGGTGTCGTGGAAGGCGTAAATATCGAGATGCGCATCGAGCTGGACGACCAGTGTCCGGCCTGGATCATCCGTGCCAAGTTCCTCCAGTACGGGCAGCACGCTCAGGTGATTCCCGCCGAGCCAGAGGAGGAAATCGCTGGCTTTGAACCCCTGGCGAACAAGCTGACGGCCCCGCTTCCGCCAATCGGACACTTGCTCCAGGGTCTCGAACCGGGCCTCGCGAATCCGCAGATTGCCGCGGAGCGCATCGGCCCGGGACGGCCGGGTCTCCTTGGCCGTGTCGTCCAGGATCTCGCGGACGGCATCTCCCAGAAGCTGTGCCCCGGCCCCGGTCCCAGAGGAGCCAAACAGGTCGAAGGGAAAGACCACGACCTGGGTGCGCATGGAGGGATACCGGTGGGCGGTTCAGGACTGTGCTGTGCGGTTGATTCGTCGTTACCCGCTATCCTTGGGGTGTTTCCGTTATCTATGGGAGCCGCCCGAACCACACAGCCCAGAGGCTCCGGAGGGATGTGACGGCCCGGTCGCCCAGCGCTCGGGCCACCGCTTTCACCACCGTGGTACGGGCGTTGTCACTGCCGACAACCCACAGGCACTGGACGACGAGCAGGGTGGTCTGGACGGTGAACCGGAAGGTTAGCTGACGTCTGAGCCGTGGGTCCGTCTCGTGGGCGAGAGCGATCACGTGGTTCTCATATATTTCCTCGTACATCGGACTGAACACACGCTCATTATCTATGGATGAAAGGATATAAGATAGCTGTCTCGCACGATTAGTGTGACGAGAAACAAGTTCGGATGGCAGCGGCAACCCCGCGGCCGAGCACATGCGGAACGCGAGTTCATGTGTTGATCGAGTAATATCTTGATAAACTATAATCAGTTTATTCAGCTTGCGACATAGTATAACATGATATGATATATCAATGACAGAATATATAATAAATATAAGATTTAACATCAGCGCCAATGCTCCATTGGTTAGAAAAAACCATGACCAATTCAACAATGCTACGATCACAAAAATGCGAACCATGTAGCGGGAGATCCGGGAGATCCGGGTTCTGTCGGCTTCTGCCGCTGCAAATCGCAGATCCAGAGCTTGGGCCTCTCTCTGGAAATGATTGAACTCGGGATAGCTTAGAAGAGTAGATAATTCATCGTCCATAGTCGCGATCCTCTCGTGGTCTTGTCCCACCACCTCATGGCAGTCGGCCCCACAGCCCCGCCAGCCATCCGCGTGCCCACTCGACTGCCCCGGCCCCCGCCACGATCGTGAGGGCTGCCAGGATCGCCTTCCGGACCGCCCCACCGACCGCAGCCCAGAGCGAAACACCCACCGCCCCAGCCGTTCGCATAGTAAACGCGAATGTCACATACCGCTTGGCCCACTTCGTCCGCCATCGGGCTCGATGCCGCAGGTAGTCCTCTTTCAACTCTTCGTGATACGGCTCGTATACCCGTTCCCGGACCGCCCGTGGGAGGATCACTGGGAACACCTCCCAGAATCGCGGGAAGCCGGCCTGCGGGGGTGCTTCGGTATCCGCAGACAGCGGTTTCGGGTTCTGTGGATTGGGATGGGCGGAATCGCTCTCACAGTGGATACGGAAGTAACTGTCCAAATTACTCAGGAATGCGTCGATGGGGCTGGTTGTGGTCGCTTTGATAGAAAGTATTGTTCCCTTATCTAGAATAGTTAAACGTACACCTGCCGCCACCGCGAATTGCCCTATGTCCCCCCACACTTGCGGATTGAGGTCGAATGGTAGCCTAACCTTGCGTACCAAATAAACGCTATAGTCGGAGTGATCCAGGGTGCTCATGCCAGACCCCCTTCCAGCCCGACCCCCCGAGCCGCAAGGGCCGCGTAGAAGTCGCGGGCGGTCTCGAACGCGGTCACGCCTGCCCCGCTGGCTGTGTACACCCGCTCCTTGATGATCTGGCCCTCGACGATCTTCTGCTCGTAGCGGCCGGTGACGAGTTTCGCATCCTCCATCCGGGCCATCAACTGGTAGAACGCCGGACCCGACTTTCGTTCCCCTTGCTGCTCCAGGGCCGCACGCAGTTGCCGCCCGGACCGCTCCCCATCAATGAGCGCGGCCAGCAGCAGATACTGCAAGTGGCTGATATCCGGTAGTGGCATGATTCGACCCCCTAACTTCGAGTGACGTAATGCTATGTTAGGCGGTGATCGGGGAATGGAATTGTCAAGTGTAGGAGTCATATTCGTGGG
>PLDW01000428.1 GCA_003136315.1 Gemmataceae bacterium | reverse complement strand
GACAAGCCGCCCGTGGCACCCCCGATGATCGTGGTAGGTCATCTCCTGGCATCTGCCTTATATCTTCAGTATCCCCTCGGCTGGTGCAGTGTTGAAGCACAGAGAAAAGGAAGCCGCCGCGCTCCGCGAGCCAGTCAGGAACCGGAGGCATCTTGCCCGAGGTGCCCCTGCGCCTCGTGGACGTAGCACCAAGTCCAGGTAGCCCCGGGCATTACGGATCGCATCACGGGATGGCCCGCCTCATGGAAGTGCTTTGTCGCGTGCTTGCCGCGCGAGGAGTCGCAGCAGCCGACATGGCCGCACGCCCGGCACTCCCGGAGTTCGACCCAGCGCGTGCCTTCTTTCAGGCACTCCTCACAGGCGCCGGGCGTTCGCGGCGGTGGGAAATCGGCCGCGGTCAGGTCCTGCAGGTGTTCACACGGCTTCGGCATGGCGTTCTCCTTAGATTTGGGATTATCCCTCCAGCTTGGGAGGATCAGTGACCCTACTTGCTGGCCACCAGCCGACCCCCTTGCAAACGAAACAGATGCAACCTTCGGGGTACCCGGAGACCGGCGTTGAATCCCACTGCCGGCCGTCGCAGTACGGACACAACACGCCCCCTGGCGGCCTCGGCGGTAATAGATCGGTTAGCTCCGGGATGGCCAGCCAGTGCGACCCGAGGGTGATAAGTCGCGCGACATTTTCTGGATCCTCGACTACCTCCGGTGGCAGCCCCTCAGCCGCACCCCATCCCACAACCCGGCCGTCCAATCCCAGGTGGGCCGAATTGCCCATCCAACCGTAAAGCCATACCGCCTCGATCCCGAGTAGGTTCTCGACCTCGGCCGCGACCTCCTGGCCGCTTCCCACGACGAGAAGCCGTTTCCGCCAGGCATCTGTTAGGGACAAGTGCACTTCTGCCGTACCCGCCTCTCCCCGCCGAACGGGTAACGATCTTGGCCTTCCGATTTAGAGGGCTAATTCTATTGGATTTTGACGTTCCATGAGTGCTCTGGTCGTTAAACCGCCGTAACCGATTCCATCAAGGTCCAGAGCCCCTCGGCCAGTGTCGGGTGGATGTAAACCGCTCCCTTCAGAAGCGTGTAGGGAGCGCCCGCGAGCATGACAGCGTGGAGAATCTGCACGATCTCACCACCCTCCGAGGCCAGGATGGCCGCGCCGAGGATCCGGTCCGTTTCGGCATCGACCACGATCTTCATCAGCCCGGCCGTCTCGTCGCGCTCGATGGCGCGGGCAACCCAGGCCGTCGGAATCTTGCCGACCTTGAGTCGTCGCCCCTCCTCCCGCGCCTCCCTCTCGGTCAGCCCGACGCGGCCCAGTTGGGGGTCGGTGAACACGGCGTAGGGGACCGGGCGGTTGTCGGTAGTGAGGGCCTTGCCCTCGAGCAGGTTGGCGTAGACGATCTGGTAATCGTTGTAGGAGATGTGCGTGAACGCCGGGCCGCCCTTGACGTCTCCCAGGGCCCAGACGCCCGGCACGCTCGTCTCCAGGCGGTTGTTCACCCGGATGAACCCCCGTTGATCGGTCTGCACGCCGGCCTCTTGCAATCCCAGGTCATCGGTATTGGGCCTGCGTCCGGTGGCGACCAGCAGATGGGATCCATGAACCGTTTTCGTGGTTCCCGCCACTTCCACATTCAGGGCAACTCCATCATGCTCCTTCTCGATGTGGGTCGTCGTGGCACCCAGAAGAAAACGGACGCCCTCGCCCTCCAGGGCTTGTTGCAAGGCTTCGGTGACGTCGGTATCCTCTCGGGGAAGGATTTGCCGCTGGCGCTGGATGACGGTCACGCGGCTGCCGAACCGGCAGAACATCTGCCCGAATTCCATGCCGATGTAGCCACCGCCGAGGACAAGCAAGTGCTCCGGGACCTCGGTCATCCGCATGATGCTGGCGTTGTCCAAGAAGTCGATGCCGCGTAAGCCTTCCAGTTGCGGGACATCGGGCCTCGTGCCGGTGTCAATAAAGATGCGCTCACTTTCGAGCACCTCCTCGCCGACGCGGACCTCGTTCGGGCTGATGAAGCGGGCATGCCCGCGGTAGAGGTGCAGGGTCTTCCGCTCCTCGACCTTCCGGTTCAACCCGGCGCGCGACTGGCCCACGACCCGATCCTTGCGGGCGACCACCTTGGGCAGGTCCACGCTGACCGCGCCGGTGCGGACGCCCCATCGGTCTGCGTTGCGCGCGTAGTTGGCGACCTGGGCGGAGGCCATCATCGTCTTGGTCGGCGTGCAGCCCGTGTTAACGCAGGTTCCGCCCAGGTGTTCTTTCTCAACCAGTGCCACGGCCCAGCCGCGGTCGGCCAGTTTCTGCGACAGAGGGTTCCCGGCTTGGCCGGCGCCGATCACGATGGCGTCGAAGTGCGGCATGGACAACATTCCTTTCATTAGTGTTCAGTGTTCAGTGTTCAGTATTCAGAAGATTACTGAACACTGAACACTGAACACTGGCCCCGAGTGCCGGAGGGCGAGATAGGCCACGCTGAAGTACTGGCGTGCGTCCGTCCAGATACGTTCCACGGCAAAGCCGCCGGCCTCGGCCAGGTCAGTCAGGGCAGGCAGACTGTACTTGTAGGAGTTCTCGGTGTGGATCGACTCGCCCTTGGCGAAGACGAAGGGCACTCCGCCAACATAAACGACCTGGTCGCGGCGACTGACAAGGTGCATCTCGATTCGCCCCTGGGCAGCATTGTAGAAGGCCCGATGGGCGAACTGCTTGATGTCAAAGTCCGCTCCCAGTTCACGATTGATCCGCACCAGGATGTTGCGGTTGAAGGCGGCCGTGATGCCCCGTCGGTCGTTGTAAGCAGCCTCGATCACGAGAGGGTCCTTCTGCAGATCGATGCCGAGCAGGAGTCCGCCGTCGCACCCACACAGAACGGCCGTCTGTCGCAGCAAGGCGAGCGCTGCCTCCGGGGCGAAGTTGCCGAGTGTCGAGCCGGGGAAGTAGACCACCCGTCGAGCGGCCACCTTCCGACACGCGGGCAGAGCCAGTGGCCGTGTGAAGTCGGCGCACAGCGGCAGCACCTCGATGTCCGGATACTCCTTGCCCAGCGCCCGGGCCGAGCGGCGCAGATACCCGCCTGAGACGTCGATGGGCACGTAACCGGCCGGCTCGCACAACCGGTCGAGAAGGTGCCGGGTCTTGAGGCTACTGCCACTCCCATACTCGATGAGCAGGCAACGTGGCCCCAACAGCCCGGCTATCTCAGCCGCATGTCGCTCCATGATGCCAAGCTCGGTGCGGGTCGGGTAATACTCCTCCAGTTCTGTGATCTGTTCGAACAGGGCCGAGCCGACATTGTCGTAAAAATATTTGCACGGCAGTTCCTTCTGCGGGGCGCGCAATCCACGGAACACGTCGGCACGGAACTGCCTTGTGGCGGCTTTGAAGGCGGCGGCAGGGAACCATTGCCGGATGATGTCGATCATGCGATCTCCTTGGCCAGGCGGAGGCCGCTAAACTGCCAGCGAGCATCCGGAGGGAAGAAATTGCGGTAGGTCTTTCTGGCGTGACTGCGTGGCGTGGCGCAGGACGCACCCCGCAACACGAACTGGTTGCACATAAATTTTCCGTTATACTCGCCCAGCGCGCCCGCAGGAGCGCGGTAGCCGGGATAGCCGATGTAAGGACTCGCGGTCCATTGCCACACATCGCCGTAAAGCTGGTAGAGTGGACCGGAGTCGTCCGCCGCAGTGGAGGCCGCAGGGTGAAGGTGGCCTCCTTCCAGGAAGTGCCCCCCGAGTGGCACGCTGGAGGCAGCTATTTCCCACTCCGCCTCGGTGGGCAGCCGGGCACCGGCCCAGCGGGCAAAAGCGTCGGACTCGTAATAGCTGACGTGACAAACCGGCTCGTCCGGTCGGAGACGTCGCAGTCCTGCCAGTGTCGTAATGAACCACTCCCCGCCATGTTCTGCCCAGTAGAGCGGAGCTTCCCACCCTTGGGTCTGTCGGGCGACCCAGCCGTCGGTCAACCACAACTCGGGCCGGTCATACCCGCCGTCGCTGATGAACGCCAGGTACTCGGCATTGGTCACCAGCCGGCTTGCCAACTGAAAGCCGTTCAGCCAGGTCCGGTGGTGCGGTGACTCGTTGTCGAACGCGAAACCACATCCCTCGTGCCCGATCCACTCCAGTCCCGGGGGAAAAGCCAGCCAACTGCGGCGAGGTGGCATACCCTCCTGTAACAACACCTCCCGGTAGACTGGGTGAAGGGGGTTGGCGGCCCAGGCGTGCTTGAGGTCGGTGAGGATCAGCTCCTGGTGCTGTTGTTCGTGATGGACTCCCAGGATGACCGCCGTCGCGATCTGCCGCAGGGCTTCAGTACTGGCCTCCCGGAGGAGACAGACCACGTGCTTGTCCACGTAGGCACGGTAGCCGAACACTTCCGTGGCCGTCGGACGGGACAGCAGCCCTCGCTGCAGCCGTGGCCAGCACGGCCCCACGCCCTGGTAGTACGAGTTGAATAGGAATCGAAATTGAGGATGGAAGGGCCGATAACCCGGCAGGTGCGGCACCAGCAGGAATGTTTCGAAGAACCACGCTGTGTGGGCCAGATGCCACTTCACTGGGCTCGCATCAGGCATGGACTGGAGGACATAATCCTCCGACGCCAGCGGCTCGCACAGGGCTTCCGTGCAACGGCGGACGGTTCGATAGGCATCCTCAAAGGCGCCGTCCGCCGAGCCTGAACCGACGCGCGCTACTCCAGGGACCGGTGGAGAGGTGGCAAGCCTTGTGGCCGGGCTTGCTTCCGCCTCATGGATCGACGACAGGCTTCTCATTGGCGGTCAGCTCCCGTTTCTGCTGTCACGATCCGACCCAGAACCGCATTCAATGTCTCGGCCTCTGCGTCGCTCAGGTGTCTTCCGAATTGCTCCACGACGCTTCTCTCGAACACCGCCCTCGCCCGCTTCCACTCCTCCACTCCCCGGTCCGTCAGGACCGCGCACCAGCCTCGCAAGTCCCCCGCGTGCCTCTCCCGGCGCAACAACCCCACCCTCTCCAGCCTCTTCGCCAACCGGGTGACGCCACCCCTGGTGAGGAGCACGGCACTGGCAAGCTCGCCCAGTCGGAGGCGGCAACCGGGTGCCTCCTGGAGCAAGCACAATACGTTGTAAGAGCCGAGGGGCAGCGCGGTCTTTGCCTCCAGGTCGCGGCCGACCTGATGCACGAGTCGCGCATGAGCGACCATGAGCGTCCACCACGCCGCCAGCTTGATGTCCCCAGCTCGTCGGGCCAACGTTCGTCCCCCAAGCAACTCTGCAACGTGGTTGACTGGGCAACTACCGCCTAGACTAACCCCACTCTCCCGCGGCCCGGTCTCACGACCGCCAAGCAAACCGGGCCGCGCAACTAGCCGGTAAAATCCACAGACAATGGGGCCACCCCAAGGGGGGAGAAGCGCCGGTCCCCAGCTCTCCTGGCGCTCCTTCGTCCGTCCGGTTGGCAGCCGTTCCACTACTGGACCAAATGCCGTCTGCCCGCCGGACGCACAGAAAACTCGGGAAAACCGTCCGGTGTCGCGGCGCGGCCGAGTGGGGCGGCGGGTGGGCCTTATCGTAACAGAGCCAGGGGGGATCGACCGATGCCGCCGGACCTCTCGTTTGACGAATTCATCAAGCGGGTTGGCAACGGGGATGAGGAGGCAGCCGCCCGGCTCGTGCGAGACTTCGAGCCGGTGGTTAGGCGAGTCCTTCGCGCTCGTCTTCGGAATGGCCGCGCGCAGTCCGAGTTCGACTCAATGGATATCTGTCAGTCGGTGCTCGCCACCTTCTTCGTGCGCGCCTCCGCTGGCGAGTACGACCTGAAAGAGCCCGACGACCTGATCAAGTTGCTGCTGACCATGACCCGCAACAAGTTGGCCGAAAAAATGCGCCGGCAGCACCGCCTGCGCCGCGACAGCCGCCGCACCGTGGGCGGGGTTGAAGAGCTGCCCCTGGCGGGCCAGGACCCGACTCCGAGCAGTGTGGTGGCAGGCAAGGAATTGCTCGAACAGGTGCGGCAGCGCCTGCGCGAAGAAGAGCAGCAGTTGCTTGAGCTGCGCGGCCAGGGCCTCAGTTGGGAGGAAGTCGCTGCATCCCTGGGGGGTACGGCCGGGGCGCGGCGGAACCAGTTGGCCCGTGCCCTCGACCGGGTCGCCGTGGAGTTGCGAATCGACTAGATCTGTTTGGAGAGTTCCGAAATCCCAAAAGGTTACATGCCGTCCGTTGCGGGTTTCGGCTTTTCAAGGGGGGGGAAAGCGATGTCCGACACGCCGGACCGTCCTTCTGATTTGTCCCGCATCTTCAGCGAGTTTCTGGTCAGGCGCCAGTTGGGCGAGTCGCCGACCCTGGACGAGTACTGTCAGCACTTCCCCGATCTCGCGGAGCAACTGCGGCTACATGTCCGTCTCTACGACGCTGTCGGGGAGGCAGGCTCAGAAACGGACGGCCGGGGTTCCATAAACGACCTCCACCGCCCGGCTACTGTGCTGGACGCTCCGAAATCCGCCATCGATTGCGTTCCCTCCGAGGAGCAGCCCCAGCGGATCGGCCGCTACCGTATTGAGCGGGCCCTGGGCAAAGGCGGTTTCGGCCTCGTCTTCCTGGCTCACGATGACCAGTTGCAGCGACTCGTGGTGATCAAGGTGCCGCATCGGGAACGCGTGGAACATCCCGAAGATGCCCAAGCGTGCTTGACTGAAGCCCGCACGGTCGCCAATCTAGATCATCCAAACATTGTGCCGGTTTATGACGTGGGCAGCACCGAGCAGTTCCCCTGCTACGTCGTCTCGAAGTTCATCGACGGCACCGATCTTGCACGACGGCTCAGGCAAGCCAGGCTGCGGCCCGACGAAATCGTGAAACTCGTAGCGACCGTGGCCGAGGCGCTGCACCATGCTCACAAGCCGCCACAGTTGGTGGTGCATCGGGATATCAAACCGGGCAACATCTTGCTCGACAAAAATGGAGACTCATTCGTTACGGATTTTGGCTTGGCGCTCAGGGAGCAGGATATTGGCAAGGGGCCACACTGCGCCGGTACACCCGCCTATATGAGCCCTGAACAGGCTCATGGCGAAGGGCATCGTGTCGATGGCCGCAGCGATATTTTCAGCCTGGGTGTCGTCTTTTACGAAATGCTGACGGGACGACTGCCGTTCCAGGGGGAATCGACGCCCGAATTGCTGGAGCAGATCAGCAATGCCCTGGTTCGTCCGCCCCGGCAAATCGACGACACGATCCCGAAGGAACTGGAACGCATCTGTCTCAAGGCTCTGGCGAAACGAGCGTCGGATCGCTACACCACAGCCAGGGACATGGCGGAAGACTTGCGGCATTGGCTCAGCATAGCAGGCGCGGATCATAGCACGCCCGCCTCAGACAGCCATCCCATCAAGATCGTGCCGAAAGGCTTGCGGTCCTTCGACGCCCAGGACGCCGACTTCTTTCTCGAACTGCTCCCTGGCCCACGTGATCGCCAGGGGCAGCCCGATAGCATTCGCTTCTGGAAGAGCCGGATTGAGGAAATGGACGTCGACAACAGGTTTGCCGTGGGCCTCATCTACGGACCTTCGGGTTGTGGAAAGTCGTCGCTGGTAAAGGCGGGTTTGTTGCCTAGACTGGCGCAGTCGGTGACGGCGGTGTACATCGAGGCGACCGGCGAGGAGACGGAGGCTCGCTTGCTCAAGGGGCTACGCAAGCATTGTCCTGACCTGCCTGCACATCTGGACCTGATCGAAGGACTGAGTGCGCTGCGTCGTGGGCAGGGGCTTCCCGTGGGCAAGAAGGTTGTCATCGTCCTCGACCAGTTCGAGCAATGGTTGCACGCTAGGAAGGAAGAAGTGGTTCCGGAACTGGTGCAAGCTCTGCGGCAGTGCGATGGTGGCCGACTGCAGTGCATCGTCATGGTGCGGGACGACTTCTGGATGGCGGTGACTCGGTTCATGCGGGAGTTGGAAGTTCGCCTTATCGAAGGGCATAACTCGGCGGCGGTCGATCTGTTCCCGATTCGCCATGCTGAGAAAGTGCTGGCGGCGTTTGGTCGGGCCTTCGGCGTACTGCCTGACGCTGCCTCCGGAGCCAGCAAGGAGCAGAAACAGTTTCTTGAGCAGGCTGTGTCCGGCCTGGCGCAAGAGGGCGAGGTCATCTCGGTTCGGTTGGCCCTCTTTGCCGAGATGATGAAAGGCAAGGCATGGACGCCTGCTTCCCTGAAAGCAATGGGTGGTACGGAGGGCGTCGGCGTCACGTTCCTCGAAGAGACATTCAGTGCGGCCGCGGCTCCCCCCGAACACCGCTATCACCAGAAAGCAGCCAGAGCGGTCCTCAAATCGCTCCTGCCCGAATCCGGCACCGACATCAAGGGCCATATGCGGTCGTATGCTGAGTTGCTGGAAGTATCGGGTTATGCCAATCGTCGGAAGGATTTTGACGCTTTGCTGCGGATTCTCGACAGTGAACTTCGCCTCATCACCCCGACCGATCCTGAAGGCAAGGACGATGCCGCTCCGTCCACGGTCGAGCCGGGGCAGAGATTCTATCAACTGACGCACGACTACCTGGTGCCCTCGTTGCGAAACTGGCTGACCCGCAAGCAGAAGGAAACGCGCAGAGGGCGGGCCGAGTTGCGGCTGGCAGATCGGGCCGCCGTTTGGAACGCTCGGCCGGAAAACCGCCAACTGCCATCGGTCGTCCAGTGGTTTCGGATCAAATGGCTCACCACGACGAAGAACTGGACGCCACCGCAGCGCAAGATGATGCGCCAGGCAACGCGCTACCATGCTGTGCGGGGTCTGATCCTGAGCGTGCTGATTTTGGCAGGGTCGGGGATTGGCCTGGCCATTCGCAACGACGTTCAGGAGCAGAACCAGGCGGACCACGCCGCGGCCCTTGTCAAGCAGTTGCTGGCCGCCAAGATCGACAAAGTGCCCCCGATCATCCAAGAAATCGAGGCCTGCCGCTTGTGGGCCGACCCTTTGTTGCGCGAGGAAAATGACCGGGCCGGAGTTGGATCGCCGCAAAAGCTCCACGCCAGTCTGGCCCTGTTGCCAGTGGAACCTGGGCAGGCCACCTACCTCTACGATCGGCTGCTTGACGCCGAGCCGCACGAAGTCCCGGTGATTGCCGATGCCCTTGCGCCGTACAAGCAGGAACTGCTGGCAAAGCTGTGGAGCGTCGTGGAAAATCCCGGTAAAGGAAAGGAGAAGCAACGATTGCGAGCGGCATCGGCTTTGGCGAGCTTTGACCCGGAGTGCGACAAGTGGGTGAAGTACAGCCCGGATATTGTCAACGAACTGGTTTTGGAAAACGCCATCTTCCTGGGTCAGTGGGGCGAGTCGTTCCGACCCGTGAAGAACTCGTTCCTGGAGCCGTTGTCAGTCGTCTTCCGAAATCACAGCCCAGA
Source organism: Gemmataceae bacterium (assembly GCA_003136315.1). GTDB lineage: Bacteria > Planctomycetota > Planctomycetia > Gemmatales > Gemmataceae > Urbifossiella. Next base: position 28,751 of record PLDW01000428.1, on the reverse strand, counting down.
GCGATCCGACGAACGGATGTTTGCCACCAACCTGCTTGCCGACTACGCTGCCGATCGACCGGCTGTCCTCGCCGACCTGCTGATGGACGCCGACGAGAAACAGTTTGCCCGAATCTATCCGCCGGTGGAGAAAAACAAGGACCTCTGCATCGCGGAGTTTGCCCGCGCTGTTGCCGAGCAACTCGGGCCCCCCAAAGAAAAGATCGTATTCGAGTCCACGGGAGTCATTGCCGAAAACGATCCCAAGCTCAAACCACCGCTCGAATATCTTAAGTCCCTCACGCAAGAGGAGCAGGGGCTCATGCTGCCCTCCAATCGCTTCGAGGTTCCATTGCAAAGCGGCAAGACATACGTGCTGACGATGACCAGCAAAAAACTCGACTCGTTTCTGGTGCTGAGGGACAAGACGGGCGTCGACCTGGCGTACGACGACGAAAGTGGCGGCGAATCCAACGCCTTGCTCCAGTACACACCCAGTGCGGATGATATCTACACCGTTTTCGCTGCTTTTCTCCAGGGGAGCGGCGCGTTTCAACTGAAAATCATCGAGTTGATTGTTGACGACCCCAGGGACAAACTGGCGAAACGGCAGGCGAATGCGGCGGTCGCCCTGCTGCGGCTGAAGCAGGAGAAAAAGGTTTGGCCGCTGCTTGCTCGCAGCCAGGAGCCCGATGATCCAAGGGTTCGGAGCTATCTGATCCACCGTTTTGGGCCACTCGGCGCCGAGGCCGCTGCCATCATCAATCGTCTGGAGAAGGAGAAGGACGTCACGGTCCGGCGGGCGCTCGTCCTGAGCCTGGGAGAATTCAGCGCCGAGCAGCAGCCGCACCATTCCCGGCGCGCCCTGCTGCCGAAGCTGCGTGCTATTTATCAGACCGACGCCGATGCGGGATTGCATGGAGCGACGGAATGGCTGTTACGGCAATGGGACGACAGGGAATGGTTGCAAAAAGTCAACCTTGAGTGGGCCAAGGGCAAAGAGGCTCAAGCAAAGCGACTGGACGACATCAAGCAGCGGCTAAAAGCGAGTCAGGCGGCGCCGGACCCGCAAACGGCGCAGTGGTACGTTGATGGTCAGGGTCACACGATGGTAGTCATTCCCGATCCGGGGAAACCATTCCTGATGGGATCGCCGATTACGGAGGTTGGCAGGGACGCCGACGAGATCCAGCACAAGATGAGAATCCAGCGGACCTTTGCCCTTGCCGCCAAGCCGGCGACATGGGAGCAGTACATGAAATTCTACGATACAGTCTTCGTGGACCTCGTGTACAAGCGCATGGCGAATTTGCCGGCGGTGGGCAGAACGTGGTTTATGGCGGCCGCCTATTGCAACTGGTTGAGCCAGCAGGAGGGCATTGACCCAAAGCAATGGTGTTACGAAATAGAACCGGCGGGAGAGCCGGGGGGGGAAGTGAAGGTCGTGAGATTGCGGGCGAATTACCTGAGCTTGCAGGGCTATCGCTTGCCGACGGAAGCGGAGATGGAGTACGCCATTCGCGCGGGAGCGGTCACGAGCCGGTTTTTCGGGGAGACGGAGGACTTGTTGCCGAAATACTCGTGGTACATGAAAAATTCGCAGCAATTGACGTGGCCGGTGGGGATTTTGAAGCCAAATGATTTTGGGTTGTTCGACGTGCAGGGAAACGTGTTCAACTGGTGTCAAGAGGGCCTGCGCACTACTCCTCGAACCGCCTCCGATGACAAGGAAGACCTGGCGTTGGACGTTGAACCAAAAAGACTCCGGAAAATACGTGGCGCGGCGTTCACGAGTCGAGTGCCACACGTGCGTTCCGCCTACGATCGTTATCTCGAGCCAGAGGATGATACCACCTACAACGGTATTCGTGTGGCGAGGACGATATCGCTTGATCATTGATGGATTTGAGATTAATGTCCCGGCCCCGACAGCGTGAACGCCGCCCAGTAAACTGGGTGCGCTTTTCCGTCCTTGTCCGGTTTGATCTCCAGATCGTCTTTCCCCGATCCTTCCTCGAACTTGCCACGGAACCCTTTCGCAAATTCCGTGGCCGACGGGGAAATTGAAGCCAAAATCTTACGCGGCCTCAGGTTCCCCTGCTGCCTGGAACGCCTTCCTGGCCGACCTTCAGCAGCGCAGGGACGGGCTGTGGGCCAACCCGGCAGGTGAAGGCCGACGGTCATCATGACGGTGTGGACGGAGTTTTTTCAATTCCGTGTGCGATCTGCAGGCAAACGGCATTCGGGAAGGTGGAAGGCAAATCAGGGCAGATGTCCGGCAGTGCGGCCCAGACGAAGGGAGGCTGAGGTGAACGATCCGCAAATCCGCGAAGCCCTGGAACAACACTGGGCCGCCTCCGCTACGGGTAATCAGGACGCCGAACACGAGATCTATCACGACGAGGCCATCGTCGAGTATCCCCAATCAGGGGAACGCATCCGCGGGCGATGCAACGTGCAAGCCCTTCGCAGCCAGCACCCGGCCAGGCCGTCGGGCTTTGTCGTCCGCCGGATTGTCGGCGGGGGTGACCTCTGGCTCACCGAGTATGTGATCACCTATGACGGGCATCGCGTCAACACGGTGAGCATTATGGAGTTCCGGGAAGGCAAGGTCATGCGCGAGACGCAGTACTTCGCAGAGCCGTTCGAGCCCCCGGCCTGGCGGACCCGGTGGGTGGAAGTGGTGACGTGAGCCCCCTCAAGCACGCGGTCGTCCGCCGCGACCAGCGCCTTCATGAAGCCCCGGGTCGTGGACAGCGTCCGGGGCCGGACTAGCGCGTCCATCGGGACCATCTCAGCCGGTAACTGACCCCATGCTCCTTCGCCGCCCGCTCGCACTTTGAAGCGGTCAGCTGTTAGCACCAAGAGGCTTTGACCCCTATGAGTCAGCACGTAGGGCCTGCCACGGCGGTCCCGTTGCCGCCGCAGCCTGGGGTGAGCAAATTCGGCCCGGTCCGGGGGCTCTGCAGCAATCGCTGGCTGCGCCTCGGGGCCGCGACCGCCCTGGTCCTGCTGGCGGTCTTGCCGGTCGCTGTCCCCTGGATTGACGACCGGCTCACGCACTCGATAACCGCCGACGCTTTTGTCCAGACACACCTCGTCAACGCCGCCCACCAGGAGGTGTCCGGCCAACCGGGTGCGGCTGGACATCGACGCCTTCGACGAGCCGTCCCGTGGCAGGGTCGTCTGGGTCAGGCACCTGGCCGACCTGGGGGAATATGTCCGCGCCCAGGAGCGCGTCGCGAACTGTACGCGAGCCCGGATGCCTGGGTCCGGAAGGCGATCCTCAACGTTGCGCACTCGTACCGGTTCTCCAGCGACCGGACGATCAGGGAGTGCGCCGCCGAAATCTGGAACGCCAAACCGTGCCCGGTTGATTGATCCAGATCTGACCGAAACCAGCGATTGGAGTTGATGCGATGAGCAAGCGGTTACCACAGGTGTACCTGGCTCGGCACGGTGAGACCGCCTGGACGGTCTCGGGCCAGCACACCGGGCTCACCGAGTTGCCGCTCACCCAGCGGGGTGAGGAGAACGCCCGCCGGCTCGGTGCGCGCCTCGGGGGGGGCACCTTCGCGGAGGTGTTCACGAGCCCCCTCCAGCGGGCCCGCCGGACGTGCGAACTTGCCGGGTTCGGAGCGACCGTGGAGGTCGATCCGGATCTGGTGGAGTGGGACTACGGCAGGTACGAGGGTCTCAAGACGGCCGACATCCACAAAGAGCGGCCGGACTGGGAGCTGTTCCGGGACGGCTGCCCGGGCGGCGAGTCGCCGACCGCGGTGATCGCCCGGGCGGATCGGGTGATCGGCCGACTCCGGGCCGTGCCGGGGGACGTGCTGCTGTTCTCCAGTGGCCACTTCTTGCGGGTGCTGGCGGCTCGCTGGTTGGGGGTCGGCGCGGACCTCGGCCGCCACCTGTTCCTCGACACCTCGGCCCTGTCCGTCCTGGGGTACGAGCACAACACGTCCGAGCCAGTCGTTCGGCTGTGGAATGACATTAGCCACGCGACGGCATAAAGGAGCCGCCAATGTCGATTTCGGCACTGGCCGGGAAACCGGCACCGAAGGAACTGCTCACCGATGTGGCCGTACTCGAACAGGAGTACCACGACCGGGAGCCCGATCTGGGCGACCCCTCCCAGCGGGTGGTGTTCGGGACGAGCGGCCACCGCGGCACCCCGGGTAAGGGCTCGTTCACCGAGGCCCACGTCCTCGCCGTGACGCAAGCCATCTGCATCTACCGCTCCTCGCGCGGAATCACCGGCCCGGTATTCGTGGGCAAGGACACGCACGCCCTTTCCAGCGCCGCCCAGCGGACCGCTCTGGAAGTGCTTGCCGCGAATGGCGTCGAGACGATCATCCAGCGCGACGATGGCGTAACCCCGACACCGGTCATCTCGCGGGCGATCCTCGTCCACAACCGCGGTCGGACGTCCGGACTGGCCGACGGGATCGTGATCACCCCGTCGCACAACCCGCCCGAAGACGGTGGGTTCAAGTACAACCCGACCAACGGCGGCCCAGCCGACATCGACGTGACCTTGTTGATCCAGGACATCGCAAACCGGTCCTTGTTGCAGCACAACTCAAGAGTGAAACGCGTTCCGTTCGAGTCCGCCCTCCGTGCCGCGACCACTCACCAACAGGATTTCGTCCAACCGTACGTCGATGACCTCGGCAAGGCGATTGACATGGACGCCATCCGCGGGGCCAGAGTGAAACTCGGTGTGGACCCACTGGGCGGTGCAGCGTGCGGGTACTGGAGCGCCATCAACGCGGCTTACGGACTGAACATCGAGGTGACGAACCCTGTGATCGACCCGACGTTCTCGTTCATGACCGTGGACCACGACGGCAAGATCCGGATGGACTGCTCCAGCCCCTACGCGATGGCCCGGCTGGTCGGGTTGAAAGACCGGTTCCGGGTCGCGTTCGCCAACGACCCGGACTCCGACCGGCACGGTATCGTCACACCATCGGCGGGGCTGCTGAATCCAAACCACTTTCTGGCCGTCGCAATTCGCTATCTGCTCACTCATCGCCCCGGCTGGCGAGCAGGAGCGGCCGTCGGGAAGACGCTAGTGAGCAGCGGGATGATTGACCGTGTCGTAGCTTCGCTCGGCCGCAAGCTGTGCGAGGTGCCGGTCGGGTTCAAGTGGTTCGCGCCGGGGCTGTTCGACGGCTCCATCTGCTTCGGCGGCGAGGAGAGCGCCGGTGCCAGCTTCCTCCAAAAAGACGGCGGGGTGTGGACGACCGACAAGGACGGACCGCTCTTGTGTCTCCTCGCCGCCGAGATCACGGCCGTCACCGGGCGCGACCCCGGAGAGCACTACCGCGAGCTGACCAACCAGTTCGGTGGCACATTCTACACCCGGATCGACGCGCCCGCCACGCCCGAACAGAAGGTGAAGCTGACAGGTTTGTCACCGGCGTCCGTAACAGTGGGTGAACTGGCGGGCGACGCGATCATCGCGAAGTTCAGCCGAGCCCCCGGCAACGGTGCCGCGATCGGCGGGCTGAAGGTCGTCACCGCGAGCGGTTGGTTCGCAGCCCGTCCGTCCGGCACCGAGAACATCTACAAGGTCTACGCCGAGAGCTTCAAATCCGCCGCGCACCTGGAGGCGATCGTCCGGGAGGCCCAGCAGATGGTGTCCGCAGCAATCGGCTAGCGCGTAGGCAGGCGAAGGCACTCGGGAGTGATCGCGGCAGTCGAGTGAATCCCCTACCATCCGACAGCCGGTCGGGGCACGCCGGCCGCGATAGCGTGATCCCCGGCTGAGTAGAGGCCGAACGGACTGACCGGGGCAGGCTGCTCGAATCCAGACATGAATTCGACCTGCGTTGCCAGAAGGCGGCCCACCCCAACCATATGCCCGCTCGAGTCCGATCGCATTCGGGCCGCAATAGGGTTACAAATGGAGGCCCGGTGGGGCTTAAACCTGCTGACCCAAGACTCAAGCTGGCTAACCACGGCGATGGCAGAAACACTGGAATTCATAGGGGCATGCCAGCATCATCTTGGAGGCCACGAAGCGATCGAGCCGGCCGCGGCGACTTCGGACGGTTTTCCTGAGTTTTCTGTGCGTCTGGGGGGGCAGACGGCATTCAATGGAGTGGGGAGTTCCTGTTGACCCTGGTCGCGCAGTCCGGTTCGCCTGGCGGCCGGACTTCCGGTCGCGGGCGAGCGGTGTTAGTGTAGGGACCTTAGTTGCCCAGTCAACCATCTCCAAACGCATTTAAGTTGTGAACGGTCGCCGAACGAGCCGAGGACATCAGGCTGGCGGCGTGGGGGGGCGGATTTTCAGGACAAATTGCCGTCTGGCATGCGATTCCAATTTGGCGCCCACGTAGAGAAAGGCACCGGCAAGTAACCGTGCGAGGAGAATCTATCCATGAACCCAACAGCTTCTGATGCCCTGGTCTTCTTCGGTGCCACCGGCGACTTGGCATACAAAAAGATCTTTCCAGCGCTCCAATCCATGGTGAAACGCGGCCTCCGAGTTCCCGTAATCGGGGTGGCCGGGCGCAGCTGGACTTCCGATCAATTTCGGGCACGGGCGCGCGAAAGCCTGAAGGAGCATGGGAGAGTCGATTCCGTCGCCTTTGACAAGCTGTCCCAGCTATTAGGCTACGTTGGCGGCGATTACCATAACCCGGCAACGTTCGAAGCCGTGCGCAAGGAGCTGGGTTCGGCCCGTCGGCCGACATTTTACCTCGCCATTCCACCTGCGTTGTTCGGCGTGGTTGTGGAACAGCTCGGCAAGTCGGGCTGCACGAAGGGCGCCCGCGTCATCGTCGAAAAGCCTTTCGGCCACGACTTCGGGTCGGCGCAAGAACTTAATCAGACCTTGCTCACTGCTTTCGATGAGAGCGCCATCTTCCGCATCGATCATTACCTGGGCAAGCGGCCGGTGCAGAACCTTGTCTTCTTCCGCTTTGTCAACTCGTTCCTCGAGCCTATCTGGAACAGCAAGTACGTCGAGAGCGTGCAGATCACGATGTCTGAAAGCATCGGAGTCCAGGGTCGGGGCGCGTTCTACGATCAGACTGGAACGATTCGCGACGTGATCCAGAACCACCTGTTTCAGGTGCTCGCGAACCTGACGATGGAACCGCCAATTCGCATGGACACCGAGTCCGTGCGGGACGAGAAGGTGAAGCTCCTGAAAGCAGTGCTTCCCCTTGCTGTAAATGACATGGTCCGTGGGCAATTCCGCGGCTACCGGGCGGAAAAGGGCGTGGCCGCGGATTCGAAGGTCGAAACTTTCGCGGCGATGCGGCTGCTGGTGAACACATCGCGTTGGCAAGGGACGCCGTTCTACCTTCGCGCCGGGAAGCACCTCCCAGTCAACTGCACGGAGGTTGTTGTCCGCCTGCGCCGGCCCCCATTGCTCTTCCCCCTCTGCACGGTCCCGGCCAACTACTTCCGCTTCCGAATCGGCCCCGACATGACCATCGGCCTTGGGGCCACGGCAATGGACCCGGCCGAGAGGATGTGCGGGCAGGAGGTGGAACTACAGGTGAAACACCATCCCACGGCGGACGAGATGGACGCTTACGAACGGCTGCTCGGAGACGCGATGGCGGGAGATGCCTCCTCCTTCGCCCGCGAGGACTACGTGGAAGAGGCGTGGCGCATCGTCGATCCGGCACTGATGGCCGCCACACCTGTCTACGAGTACGAGCCGAATACCTGGGGACCGAGCGAAGTTGACCAGCGGGTGTCGCCACCAGGAGGGTGGCAGAACCCGGTTGTGGCCGCGGGAGCCGGACTGGAGATCTCGTCATGAAGATCGACGTGCTGTCCGATTCCGATGCCGTTGCCCGTGGCGCGGCGAAGTTGATTGCTGCGGAGGCGCGGGCCGCGATCCTGGCGCGCGGCCGTTTCGTCCTTGCTGTGAGCGGCGGGCGCACACCCTGGCTGATGTTGCGTGCCCTCTCCGAAGAAGCTGTGCCGTGGCAGGAAGTGCATCTCGTCCAGGTGGATGAACGGGTAGCCCCCGCTGGGGACCCCGACCGCAATCTCACTCACATTCGAGAAAGTCTGCTGACGCGCGTTCCATTGCGAGCCGACCACGTCCATGCCATGCCCGTGGAAGCACCCGACCTCGATGCCGCGGCCGAGGGCTACAGCCGGCTGCTCCAAGAGGTCGCTGGCTCTCCACCAATTCTCGATCTCGTTCACCTCGGGCTAGGGCAAGATGGCCACACCGCCTCCTTGGTCCCCGGCGACCCCGTGTTGGATGTCACTGACGCCGATGTCGCACTGACCAGAGTTTACCAAGGCCGGCGCCGGATGAGCTTGACATACCCTGCCATCAATCGGGCCCGAAGTATCCTCTGGCTGGTAACGGGGGCTGAGAAGGCCGGACCGCTCGTGCGCCTCCGCGCTGCAGATACCTCAATTCCTGCGGGGCGAATTCGCCAGGGGCAGGCATTGCTGCTCGCGGACCGGGAGGCGGCGGCCGAGTTGGAAAAAATCTGAAAGGGGGGGGAGAGGCCATGCGTGTGGGCATCGCAACTGATCATGTCGGGCCACCGACGCCGAGGTGGATCTCGGCATGAACGATAGCGGGTTCGCCCTCCTGCCCCGACTCAAGATCCACCTGCCGGGACTGGACCGTGATGGCGCTTACGCTGTGGTAGACACCGCACACCGACTGTGCCCGTACACCAAAGCCAGTCGCGTCAACATCGACGTCACGATCAACCTGGTTTCGAGTGATTGGCGCGAATGTCAGAACGACCGGCCGGCGAGGATCATCCGGGCCGGCGGGATTCGCCCTTCATCATGAGGCACGCCATGAGTACCGAGCGCAAGGTCGCCGTCGTTACAGGGGCGTCGCAGGGGATCGGGGCGGAGCTGGTCCGCGGGTTCCTCGACCGCGGCTATCGGGTGGTTGCTAACTCGCGGTCCATCAAGCCTGATGCCTCGGCCGACGTGCTGGCCGTTCCTGGCGACATTGCCGACCCGGCGCTCGCTGATCGGGTCATCGGGGAGGCTGTCGCGCGATTCGGCCGGGTCGATACGCTGGTCAACAACGCAGGGGTGTTCGTCGCCAAGCCGTTCACGGAGTACACCGAAGCCGACTACGTCCATGTGCTCGGGGTGAACCTGGCCGGCTTCTTCTTCGTCACACAGCGGGCCGTCCGGCAGATGTTGGCGCAGGGCGCCGGGCACGTCGTAAATCTGACCACAACGCTCGTGGGTCAGCCCGTGAAGGGTGTGCCGTCGGCGCTGGCCTCGCTCACCAAGGGTGGGCTGGACGCCGTCACGCGGTCGCTGGCGATCGAGTACGGGGACAAGGGCATCCGTGTCAACGCGGTGGCGCCGGGTGTCATCCGTACCCCGATGCACGCACCTGAAACGCACGTCGCCCTCGCCGCGCTACACCCAATGGGGCGGATGGGCGAGGTTCAGGAAGTGGTGGATGCGGTACTGTATCTGGAGTCGGCCGCGTTCGTGACCGGCGAGACCCTGCATGTTGATGGCGGTGCGCACGCTGGACACTGGTAACCCGACACTTGTGGAGACCGCCATGCCGATCGTGACGATTCAGATCACCCGCGAGGGGACGACGCCCGAGCAGAAGGCAGCGCTCATCAAGGGTGCGACGGACCTGCTGCGGGACGTGCTGGGCAAGCCGCCGGGCTCGACCTTCGTGGTCATCCAGGAAGTGGACCTGGCGGACTGGGGCGTCGGCGGACTGCCGGTTGAGGAGTACCGGCGCCGGGCGACGCCCGGGTCACCGGGGTAATCTGGCCTGCACGCGACGTGGACACTCTGCGGCCGATGCGCCGGTTGCAAGCCAATCCGCCGCTGCGGCTGGTGCCGCAGCGCGAATCGCCCGGGCTCCACGCAGGAGTCAACGATGTCGCAGAAGCCTCAGTTCGTCCCCAGCCTCGAGACACTGGACTCCAAGTGCATACCGAGCACTCTCGGCTCGCTGCCCGGTGGGCTCCCGACCACTCGGGGCCACAGTGGGCAGCCTGGGCCCGGTAGTCAGTCAGCTCCCGTCCACCGTCGGCCAGAAGGACTTGCTTGTCAGGTCCGCGCCGCCAGGTTGGTGGGTGTCCCATTTGCCAAACGGGGAAGGGTTGTCATCGATTTTGGTGCTCATCACTTGACGTCGGAGGACGACTGCGCCGCCTGGGCAAAGTGGTCATATTAGAAGCGGGACAAATTACACCCCAACAGAAAAAGGGAAACGCATGACTAACGAGCAACTGGATCAATTATCGATCAACACCATCCGCACCCTGTCGATAGATGCCGTCCAGCAGGCCAAGTCCGGGCACCCCGGTACCCCGATGGCGCTGGCGCCCCTGGTCTATGCGATTTGGAACCGAGTGCTGCGCTTCGACCCCGAGGATCCGATCTGGCCCGACCGCGACCGCTTCGTGCTCTCCAACGGCCATGCCTCCATGCTCCTTTGGTCCGTGCTCCACCTGACCGGGACCAAGGCAGTGAATGCAGAATACGAACGGCTCGGGCAACCAGCAGTCTCCCTTGACGACATCCGCCGCTTCCGCCAGCTCGACAGCAAGGCGCCGGGGCACCCCGAGTACCACTGGGTGTCGGGGGTCGAGACGACCACCGGCCCACTGGGCCAGGGGGTTGCCACGAGCGTCGGCATGGCGATCGCGCAGAAGTGGCTCGCTCAGCGCTATAATCGACCAGGATTCGACATCTTCGACCACCGCATCTATGCCGTCTGCGGCGACGGTTGCCTGATGGAGGGAGTCGCGTCCGAGGCTGCCTCCCTGTCCGGCCACCTGGGCTTGAACAACCTCTGCTGGGTCTACGACAACAACCACATTACTATCGAAGGGAATACGCGCCTGGCTTTCACGGAAGACGTGGCAACTCGTTTCCTGGGTTACGGCTGGAACATCATGCGGGTGGGCGACGCCAACGACATCGACCGCATCGAGCACGCTCTCAAGGTTTTCCAGGAGACGAAAGGACGCCCAACTCTACTCATCCTGGACAGTCATATCGGCTATGGTTCACCGCACAAGCACGACACCTCCGAAGCCCACGGCGAGCCGCTAGGTGAGGAGGAGGTCCGCCTCAGCAAACGCTTTTACGGCTGGCCCGAGGAGGAGAAGTTCCTCGTGCCGGACGGCGTACGCGAGCACTTTGCCGCCGGTATCGGTCGGCGCGGGGCGGAGAGCAGGCGCCGGTGGACGGAACTGCTTGATTCCTATCGGGCAAAGTACCCCGAACTGGCCAGAGAGATTGACCAAATGCAGCGGCGCGAGTTGCCAGTCGGCTGGGACCGCAACTTGCCGGTTTTCCCGACTGATGCGAAGGGCATCGCAGGACGAGAGGCCTCGGGCAAGGTGCTCAATGTACTTGCACAGAACATCCCCTGGTTCCTGGGAGGCTCGGCTGACCTCGCACCATCGAACAAAACGCTTTTGAAATATGAAGGCGCCGGCGACTTCCAGGCGGACAACCCTGGCGGGAAGAACCTGCATTTCGGTATCCGTGAGCATGCGATGGCAGCGGTCGTGAACGGGCTGTCCCTGTCCAAGCTGCGACCCTTTGGCGCGACCTTTTTTATCTTCAGCGACTATGCCCGGCCGGCCATCCGCCTGTCCGCAATCATGGAATTACCCATACTGTTGATCTTCACGCACGACGCGATGGGCGACGGCGAGGACGGCCCCACGCATCAGCCTGTCGAGCAGCTATTGTCGCTGCGTGCCATCCCCGGACTGGTAGTGCTTCGGCCCGGCGACGCCAACGAAGTGGTGGAGGCCTACCGCCATGTCGTGCAATTGCGTCACCAGCCGGCCGTGTTGGCTCTGTCACGACAGCCGTTGCCCACCCTGGACCGCAGCAAGTATGCGCCAGCCTCCGGAGTAGCGCGGGGCGCCTACGTGCTTGGCGATCCCCCCGGCGGCAACCCCGAGGTGATCCTCATCGCTTCAGGCAGCGAGCTTAGCCTTGCCGTGGGGGCACACGAGCGGCTCCTCGTAGAGGGAGTGCGTTCGCGCGTGGTGTCTATGCCTTCGTGGGACCTATTCGAGCACCAGTCGCGCGAGTACCGCGAGAGTGTGCTGCTCCCTGGAGTGAGGGCTCGTGTTGCTGTGGAGCAAGGTTCAATCCTTGGTTGGGATCGCTACGTCGGTGAGTCTGGTCAAGTGATCGGAATGAAGACATTCGGCGCTTCGGCGCCACTCAAGGAATTGCAAAGGAAGTTTGGCTTTGAGCCGAGCCGGGTATTGGCTGCGGCGATGGAACAACTGAGCAGAAGGAATCAGTAACTGCGAACTGCGGGGTTCACGGGCGGCTGGCTAGACGGATGACCGATGCCGGCCCAATAGGGGAGCACCGAATGGCTTGAGGTAGTGGCTTGCTCCCCGATCACACGGGACGATCGGTGGAAGGATACGCAGCGCGTGGAACCGTCTAGATGGGAGTCGCACTATGAATATCCTGGTCGTCGATGTTGGCGGGACCAGCGTGAAGATTCTCGCCACAGGGCACGAAGAGCCGCGGAAGTTTCCCTCCGGTCCGACCCTGACTGCCGAACAAACGGTTGCAAGAGTCCTGGAACTCGCCGGCGACTGGCAGCATGACGCGGTATCGATCGGCTATCCAGGGTTCGTGATGCGCGGCCGGCCGGTTGCGGAGCCTCACAACCTGCCCCCAGGTTGGGTAGGATTCGATTTTCAGGCCGCGTTTAACTGTCCCGTCAAGATCATCAACGACGCTGCCATGCAAGCCCTGGGGAGCTACCAGGGAGGCAAGATGCTCTTCCTGGGCCTGGGCACCGGCCTGGGCTCCGCCATGGTCGTCGATGGCATTGTCGAGCCGATGGAGCTGGCACATCTTCCCTATCGAGATGGCACATTTGAGGATTACGTCGGCAAACGCGGACTGGATCGAAAGGGCAAGAAGAAATGGCGGGAACACGTCGCCGACGTGGTTGCCAAGTTGACCGCCGCCCTGGAACCCGACGACGTAGTTCTCGGCGGCGGCAATGTCAAGACCCTAAAAGAGCTGCCGCCCGGTTGCCGAGCCGGCGACAACGCCAATGCGTTTCTGGGAGGTTTCCGTCTCTGGGAGGAGCCGTCCGATCGGAAGACGCTTACACTCGCCAAGGCCTGCTCATGATCTCAGCGAGGTAATTGCTGTGGTTCTCTTCCGAAGCCGCCCCAAGTGCACGAGCAATGCACGACGGTGCATCGTCATCCTGGGTGGTGGCTTTGCCGGCGTCTCTGCGGCGCAGCGGTTGGAAAAGACTCTCGGCCCGAGACCCGGACATCGAAATCGACCTCGCAGTCGTGAGAAGTTCCTCCTCTTTACGGCGGTGCTTCATGAAGTGGCCTCCGGCGAATGTACGCCCGCGGACATCGTGAGGGCCCTTCGCAAGCTACTGCGGCGCGTATGTCACTTCCTGGGCGACGTGAAGTCCATCGACCTAGGTGGTAGGACGGTAACGCTTTCTCACGGCGAAGGCCGTCAGCAACATTAGCTTCCTTTTGACTACCTGGTCTTTGCTCTCGGGGCTTCCACGAAGTTCTTTAGCTTGGCGGGGGTTCAGGAACGGGGCCTGACCATGAGGTCTCTCGAGGGCCCCGGCCAGGTGAGCCTCCACGTTCGCCCCTTCCTCTCCGGCCGAGACTACCACGACTTGCACCACGAAAACCCGGCCTTCCGCTTCGAAGCCGAGGTGAACGGGGATCGCGTCGCCTGGCGACCCTCCGCGAGCGTTCCTTGCACCGCTGCCTGGGCCAACGGGGCGTACACCCCGTGGTGGCCAGACCGGTCGGCGTCATTGAACGGACGATCCAATGGGCGCGACGACGGTCCGCGCTGGCCAATCTAGTCGATACCCTGCTGATCGCACTGGGTGCCGCTGTCAGGTTTTTCCCCTTCCGTGGGCAATGTGTCTGCGGGCCGGGAGGAGTCGTCCGCATCGACCCCGAGAATCAGCATTTGTGGATCGTGTTACGCCTGGGCAAGATCGTCAAGGGTGGCCAGTTCGAGGTGCTTGTCAGTTCCGAGGAGCCGATCCGACCTGAGTGTCACGGGGCCTCACGTTCCCCTGCTGCCTGGAACGCCTTCCTGGCCGACCTTCAGCAGCGCAGGGACGGGCTGTGGGCCAACCCGGGCAGGTGAAGAACCCCGTCATCATGAAGGGATGTACGGAGTTTTTTCAATTCCGTGTGCGGTCTGCAGTCAAACGGCATTCAGGAACATGGGAGCAACTCAGGGCAGATGTCCGGAGGCCGAGGTGCTGGCCCGCATCAACCACGAACTGAATGGCAACTTCGACCTGGGATGTTTCGAGCTCAGGTCCCTCGATAATCGGGTTCTTAATCGCATCGACCGGATCGACCCGATTCTGGATGGGAAACACTTGGGAGTGGACATCCGTGCGATTTCCGGCGTCGTGGGGACAGGGTTGTTTCTGGGTATGGCGGAGACCGTGTTAATAGGTAAAGGCTACGATCTCCAAATGGTCGAGGGGAGAGAGTGTAGTAAATAAGACCAATGAATCGCCATGAGAATTTGAGGAGGAGCAATGAGCGCAAGTATTCAATGGAAGCGATTTCAACAACACCTGTGCCGGATTCCCCCCCTGGAAATGACGTTGGATGTCAGCCGGATGCGATTCGAAGATGGGTTTCTGGAACGGATGGCCGCCCCCATGCAGCTCGCGTTCGAATCAATGGACGCCCTCGAACGAGGGGACATCGCCAATCCCGACGAGAAACGCATGGTGGGGCACTACTGGCTCCGTGCACCGGACCTGGCGCCGTTGCCGTCGATCGCGGCCGAGATCCGTAGCACGATCGAGGAAATCAAACGGTTTGCCCGCGCCGTGCATGAGGGCTCTATCCGGACATCTGAAGCATCGCGGTTCACACACCTGCTTTGCATCGGCATCGGCGGGTCGGCCCTCGGCCCGATGTTCGTAGCCGACGCTCTCGGCAATCCGGGAAACGACCCGATGCGTGTCCATTTCATCGACAACACCGATCCCGATGGAATTGCCCGCACCCTTGCGGGGCTGGTGGGACGGCTTAACGAGACGCTTTGCATCGTCACGTCCAAGAGCGGTGGCACTCCGGAACCGCGCAATGCGATGATGCTCGTGGATCAGGCCTTTCGCAAAGCGAAACTGGATTTCTCGAAGCGCGCTGTGGCAATCACCATGCCCGGTTCGCAGTTGGATAAGACCGCCAAGTCTCATGATTGGCTTGCCCGCTTCCCCATGTTCGACTGGATTGGCGGCCGGACCAGCGTGATGTCGGCTGTCGGCCTTCTGCCCGCAGCGCTCCAAGGTCTGGACATCGACAACTTGCTGGCCGGCGCTGCTGCATGCGACGCGGCCACGCGCGGCCACGACATGCACGGCAATCCCGCAGCCCTCATGGCTTTGATGTGGTACAGCGCAACCGGCGGCAAGGGGAAGAAGGACATGGTTGTCCTCCCCTACAAAGATCGATTGTTGCTGTTCAGCCGTTACCTGCAACAGCTCGTCATGGAGTCGCTGGGCAAACGGCTTAACCTGAAAGGCGAACGCGTCGAACAAGGGATTGCGGTGTACGGCAACAAAGGCACCACCGACCAGCATGCCTACGTACAGCAGCTTCGTGACGGCGTGAACAATTTCTTCGTCACCTTCATTCGCGTACTGGAGTCTGGTGGATCCGCTCAGGAGGTAGAGCCTGGCGTCACGGCCGGTGACTACCTGCATGGCCTTCTGCTCGGCACCAGAGCAGCCCTGTTCGAAAGTGAGCGCGAATCCACGACCATCACGATTTCGCGCGTTGATGCCCGAACTGTCGGCGGATTAATCGCTCTCTTCGAGCGAGCCGTGGGTCTGTACGGAAGCTTGATCGGCATCAACGCCTATCACCAGCCAGGGGTTGAGGCCGGCAAAAAAGCCGCGGCATCGATTTTGCTTCTGCAAAGAAAGGTGCTGTCTAGCCTTTCGAAATCGCCGAAAACAGCTGAACAAATCGCGTCGGGCCTCGGCGTGCCCGATGAATCCGAAACTGTCTGCTTGCTTTTGGAGCACTTGGCAGCCAATGGCCGAGCCCGTTCCGACAAAAGCGACGTCCCCAGTGCAATGATCTATTGCAAAATCTGACCCTATTCCCATTACCAACCACGCGTCCAATAACAAGGCAACAGAATGAATCTTCTCGAATCGCTGAAACGCTGGACGACAGTGGTCGCCGACACGGGCGACATCGAAGCCATCGCAGCGCACAAACCGCAAGACGCGACGACCAACCCGTCCCTGCTTCTGCAAGCTGCACAGAAGCCGCAGTACCAGAAACTGGTGGACGATGCGCTCAACTTTGCTGTCCGCGCCGGCAAGACCCAGGCCGATCGCAGCATCGCATTCATGGACAAACTCTTCACCGACTTCGGCTGCGAAATTCTCAAGATCGTCCCCGGCCGCGTTTCCACCGAGGTGGATGCCGGGCTCAGTTTTGATACTGAGGGAACTCTCGCCAAGGCTCGGCGCCTCATCGAGCTGTACCAGAAAGCTGGGATCGGCCGCGAGCGCATCCTCATCAAGATCGCCAGCACCTGGGAAGGAATCCGAGCTGCGGAGCAACTGGAGCGCGAAGGAATTCACTGCAACATGACGCTACTTTTCAGCTTCGCCCAGGCGGTTGCCTGCGCCGAGGCCGGCGTGACGCTCATCTCGCCCTTCGTCGGACGGATCTATGACTGGTATCGTAAGGAGCGCGGGGTCAAGGACATCCCCGCCGACGAAGATCCCGGTGTCGCATCCGTCAGACGGATTTACGACTACTTCAAGAAGTTCGATTACAAGACGCAAGTCATGGGCGCGAGCTTCCGCAAGGTGGACCAGATCGTTCGCCTCGCCGGGTGTGACCTCTTGACCATCAGTCCCGAGCTGCTGGAGCAATTGGAAAAGACCGAGGGTTCGGTTCCCCAAAGCCTGAGCGTGGAGGCCGCCAAGACATCCGCCGCCGAGAGAATCCATCTAGATGAGAAGACATTTCGCTGGATGCACAACGAAGACGCCATGGGGACGGAGAAACTGGCCGAGGGAATTCGGAAGTTCTACGCCGACGCGCGCAAGCTGGAGCAGTATGCCCAGGCTCGAGTGAACCAGAAGATGGCAAGCTGAAACTTGCCTGGCAAGATATGATGATAGATTGTCTTTGTCACACAAGTTATAGTATGTGTGTATGGGGGGTCGATGGAGAATAGTAATGATGTCATCCGCTTAGCCGAGGGGGTTTCTCGCGCGGCATGGAGACAGGGCTTGGAGCGAGTCCCACCGGCACGGGGGAAGAAGCGAGCTGCCGCTCAATGGACGCGGCGTGGAGAAGGCTCGGAGGTTGGAGCGGATTCGGCCGTTTCACGAGCCCTTTGCAGCGGGCTTTGGAGACCTGGAAGTTGACCGGTTCCGGGGTCGTCGCGGACGTCGATCGCGATTTGCTGGAGTGGGAGTAGGGCCGCTGCGATGGCAAGACGACGAGCGAAATCCTGGAGGGGTCGCCGATTGGAAGCTCTTTCGCGAGGGTTGCCCCAATGGTGAATCGCCGGAAAATGTCGCGATGCGAGAGGACTGCTTTCTCGCGCGGGTGCGGGGTTATGCAGGCTATGTGCTGGCGTTTTCCAGCGGCCACATTATCCGAATGATCGCGGCGCGCTGGCTTGGGCTGCCGCCAGAGGGTGGGCGGTTTTTCTTCTGCGATCCCGCGTGCGTCGCATCCTCGGCTTTGAACACGACCGCCTCGAATAAGTGAGTTTTCGCCTGTAGAACAACGTGGATCGATCGCCTGAATTATATTCTGACAATGGAGACACTTATGCAACTGGGAATGATCGGACTCGGCCGAATGGGCGCCAACATGGTGCGGCGACTGCTGAACGGAGGTCATCAGTGTGTGGTCTTCGATATGTCGCCGAAAGCAGTCAAGGAATTGACTGAGGAGAAAGCGGTCGGTGCGTCGTCGCTCGCGGACATGGTGAAGAAGCTCGCCAAGCCGCGTGCAGTCTGGCTGATGGTCCCGGCCGCGGTCGTGGACAAAACGATCTCAGACCTCCTGCCCTACCTTGAGGAAGGGGACATTCTCATTGACGGAGGCAATTCCTACTACGTGGACGACATTCGGCGCGCGAAGGAACTTGGGCCTCAAGGGATTCATTACGTGGATGTGGGCACCAGCGGCGGCGTTTGGGGATTGGAACGCGGCTACTGCATGATGATCGGTGGTCCGGACCGTGCGGTGCAGCGCCTCGATCCGATCTTTTCGACCCTGGCGCCTGGAGTGGGCGACATAGAGCGGACGTCAGGGCGTGAGAATATCGACGGGACCGCCGAACAGGGCTATCTGCACTGTGGGCCACCAGGCGCCGGTCACTTTGTGAAAATGGTGCACAACGGCATCGAATATGGCCTGATGGCCGCTTATGCCGAGGGGATGGCCGTCTTGCGCAACGCCAACATCGGCAAGGAGCAGCATGCGATCGATGCCGAGACGACGCCATTGCGCGAGCCCGAACTCTACCAGTATGATCTTAATCTGCGCGACATCAGCGAGGTATGGCGGCGCGGCAGCGTGATCGCCTCGTGGTTGCTGGACTTGACCGCTGCATCCCTGGTGCAGGATCCCGCGCTTGCGAAATTCGCGGGCCGGGTCTCAGACTCGGGAGAGGGGCGCTGGACAATCAAAGCCGCGATCGATGAGGCAGTGCCAGTGCCAGTACTTTCGACGGCGCTGTACGAGCGTTTTAGTTCACGCGGCGCTGCGGATTTTCAGGACAAATTGCTCTCGGCGATGCGGTTCCAGTTCGGTGGGCATCTTGAAAAACCGGGCGAGAAGTAAGAGCAAAGGACAAGCTCAATGACCGCTCAGATAGGCGTCACTTATTTTGGAAAGGAAGCGAAGATGGTTAGTAGGATTCAAGATGCGGGTGCCACCGCTCAACGGACGCGGATCGTGATTCTCGGCGGCGGATTCGGCGGAGTCTACACGGCCCGCCATCTGGAGAAACGGTGCCGGCGTCGACGGGATGTCGAAATCGTCCTCGTGAGCCGCGACAACTTTTTACTCATGACACCCTTGCTGTTCGAGGTCTGTTCGGGCACCCTTGAATCACATCATTGCGCGTTCCCCATTCGGGCCTTCTTGAGAAGGACCCGGTTTGTCGAGGCCACGGTGACCGCCATCGATCTGGATCGTAAGGTTGTTCACCTCGCCGAGGGAAGCGAAAGCGGAGAATTGGCCTACGATCAGGTGGTCCTGGCGCTCGGGGCGATGACCAACCGAGTCATGATTCCGGGTTCAGAGCATGCCTTCACATTCAAGACACTCGCCGACGCCTTGTTGCTCCGCAACCACATCATCGAGCGATTCGAGCGAGCCGACGTGGAGACTGACGCTGAGATCAAGCGCCGGCAACTGACGTTCGTCATCATCGGCGGCGGCCTGGTGGGCGTCGAACTGTTTGGCGAGTTGACCGCTTTCGCGGACGGGATCGCTCCCCTTTACAAACGCGTGAATCGCGATGAGGTCCGGTTCATTTTACTCCAGGCGGGCGAACGGATCATGCCGGAAATGAACCCAAAGCTTGCCGAGTACGGATCGCGTGTGCTTGGCCGACGGAACGGCGCGGAAATCCGAATAAATGTACCCGTACGAAGGATCGAACGGGGCAAGGTTCATCTGCCGGAGGAAACAATCGAAGCGGAAACCGTCATTCTTGCCGCCGGGATCGTCCCCAACCCGATTGTGGGCGGCCTGCCCGTGGAGAAGGACAAACGCGGCCATATCGTGGTCGATGGAACGATGCGCTGCCCGAGCCGCCCCGAGTTGTGGGCGATCGGAGACTGTGCTTCGATCCCGTCGCCCGATGGGATGCCATACCCAAACCTGGCGCAACATGCGCTGCGAGAAGCCAATGTGTTGGCCCGGAACATCTACGGCGTCTTGAACGGAGAGATTCCTAAGCCCTTTGTCTTTGACACTCTGGGAATGATGGGCTCTCTCGGCCACGGCAAGGCCGTCGCCCAACTTCTCAAAGTAAGAGTGCATGGCGTACTGGCGTGGTTCGTTCGGCGCACGTATTACCTCTTGCAGATGCCCGGTTGCGGGCGTCGCTTCCGCATTGTGATCGATTGGATCTTTGCGTTGTTGTTTCGACCGGACGTTGTCAGGATCAACCTGCATAGTGAGGCTGCTTTAATACTTCGTGAGCTGAATGAAGATACGATTCCAGCGGTCGATCGAAACCATAGCGAGAGTGGTACCATCGAAGAACCTCAACACCCCACGACCGCGATGGCTGCCGCGGGCCGCGAATGAAAGGATGATGCGCCAGTGCCTGAGAAAATCGAAAAAAGCCTCCTGGAACTTGACTTCGCGTCGCTGACCCATCGGACGTTCACGCCGTCGCCGGCCGCGTGGGAGGATCAAGTTGTCTATTTTCTGCTTCTGGATCGGTTCTCGGATGGGAACGAGCACGGTGGCTTCCAAGACAACGATGGACACCCGGCAAGCACCGGAAGCACGCCGCTCTACAGCCCGGAAAACCCCGGTCGAGTCGACTACGATGTTTGGTTCCGTGCCGGTGGCGGTTGGCAGGGCGGCACGCTCCGGGGCTTGAAAAGCAAACTCGGCTACCTGCGGCGTCTCGGTATTACTGCCCTTTGGGTCAGCCCGATTTTCCGACAAGTGGCGTTCGAGCCGAGCTATCACGGTTACGGAATTCAGAACTTTCTCGACGTGGATCCGCACTTCGGGACACGAGAAGAGTTTCGCGACTTTGTTCAGGCTGCACACCAGCACGGAATCTACATCATTCTCGACATCATTGCCCACCACACGGGCAATGTCTTCGCCTATGCTGCGGATCGGTACACAACCCCCGA
This sequence comes from Gemmataceae bacterium, assembly GCA_003136315.1. Lineage (GTDB taxonomy): Bacteria > Planctomycetota > Planctomycetia > Gemmatales > Gemmataceae > Urbifossiella. Next base: position 7,882 of record PLDW01000428.1, on the reverse strand, counting down.
CCCGGCAACCGGCAAGGAGTACATCGATCCGCGCTGGGACGGCAAGCGCTACGCTGTCCACGGCTTCAGAGACCGGGACGGCCAGCCCACTTTGCCGTTTGATACGCCCGATACGGCTCGACTGGAAGCGGCTTGGCCGGATGGCGCCATTTGGCCCCAAGAGTTCCAGCAGCCCCACCTGTTTCTTCGGAAAGGGCATATTAGCAGCTGGGATTATTTCCCGGAGTATGCCGAGGGCGACATGTTCGACCTGAAGACCCTCGACCTTTGGGTGAAATGGGAAGGACAATACCGAAAGGGTTCCTCGGCACTGGACAGTCTCGCCGTCGTCTACTGCTTCTGGATCGCCTACGCCGATATCGACGGTTTTCGCATCGACGCCGCCAAGCACATGGGAAACGAGGCCCTGCGAACATTCTGCGACGTGATCCGGGAGTTTGCGCAGAGCATCGGCAAGGAGCGCTTTCTGTTGGTTGGAGAGATCGCCGGGAACTGCCAGCAGGTCTGGGAAGTTATGGAGAAAACCGGGGTGGATTCAGCATTGGGGATCGACGACATCCCCGGCAAACTGGAACGAATGGTCGCGGGTTACGGCGATCCCGCCGATTATTTTTCCCTGTTTAGAAACTGGGTGTTGGACGCGCAGCGAGAACACCGTTGGTATCGCAACCAGGTAGTTACCCTGGTGGACGACCACGACCAGGTCCGCAAGGGCGGCGGCAAGTGGCGGTTCTGCGGCGACAGCCACGTCCGCGATCTGGCGTTCAACGTGCTGGCCGTTCAGTTGACGACCATGGGCATTCCCTGCATTTACTACGGTTCAGAGCAAGGCTTTGACAGTGGCGGGAGGCCCAGCGGCTCGGACCTTGTGTTGCGGGAAGCCATGTTTGGCGGCCGTTTCGGCGGCCTGTGTACGCAGGAGCGACACTTCTTCAACGAAGACGGGAATATCTATCGCGCCTTGGCCGAGCTCATCGACTTACGGAAGAAACTGTTGCCGTTGCGCCGAGGCAGGCAGACGCTGCATCGCATTTCCGGCGACGGCGTAGGCTTCGGAGTGCCGCGCCGACTGGGTGACCGGATGCGTTCGCTTGTGTCCTGGTCGAGGCTCTTTATCGACCAGGAGGTTCTGATCGCCGTGAACACCGACGATGCTCAGTCGGTCACCGCCTGGTCAACGGTTGCGCCAACGTTTCGACTCGAAGGAGACAAATTTCATCTTATCTTCTGGTACGCCCCGAAGCCTGCTCCCCGGCCGACAGGATGGTTTACCGTGGAGCGCAAGAACGGGATGCTATGCGTCCAAATGACGCTTCCACCTGCCGGATTCGTCATCTATCAGGCAGCACCCGGCTTGGATCGTCTGGGCCCAAGCTCGCCTACTGACTTGCAACCGTGGCATCCGCACGCCTTCGAGGTCAGGCCGTGAGAGGAAAGCCGGTATAGGAAGTCTTGATTCATATACTTAGGAGTACATAACCATGACAATCGGTTACGACAAGCCGCTATACGTGTTGCCATTTGATCACCGTGCCTCGTTCTCGAAGGAACTATTCGGCTGGCATGGCACACTAAATCCGGAACAGATCGCGGAGATTGCAGCCGTCAAACGCATCATTTTTGACGCAGGCAAAGCAGCCGTGGCAGGCGGAGTGCCCAAGCAAGGCACCGGCATCCTTGTCGATGAGCAGTTTGGCGCCGCCATCCTGCACGATGCGCGGGAGGAGGGACTGATCACTGCGTGTCCCTCGGAAAAAAGCGGGCAGCAGGAATTCGATTTCGAATACGGCGTGGACTTTGCCCGCCACATCGAGGAATTCAATCCGACCTTCTGCAAAGTGCTGGTTCGCTATAACCCGGAGGGGGACAAAGCTTTGAATCGACGTCAGTCCGCTCGGCTGCGGACGCTGTCGGACTACTTACACTCAAGCGGTCGACTGTACATGTTTGAACTGCTCGTTCCTCCCACATCTGCTGAGCTAGAGCACCTCAGCGGCGACAAGAAGGTCTATGACCTTGAGTTGCGTCCCACACTGATGGTCCAAGCGATTCACGAACTACAAGACGCCGGGGTTGAGCCGGACGTCTGGAAAATTGAAGGACTCGACCGCAAGGAGGATTGTCAGAACATCGTAGTGGCGGCCAGGCGCGCTGGCCGCGACAAGGTCGGCTGCATCGTACTCGGTCGCCACGAAGTCGACGAACGAGTGCGGCACTGGCTCACGACTGCTGCATCAGTTCCTGGATTCATCGGATTCGCGGTTGGCCGGACTTCCTTTTGGGATCCGCTTGTTGACTACCGTGCCAAGAAGATTCCTCGAGAAACCGCTGTTGCACGGATAGCTGCGTCCTTCCGCGGGTGGGTAAACGTGTTTGAGAACCCCCATAGCGAGGAGCGTTCGACGGTTGCTGAAGCAACCAAGAATTCAGTGTGATTGTGTGCGGCGCAATTGATACGAAATGAAGCAGTCAATCCATGAAAAGGACACGGCCATGACGACCAAGCAAGAGACAGCCCCTCCGACCATATCGGGCCACGATGAATCGGCGAAGCTCCGTGAGAAATACGGCTGCGGTCCCGTGCAGCTCGCCGGGACGGGGAACGCCCTCTACGAGCGGCACCTTTTTTTCGACCATGTCATCAAACCGACAGCCGTCGGCCCCCGCGAACGCTTCGAGGCCTTCGCTCGCTCCGTGCGGGACATCCTCTCGCAGCGATGGCTGCAAACCGAGGATGTATACCATCGCAATAATACCAAGCGTATCTACTATCTTTCGATGGAATTTCTCATCGGGCGCTCCCTGGCAAATAATGTGACAAATCTGTTGCTCGATCCACTTGCCGGGCAAGCGGTCAAGCAGGGGAACCTCGATTGGCTTGCCATTCTCGAGCAGGAACCAGACGCCGGGTTGGGGAACGGTGGTCTCGGCCGCCTCGCCGCGTGCTTCCTCGACTCGATGGCCACCATGCAGCTTCCGGCTATGGGCTACGGTCTACGATACGAGTACGGCATGTTCCGACAGACCATCAAAGATGGGTGGCAGCACGAACAGCCGGACAACTGGCTGCGCCGCCCGGACCCTTGGGAGGTAGTGCGTCCTTACGAGAAAGTGGAGGTCAAACTGAACTGCTCGTTCGAGGTGCGTGGTGGAGCACTACGCGCCATCGTTGGCAAGTTATCCAAGTTGATCGGCATACCCTACGATCGCCCGGTGGTGGGCTATGGCGGTAACACCATTAATACGCTTCGCCTCTGGTCCGCTGCAGCTCCTGACTATTTCGATTTTCAGGTGTTCAGCCACGGGGAATTCGTCGGCGCGGTGGCCGAGACCCTTGAGGCCGAAGCCTTGACGCGAGTGCTGTATCCCGATGATTCCACGTGGATGGGGCAGGGGCTGCGCTTCGTGCAGGAGTATTTTCTCGTCGCCTGTTCACTCGGTGATCTCGTACGACGATTTAGGCGCAACAATTCGGATTGGACCAAACTTCCGGAAAAGGTCGCGATCCAGCTCAACGACACTCACCCTTCGATGGCCGTGCCTGAACTGATGCGAATCCTGCTGGACGAGGCCCAACTTGGCTGGGACCAAGCCTGGGACATCGCTCAACGCACACTGGCCTACACGAACCACACGTTGCTGCCGGAAGCCTTGGAGAAGTGGCCCGTTGCCTGGTTCGAAACCTTGCTTCCCCGACACCTGGAAATCATTTACGAAATCAATCGCCGACTGCTCGATTCCGTTCGGAATCAGTTCCCAGGCGACGAGGTACGCGTCGCGCGAGTAAGCCTGATCGAAGAGAGCCCGAACAAGCACGTGCGCATGGCCAACCTGGCCATCGTCGGTTCGCACAGCACCAATGGCGTGGCCGCCATTCACTCGAAATTGCTTCGCACGACCACCGTCAAAGACCTTGCCGAGCTCTTCCCCACACGGTTCAGCAACAAGACCAACGGGGTCACGCCACGGCGCTGGCTGTTGCTGGCGAACCCGGCGCTCGCCCAAACGATTACCGAGGCCATCGGCGCTAGTTGGATCACCGACCTCGATCAATTGCGCAAACTCAAGCCGCTCGCCGGCGACAATGTCTTTCGCGAGGAGTTCCTCAAGGCCAAACGGGTTGCAAAATCGCAATTCGTTCACTGGCTCAAGACAACATCGGGACAGATCGTGGACCCGGACACCATCTTTGATTGTCAAGTGAAACGCATCCATGAATACAAGCGGCAATTGCTGAACGCGCTTCGCGTGGTTGTGCTCTATAACCGACTGCGGCAGAATCCGCGACTCAAGATGACCCCAAGGACCTTTATCTTCGCTGGCAAGGCAGCGCCAGCCTATTATCTCGCCAAGGTCATCATCAAGCTCATCAACAACCTGGCCGGTACGATCGATTCCGACCCGGTGATGCGCGGCCGCATCAAGGTCGTGTTCCTGCCCGAATACCGCGCCACGCTCGCCGAGCGGTTGATTCCGGCCAGCGATGTCTCCAACCAGATTTCGACTGCCGGCTACGAAGCCAGCGGGACGAGCAACATGAAGTTCATGATGAACGGGGCGCTGACCATTGGCACACGCGACGGCGCGACCATCGAAATGGCCGAGGAAGCGGGCGAAGACAACTTCTTCCTATTCGGCCTGACCGCGGAGCAGGTGGCCGCCAGCCGGAGTTGGTACAACCCGCAATGGCACTATGAGAACGAGCCGGAAACGCGGGCGGCGCTGGACTTGATCTTCTCCGGTCATTTCAACAGCCATGAACCGGGAATCTTCGATCCGCTGCGCGACACGCTTTTGACGCGCGGAGACCACTACATGCATTTGGCAGATCTCAAGTCTTACCTGGAAGCGGACCAACGTTTGGTCGATCTGTATGCCGACCCGGATGGCTGGGCGCGCAAGGCCATCCTGAACGTAGCCGGCTCGGGAAAGTTCTCCAGCGACCGCACCATCTCCGAATACGCGGCGTCCATATGGAACGCGGCGCCGTGCCCGGTCTAATCCCGCCACGCCAAAGGTGGCTCAAGATGGCGTTTTCCGGGACACCTGCAGAGGGCGAACCGTCTGCCTGTGAGCTTGCTGAGCGGATCGTCGGTCTGAAGGCTACGCACGCAGTGGCGGCTGCGCCCACGGGGACGAACGCCATGCCGCGAGTGGAGGTGATTCGTCCAGGTGAGGAGCAGCAGGAAGCCAAGCCAGTGGACGAGAATCCAGGTCCAGACGGAGAGGATGATTCACCCTCGGATTCGTTCCAGGCTCAGGTCAGACCGCGAGGTGGTCAGCACAGGCTCGTCTGAGTGGGGATCAATATCGGATTCAACCGCTTCGGTGTGTCGGACGCGTGTCGCACCGACGCGCACAAGGTCTCGGAGCCCAGGAGGAACCCCTCCAGCGATAGTCGCCCTGGACGCCCGGTCAGGATTCCTCGGCCCGCGCAGCCTGCCGTCGAAGTGACTCGAGCGACAGCCCGCCCACAAGCCGCATCAGCTCGTGGATCATCGTTTCCAGCCGGTCCACCAGGGGCCGGGCTTCTTCGAGCTGGCCCTGGGCTGCGCGGTCTTCCAGTTCCGACGCCACGTTGCCTGCCACCGTGGAAAACGCGAACAGCCACGGACAGAGCTTGTGAGCGGCCTGTCGCAACCCCTCCGCGTTTCGCTCCCTTGAGGCATTTCCCACTTCGGCCAGGCGGGTCGGCGCGCAGGCACGAAAATCCTCACACATCCTCCGCAACCCCTCCGCGTCGTCCCCGCAGATCGACAGCACGGCAGCGGGATCGAGTAGATCTCTGCTTGGTCCGGCGTCTGTCTGGGACGGCAGGGAAACTCCCTGTGCCGCGACCAGCCGGTCGATGGCCGAGAGCAGGCCGGCGGCCGCTACCGGCTTGGTCAGGAAGTCGTCCATGCCGGCTGCCAGGCAGCGCTCGCGGTCTTCCTGCCGCGACCGCGCCGTCAAGGCGATGACGGGCAGGTGCCCGCCCGCAGCCCGCTCTCGCTCCCGGATCGCTCCGACCACCCCGAAGCCGTCCAGTTCCGGCATATGGATGTCCAAGAGCAGCAGGTCGAACACTCCTACTTCGGCAAGCGACAACGCCTCCCGACCGTTCGTCGTGAGCCGCACGTGGTGGCCAGCGCGGGCGAGAAGCCGCTCCATGAAGCGCGCGCTCAGCTCGTCGTCCTCCGCCAGCAGGATGTGCAGAGGTATCGTGCCGGGGGTCGGCGCGGTGGGAAGCTCCCGGCCTCCCGCGGGCCGGGCCGGGCTCGGTTCATCGTCTCTAGACCGGCTCATCACCTGGTAGATGGTGTCGAGGAGTTCATCCTGCTGGATCGGCTTGAGCAGGTGGGCATCGATCCGTAGCTCGCGAACCCGGTCCCAGTCGCCAGGGCGGTGCCCCGAACTCAGCAGGACGATGCGGGTGCCCGACAGCCCGGCCCGCTTGCGGATCTCGGCGGCCAGCGCCAGGCCATCCGTATCGGGCATGCGGGCATCCAGCAGCACCAGCGCGTAAGGCCGGCCCCGTGCGGCGGCGTCCCAGAGGGCGCTCATGGCCGCCACCCCGTCGCCGGCCGTCGCCGGTTCCATCTGCCAGCCGCGCAGCCTCTCCTGGAGGATGTACCGGTTGGTGGCGTTGTCATCGACCACCAGCACAGGCAGCTCGCGGAGCAGGACAGGCGGCGGACTCGACACCGGCTTCGGGGCGTGTGGGTTCCGTCCGAAGCGTGCGGTGAAGGCGAACGTGCTGCCCCGGCCCGGCTCACTCTTGACGGTGATCGTGCCGCCCATCAGCTCCACCAGTCGGGAGGCGATGGTCAGGCCCAAGCCGGTGCCCCCGTACTTGCGCGTGGTCGAAGCGTCCTCTTGCTCAAAGGCCCGAAAGATCTGAATCTGCTTGCCCTTCGGGATGCCGATGCCGGTGTCACGCACGGCGAACCGGAGGCCGACCTGGTCGGTGGCCGGACCACTGACGGCTTCACCGCTCAGCTCGGCTCGCAGCTCCACCTCACCGGCTTCGGTAAACTTGATGGCGTTGCCCACCAGGTTGAGCAGCACCTGGCGGAGCCGGTCCCAGTCGCCCACCAGGGTGTCGGGGACGTCCGACTGGACCTGATAGATCAGCTCCAACCCCTTCTTGTGGGCACGCACGACTGATGCCGCCGGACCCCTCGTTTGACGAACTCATCCTGCGGGTTGGCAGTGGGGATGAGGAGGCCGCCACCCGGCTGGTGCGGGACTTCGAACCAGTCGTCAGGCGGGTCCTCCGCGCCCGTCTCCGGGACGGCCGCGCGCGGTCCGAGTTCGACTCGATGGACATCTGTCAGTCGGTGCTCGCCATCTTCTTCGTACGTGTCGCCGCCGGCGAGTTCGACCTGAAAGGGCCCGACGACCTGATCAAGTTGCTGGTGACCATGACCCGCAACAAGATGGCCGAAAAAATGCGGCGGCAACACCGTCTGCGCCGCGACAGCCGCCGCACCGTGGGTGGGGTCGAAGAGCTGGTCCTGGCGGGTCGGGACCCGACTCCGAGCAGTGTGGTTGCGGGCAAGGAGCTGCTTGAACAGGCGCGGCTGCGCCTGAGCGAGGAAGAGCGCCAGCTGGTTGAGCTGCGCGGCCAGGGCCTCAGTTGGGAGGAAGTCGCTGCATCCCTGGGGGGTGCGGCCGGGTCGCGGCGGAACCAGTTGGCCCGCGCACTCGACCGGGTCGCCCAGGAACTGCGACTCGACGAGCCATGATTGGTAAGGAGTTGTCCAGAAACGAGACCGTGAAATCTGATGGCGCGGGCATCTTGCCCGTGTCGGCCCAGCATGGAGGATGGCTATGCCACGCAGAGTGCGGCCGTTTTGATCCTGTTCGCCCGCTCGGCGAACAACACGGTTTTGATCTTGGA
>PLDW01000511.1 GCA_003136315.1 Gemmataceae bacterium | reverse complement strand
TCGCGCACCCTGGGTACACGATTGCCCGCTTTATTACTGCGAAGCGGTTAGACAATTTGCCTTGTCTAACCGCTTCGCGGTAGAAGACAAAGATGGAATGGAGCTACCCCAGGGTGCGCGAAGCGCGACCCTGGGCTTTGTTCTGTAACCTCTTCGAGGTAAAGACGGCCAAGATGATCGTCTTCACCGTTGAACTGCGGGCGATTTGCTCGTGATTCAGGCGCACGGGAGAGATTACACCTGAGGGGAATGGGGCTCCGAACCGGACAGGATCTTCTCCCCCTTCCTTTCCAGGGAAGGGGGTTGGGAGGTTCGGTTCTGGCCACCAGACCGGCGACCGCCGACAGAGAATGGGAGACCTCGAATGCAAGGGTTGCTGTGGGTGGCCGCTGGGATCGTGATCATCACTGTGGTGGTCGGGTTGATCGCGCAGGTTCTGAACAAAATTAACGAAATGAATGCCCAGCCGACCAATCGACCGCCCGCCCCACGGCGTCGGGAGGCCGACCCGAACCGTTCGTCACCCGAACGGGACATGGACCGGTTCCTCGCCGAGATTGATCGGCTTCGGAAAAAGAACGCCGAGGCGACCGGTGAGGCGACAGCTCAACCACTCTCTGCCCAGAAGCCGGTCACGCCATCTCCGGCAGCGGTCTCGACCCGAGCCGCCCGCCCGGTGGCACCACCCCCACCCCGCTCGCGGTCGCGTGTTGTCGCCGAGGTGGCCGAGCCCCCGCCCAAATCCCGCCGGGTGGACGGGTCGGGGTTCAGTTCGCCACACGCCTCCCCGCCACCCCCCACCCCCCTCTCCCCGCCTCAGCCGACCCGGGTCGAAGATCTGCCGGTCGCTACCGTCGTCACACCGACCTCCTCGACCGGAGCCCCCTCCACTCGCGTCACCCACCTCGTCGGACGGGCCCGTGCAGCCCCGAAAACCGATCTGGCAAAGAACCTGACCGGCCTGCTCAACTCCGGGCAGGGAGTGGCAATGGCGATCATCCTCCAGGAAATCCTCGGCCCCCCGAAGTCCAAACCGCGGGGGTGAGGCGGGCCAATGCTTCTCACCGACGAATGAGCCTGCGCACCAATGAGTTGAACCTGGCCTCGATCCGTGTCACTGGAAACTCGAACCGCCCCCCCTACCCTATCCCCGGGTCCGTAACCGTCGCCCAGATTCTCCGGATGGGGGTTTCGTATGTCGAAGCGCGTAGGTGCGGTCAAGTTCAAGGGCAATCCGGTCACCCTGATCGGGCCGGAGGTCAAGGCCGGCGACAAGGCCCCGGACTTCAAGTGCCTGAAGGTTCTCGACGCTGTCACCCTGGCGGACACCCCGGCCAAGGCCCGGCTGTTCAGCGTTGTCCCATCGATCGATACGCCCGTGTGCAGCATCCAGACGAAAACATTCGAGGAGGGGATCAAGGCCCTTGGCGACGGAGTTGCCAGCTACACCATCAGCCTTGACCTGCCGTTCGCTCAGAAGCGGTTCTGCGGAACCGAGGGCATCGCCACGATGCAGACCCTCTCGGATGTCCACGATCACTCGTTCGGGGAGCACTGGGGCGTCCTGCTCGAAGGACTCCCGCTCCCGCTGCTCACACGGGCGGTGTTTGTGGTCGACAAGTCCGGCACCGTGACCTACGCCGAATATGTCCCGGAAGTCACCTCCGAGCCGAACTACACCGCCGCTCTGGCGGCGCTGAAGGCCGCGGTCTGATCCCTACCGGACCATCAGGGTCGGTGGTCTTCGCACGCCCGGTCCGGATTGACCCGGACCGGGTCGGCTGGCTATGAAACGCCTCTTTTGCGAGGGGGGCGGACTATGGCCGGTGCGATGATGGTGGCACTCGTGGCGATCTCGCTCACGCCGGTCGTTGAGCGGGTCGAGTTTGCGACGGTGGTCGCCCAGCTCCATCGCCTCTCCGAGCCGCATCTGAAGGACCAGCCAACCGATACCCCGGATATCCGCCGTGATAGGAAACGCCTCGCCGACCTGACGGCATACCTCGACCGTTACGCGGCCAGGCTCATCCAGGGGGAGATTCAGGAGGATCAGTACTACATCGGTTTGGTAGTCATTGACAATGCGACTTCTTCCGGGTTCACTTTCTCGCCGTCAGCCACCGAACAGTTGGTCTGGTACGTCTGGGGCTGGATAGCCACCGAGAAACTGGTCGTGGTCGGCACCCGGGCTCGTCGCCTCGGCCCACCCCCTCTTGTGCATCCGGGCCAACTCGATGAGTTCATCGGGTCGAGGGAGCGCATGAAGGCAAGTGTTTCCAACTGTCTCCAAAACTGTCACTTCCCGTGGTACTTCCTTCCGTGACATTTCCCCTTTCTTCGGTCTGATGGAGAACTTCACCGCCAAACATCAGTACATGTGTAAGAATGTGAAGCGGATTCCCGCAGATTCATCTCAGACCCCTGTGTTCCGAGACAACGGCCTGGATTCCCTGGGGCAGTCCTGGGCCATTTTCCGCCGACCCTTCGGGGCGAAGACGCAGAGCAAGTGCTGCCCGTGACCGTGAGAGATTTCCTTCTTGCCGCTCGCCTCAAGAGAGATCCTGTCTGTTCCTGATCAACGCAAGAAACCCGGCTCAGATGAGCCGGGTTTCGAGATTCTGTGATCCGTGGTTAGGTCGCCCGATTAGACGGTCGGAGGCGGGGCTGGCGTATCAGCCGCCGGTTGCTCCACCTTCGGGGCCTCGATGGCGGGTTGCTCCACCTTCGGGGCCTCGGCAGGGGGTTGCTCCGCTGTCGGGGCCGCGACTGGGGGCTGTTCGCCAGCCTTGAGGATGTGCTTCACCACGACCCGGACGTGCGGCTGGGTGTGTCCTTTCAGGCGTCGGTAGTTCTTTCGCCGACGGAACTTCTGGGTGATCGTCTTCTTGGTCGGAAGTTCCACCACTTCGGTGAGAATCCGCGCACCCTCGACGAGGGGCTGGCCGATCAGCGTTTCGGCCCCGTTCTGGTAAAGCAGAACCTTGGTCAGTTCGAGCGGCTGGCCCGGCTGAACCTCGCGGTAGTCGAGGGTAACAGTTGCGTTCGGTTCGACCCGGTACTGCCGGCTGCCGTCTTCGATAATGGCGTACATACTCAACCTGTCTGGTAACTGCATCGCACATGCGAAGAGTGGAAGTGTACGGGTGCGACCAGCAGGCGACCAGCCGGATTATGAAAACTCGCCCCACTGGTTGACGCCGGAGGCGTCACAGCAATGAGCCGGCGGTTGAGCGCAGCGATACCACAGGGGCGATTCCGGCTCCCCCTTCCCTCCCAGGGAAGGGGGTTGGGGGGTTAGGTTTCGCCGCTCATCCTTACGTCCGCCCATCTTGTTCCGCGGAGATGGGGTCGAGAAATGCGGCGGCCTGGCGGATGCAGCGACGGGCAGCGGCCGTGCGCCCAGAACGGACATCGCCGACCAGGCGTCGGAGTTCGCCATGACAGTGCGCGGAGCCTCGGTCCCCGCGGGCGGCCGCCCACGCCTGGCGGAGGCCAGCCTCGGCCCACACCAACCCCGCCAACAACCCGGCCTGCCACCTGGGCCAGTGTCGGCAGGCGTAGGTGAGGAGTGCATGGCGGGTCATCAGCCGAAGTGGAGCCGGGATTCGGCGGTCGTGGAGGGGCCAGTGGTGAGTCACCTCCAGACCGGGGTCGTACCAGACCGACCACCCTGCCTCGGCCGCGCGGCGGCAGAAATCGACATCCTCGTAGTACAGGAAGAAAGATTCGTCGAGCCCACCCAGATCGGTGAAGCAGTCCCGCCGGACGAGCAAGCACCCCCCCGTTACCCATGCGACCGGCTGGCGTGCCTGCCCTTCGTGGTGCCGGCATTTCCGCCGGGATCGGGGCCGGAATAGCCCGGCCACGGTATTCGACAGCGTCGGAAAGGGGCCGGACGACGCCTGCCCGGAACCATCCCGGTTCAGCAGTCGGAATCCGACCACGCCTGCGGTGGGGTCGGACCCCACCAACTGGTCCATCGTCCCGAGGACATCGTCTAGGAACCCGTCCGGAACCGTCACGTCCGGGTTGAGCAGAAGCACCCAGCGGGGTCGTTCGGTGGTCTCCAGACCCTCGCTCTCCGCCCCGATCCGACAGCCCCGGTTTACGGCTCGGGCGAACCCGTGGTTCCGGCTAAACCGCTGGACCGTCACACCGGAGAGCCGCTTCAGCCGGCGAACGACAGGGTGAAACGGTGAGTGGTTGTCGACAATGACGAGTTCCGCCTGACCGGACCGGACGGCGAGTGAGCGGCGAAGTTGGCGCGCGAGTCGGGCGGTGTTTCGCCACTGGCAGAAGTTGACCACAACGACGGTGAGTTCTGGCAATCGCGGGACGGCTGGCTTTCGGCGCGGCTTCCCGGCCCGGTCGGGGCTGCGAGCGGGTGGGGGGGGCGTGGGTCGACTATCGGAGCCGGAGGCATCACCGAGCCCGGCCGCAGGCGAGAGGGGCGGTGTCGAACCGCCGGGCGGGACTGCCAGGGCCATTCCGGGTTCCTTCCCTTGGCGAGCGTGGACGTCCGTCCGTGGAGCGGCGGATTGTAGGCAGATCGGATTCCACCATGCAACTCCAACCCGGCGCGACATCAACGGTCGGGTGTGCGACATGGTTTGC
>PLDW01000376.1:31824-91078 GCA_003136315.1 Gemmataceae bacterium | reverse complement strand
TCTGTCACCCGGCAACGATGACACACGCGAGTATCCCCAAGGAGATTCGCGAAGCCCGCGGGGTTGACGATGGCCTGATCCGGTTGCGCGTCGGGATCGAGGACGTGGCCGACCTCCGGGCCGACCTTCTGCACGCTCTGGCCGGGGGGTAGAATCATTCTGATACAGGAACCCGCTGAGGCTGTCGCATCCCAGGCATAAAAGTAGGTCACTCGCTCCGCGAGTGACCGTTTCTGGATGGCAAACGCATTGGGCAACCGTGTCTGCAGTTCGTTCCGCATTTGCTTTCCAGAAACGGCGACTCGCGGAGCGAGTCGCCTACTTTCACCAACTCCGACACCAAAACGCGACAACCTTACTGGGCTCACGTCTCAGGAATGCTACACCCCATCCACAGTCACACGCTGGCCGGTTTGCCGGTCCAGCAATACGACCTCCGCCCCGGCGCCGCTCAGCGCAGCGGACACCGCACGGATGTCCGTCACCCGCGGCAAGTCGCCCGCCACCCGCCGAAACAGCAGCCGACCCAGCCGCCGTGGGGCGTCGGAGGCGCGTTCGATTCCGTCCACTCCCACCACTGCCCGGAATGGCCCTGCGTGCCGGACCAGGGTGGCCACCACCCGGGCCAGCCACGGACCCGGACGATGCGAGACGAAGAGGGTACACGCTCCGACCCCGACCGACTCTCCACGGACCAGGAATCGGTCGAGGTCGGTTCCACCGCTCCCCCGGAATCGCACCGACCGCACAATCTGGTCGACCCCTTCGGCTGTGGTTCGGGCTGGTGCGGGGGCTCCGTCTGCGGTGAAAGTCACCTCTCGCCCCAGCAACTCCTGTTCGAGTGCCAGCCGGGCCAGCCCCGCGGCCGGTTCGTCCCCTTCTGCGGCAACGAGGAACGCGAGTGTCCGCTCGGTGGGGTCGACAGCCTTTTCGGGGCTGCGGACCAGCATCGTCCCGGTCCGGGCGTAGACCTTCCAAAGGACCAACTTGAGCGGGTCACCGGGGAGATATCGCCGCATCTCCAAGAGATCGCCGTCGGGAGCGCCAGACGGGCGGCCAAGCCGGTCGCCGGCCTTGAAGAGTTCACGAATCTCGTAGGAGGTGGGTTTCCCTTGCGCTGGGCGAGAGACAACCAGCCTGGTCGCCCACCGGCGAACCCTCAAACGGGACAGACCGAACAGGTCGCTGACGGTGAAGCACCGCCGGACTCGGGCGACCTCGCCACGACCGACCGTAACGACCTCCTCCTCCCAGCCGCCGCGGGCCGGAATCCACCTGGCAGTCGCGGGGGGATCTTCCCACACCACCGTGACGCGGACGAGCGGATTCCAGCGGGTCAGCCCCAGACGGTATCCGGTCCGGGACGGGAGCCCGACCTCCAAGGCGAGCGGAGCGGCGGGTGGGTTCCGACGGACGGCCAGCCATACAGCAGTGACCAGTACGGCCAAAACATCGACTGCAATCAGCAGAACACTGCCAGCACAGACCGATCGGACGATCATATCCGCCTGATAGCCATCGAACAGCCGGGTCGTAAGAACCAGGAGCGGGATCGCCAGGAGCCCGAGAGGCGTCAACGGCACCCACCCACTCACGATCCACCAGATCCGCGCTATCCTGGCCCACACACGGTCCAGGGCCAACTGCCCCCTGTCGGACGGCTGGCGCTGGGTGTTGGGAGAACGAGGTGGGCGGAATGAAGTCACGACCGGAACACGGATCATGGGAGGGGAACCTCGGGGGCGGGCCATCGCTCCGGAGACCCCAGGTGCGAGAGTCGACGGACGTACTCAGGGGAGGCAAACGAGGGAGGGGCAAACGGGCCTGACGGCGGGGCTTCCAGGTTCGGCCGGGGGAATAACGCATTCCACAACCCCGGTGCCCCCACCGGCCCGGGTGGGTTCGGACGCGGGAACAGCAGAACCCACCCCGGCTCTGTACCCGACAGGGGCGGGGCCGACGCGGCAACGACTGCAACCTCCGTCAGCGAGGGAGTGTTACCCGAGCCAGAGAGCACAGACGACGATCCGGCACACGCCCACGGGCCAACTGTATTCTTCTCGGCCACGCAGTCGGTGACCATCGCCCGCCCACCGCCTTCGGCCCGGATGGCGATCTGGTTGCCTTCCATGTGGCAATGGTCCGCCCGAACCCGTCCCTCGCCGGTGACGGTCAAACCGTCGGTGGCGTTCGCCATCAGTCGGCAATCCAACAGCGAGGCCGTCGCCCGGGAACCGCCAACGAACACACCGGATAACCCCGACTTTTGGACCAATACCCGCACGAGGGTCAATTCTCCGCCCCCCCAGGCTCCGACGCCGGTCCCATTTTGCCCGGTCACTTCCCCACCAGTTACGTCGATCCGAGACGAATCGATCGCCTTGATTCCGTTCGCATGTCCGTCCAGAAGACGGCTGTCCCGGACTGCGACTGTGGCCGTTTCCATCGCGAAGACTGTGTCTCCCCCACCTCCACGGAGTTCGCACCCGTCCAGGGTGATGGTGGAGTCCAGCCGGGCGTACACACCATTCGACCGACCGATGGACACATCACATCGTTGGAGGTGGACCCTGGCAGTGTGACTGACAAACACTTCGGCCCTCTCGTGCCCCGAGATCCGGCACCCGGTGATTGTGGCCCGACTGTTGTTGACAGCAGCCAGCCCGTTCCCCTTTCCGTCCCGGATGGAGCCGCCGCGGACGACCAGATCGGCCTCTCCGCCGACGGCCACATCGTGGTCACCATGCCCAAAGACATCGGAGTCGGTGAGTGTCACCCGGGATTTGTCGAGGACAGCCACACCGTACTTCTTGCCGCCGCTGACACGACAGCGGGTCAGCGTGACCTCGGCGGATCCCACGATCTGGAGGCTATTCTCCGGGTGGTCGGTCACATCGCAGTCGGTCAGGGCGATCCGGCCAGACGCGAGGGCGACGACCCCCAGATCGATCCCGGCGAGAATCTTGCACTGGATCAGGTCAACCTCGGCCGCTCGCGCGTGAACGTTCCCCCCCTTGTTCCCGGAGATGTCGCACCCAATCAGGGTGCCTCGGGAGCCGGTCGCGAACTGCACCCCTCCCATCTGGCAGCCACGGATTTTGCAATCCGAGAGGATCGAATGCCCGTCTGTATCTTCCGCATAGACCCCGGCACCTTTCATCCCGGTGATGGTACACCGTTCCAGCACCCCGGCCGCCCCATCCCAGATCGTTACTCCGTGCAAATCTCCGCCGCGGATCGTGCAGTTCCGGAGGTTCGGCTCGGCACCACTGACCAGGAGAACGACGCTCTGCGGATGGGGTCCGAGGTCGCACCCGTCGAACGTTCCCCGCCCGTGTCCGGCCACGTAGATCGCCGACGCCCGATTCCCGTGGATCTTGCAGTTCCGCATCACGGGATTGCCGCGACCAAACACGAAAACTCCCGTTTCATGTCCGGAGATGTCGCAGTCGAGAAACTCACCGGTGGCCTTGCTTTCGACCACAATGCCAGTCTCGCCGCCGGTGATCGTACAGCCCGTGATCACCGGGCAGGCGCCGGTCAGGGCAACCACGTTCCCGGTGCCGCTATCCCGAATCTCGCAGGCCTCGGCGAGGCCGCTGGACTGGTTGCCGAAATAGAGGCCGCATTTCTTGTTCGCAACGATTTTGCAGTTCCGCAGGACGGTCCGGCTGGTGTCGAGTGTACAAACCCCTTCCCCCCCGTTGGCGGTGACCGTACAGCCGTCGAGATCCGCCACCGACTTGGAGACGCTGATGCCGTGGCTCGCCCCATCGCCGATCCGACACTTCAGGAGGCTCAGCGTACCTCCGTCCTCGGCAGCGACCTGGGCGAATTTGTGCCCGACGACATCGCAGTCGTCCAGGGTGACCGAACCGCGTTCCCGGGCGACGACCCCACCTGCTTGACCGTCCCGCAGTTTGCACTGGCGAAGCACACCCGTTGCACCAGTCGAGACAACCACGCCCGTGGACACTTGCCCGGTGATCTGGCACGACTCCAGAACGACACGGCCGCCTTCGGATGCCTGCACCCCGACCGTCTTTCCGTCGTGAACCGCACACTTCCGCAGGGTGGCCGATGCCACTCCTCCATGAACATAGACCCCGGCCGCGGCCCCGGACGTGATGTCGCAATCGTCCAGGAGGACGTTGCGACCGCCGATGTCGACCGCGAACCCCTGGGGGTCCTGCACCCCCTCCCGGCGCGCAATCGTCAGTCCCCGGACGGTCACCCTCTCGCCCGACACGGCAAGGACGACACCTGTCGAGTTCCCGACCACCACTCCCGCCCGTGGCCCGTCCCCGACTAGTTCGATGGGCCGGTCCAGAAGCACCTTTCCGGTGTAAATCCCGGGTCGAATCCGGATTCGACCACCCGGCGCAGACCGAGCCACCGCCTCCTGGATCGTTGGGATTTCTCCCGCGCTTCGCCCGACGACCAGCTCTGTCGGTGGATTTTCGGCTGGACTGGCCTGGGGCTCAGACGGACCCGCGGCGACGTGATTTTGTCCCCCGGTCCGCCACCCGGGGTGAGTCATGACCCAGCGGACCACAGCGGATGTCTCAAGGGCGAGGAGGACGGTCAGAGCCCCGATCAGAAGGCGATTCCGACTTCCCCTGGGAGCGACCGGTATGGAGTTGTGCGGTTCCGGGACGCCAGCCGTGACCTCATCCCCCCGGGCTGTTGGAGCGAGGTACACCCGACCGCCTGGCAGGTCAGGGGGATCCCAGGCGTCGTCGCGAAATCCGCCGAGCCAGTCAAGCCCGTCTCCGGACGGATGGGGCAGTGACTCACCCATGAGGCGCCTCCCGGTTGGCCCCGGAGTACCGTTGCCTGCGGAGCTGATCTCGGGCCGCGATACCACAGGTGGCGGGTGGGAGGCAAGGCCAATCTCGACCCGCGAAATGGATCGGGTGTGACAATTGTTTCGTGATGTGCCCGCGTGTCAATGACCCGCTTTGGCCAGCCTGTAAAGAAATTCGGGGCCAATCTTCAGCAGGAACTCTCCGATTTTCACTGGCAGGATCACGATCGCCACGAGGAGCCTGATTCCGGTTTCTCCCGACCCAAAGATCCCAGGCTGTCGGGTCTCAGGTGTGATCTGCCACCGGTAAGACCCTTCTGGCAGTGGGATCTTCCGGCCCGCAGCGGATCCAACGAGCGAACCGTCGAGTTCTCCGACAACCCGACTGGCAGGGTTCGCCACGGTTTGCCAGGCATCGCAATGCCTGGAAAACCAGCTTTTTTCGCATCTCACTCATTCGCCCTGTAAGGTGGGCGTAAGGTGGGCAAGTGAGTGAGCGATAACAAGGGGGCGACTGGAACAAGATCTCTTCGCGCACCAAGCTAGAAATTGGGTTTGGGATCGATTACCCTCAACATGAATTATTGCAAAGCGTGACTTTGGGAGTCGCTTTCGGCCATTCCCGAGCGGGGTCTCTATGGCCACAGCAAACGAAAAGGGTGCATCACTTGAAGAAGCTGTCATAGCTATTGAGTCTTTTATTCTCAGATCATCTCCAGCACTTACTCAGAACATATTTAATATTATAAGTAGAAAGATTCTGATTGTCGATGGAGTTCGCCACGAAATCGATGTATGGGTAGAAATCGAGATATCAGAAGAATATAAATTAATTTATATATTTGAGTGTAAGAATTGGACAGATAAAGTTGGTAAAAATGAAATTATAATCTTTTCAGAAAAAATCAGAGTTTCGCGCGCGCAAAAAGGCATATTTGTTGCAAAATCATTCACAAGTGATGCTGTAAATCAAGCAAATCTAGACCCTCGAATTGAACTCGTCACAGCTACAGAATACGACCCCACGTTAACCCCACGGCCACTAAATTTTCATATAGTACAAACCGAAATTACTCTTGCCAAGGTTCGATTTACTGCAGATTATGTTGTGAGCCAGGACCATATCAACAACTGCTTAGCTAACGTTCAATCTGAATCAATCATTCTAGCAGGAAGGTCAATATATTTTAAGCAATTTGCGGAAGATTGGGCAAAAGTTGTTGCTGATGAATATACGAAACTAGTTAATTATAAACTATTAGAAAATAATTCGCACGAGATAGAATTAACAGATGTTAGGCTGTTTCTTCCTGGAGAATTTATTATCAATGGAACGCCAATTGCTTACGCAGAAATCGCTCTAAAAGCACTTATTACGATAGCATGGCCTGCTGTCGTATCGCATTTTGAGGTGGGTAAGCGGGGTCGCATTTTTAAGATGGCATCCACAGTTTTTTGTGGTGGAACGATAGATGCCACTTTTGTGGGGCGATGAAAGCAACTTAAGTCAAATAGGCCACACTAAGCGTTGAGTCACCCCGCCATGCTTTCCGTTTGTATCGTACGATACAAATCTCTCACCTCAGCCGGTCTCTCACGCGGCGGGGTGGCCGGGGTTGAGTCCTCGAAACCCCGGCAAGCCTTAGAGCCTCTCCGAAACCTCGAAAACCCAAACTATTTCGGTCAGGTTTATCATGATTTCCAGGGTTTTGGGATAGGCTCATAACAGAGGCCTCGTGTACAAGGAGTTCTCAGCGGCTGGTCTTGCTTGGAATCGAACGTGTGAGGCTGCTGACCGGGGTTTCGAAGACTCAACCCCGGCCACACTGCCGCTAATTGCCTGGTATTTGCCGCAGTGGCGGGATCACACCCCCGTGGAAACGCCATTCCATGATTCACACAACGGCGACCAGATGATGGCACGGCATTACCCCGTTCCGACTGCGATCTCAAATCTTACCCTCGATCGTGACTCCAGTCGAAGGGGAGTTGGGTGATGTACCGCAGTTGTTCGTCTGATCCGACACGCTCAGCTACCACTTCGCCCGGAACCTGATCGCCGTCCCGGTCCACGGCAGGATACTGGAACTCGTTAATGCAGAACCGGGCAGCGAGGATTTGCCGCTTCCGGGCCAGTGGGGTGGCCACCTTGTGGAGGTCGACCCCGCGCGTGATAAAGGCTGTCCCGGCTGGCCCCGTCAGCGTCTCGGTCAGTCCGTCGAAAATGGACTCTTTGATTTCATCCGCCAGGGTGTGTCCGGTGCCGCTCACGTCGGTGTACTCCACCCCATCCATCAGGGCGGCCCTCGCCGGATCGGCCTTGGCCCGCTCGTATCGCTCGCGGAGCAGCGCGAAGTCCGCGGACCGGCGAATCAGCTTGTGCGGGCCAGATGTTTCGTCCACATCGGTCAGGTAGATGTAGACCCAAAACATGCCGAAATCATTGGTGTCACGGTGGAAGTAATTCTGCCGATGGGGATAGTCCCCGGGGCCGGCGAAGTTCCACCACGACTGAAGCCAGGTCAGCTTCGGAGCGCAGCCGAAATACGCGGCCGCAGTGTCGAGGATCAGCGGGCTGAGGGCCATCTCCAGAATGTGCGGGGCAAGCGCGATCTCCTGCTTCGAGTAACTCCCCAGTGGGTATTTCTCGGCGGTGTAGTTGACGTAACGGCGGAGAGATCGGTGGCGAGCCGACATTGGGGTGTGGCCGTTATAGATCGGTCGCTTCAGGAAGTAGTCCTGGATCTCCCGGATTTGTTCTGTGGTCAACATCGAGGGGAGTCGTAACAATCCCTCCCGGCGAAGCGTCTGGGCCTGCTCCCGGATTTTCACTGGGTCGTGATACCGGGGCTGATAGCGCAGGTATTGCCCGTTCACCATGATCGCAATCGCCGCAGCCGTGCGATCGTACAACTCCGGACCAACGTGGTGGAACAACTTCATGTACCGCGACCGGTCCTCAACCGAGAACTCGGGATCGAGAAGGATTTGGTTCACCGTTTCGGGCAAGCCTGCATGAGCGAGATGCGCCTTGACGGCTGCGTAAACTCTCGGGTCGTCCTTGAGACGCTTTCGGGGTGGCGGATCTACCAGGGTCTCCTCCGAGGCGACCGAGGAGGTGTGTCTTACGACCATCGGAACTTCGGCCAGTTGCTTCTGGGCGGAGTCCAACTCTCGCCGGGTGTGCGCCAATTCGTGCCGGAGAACGGCATTCTCAGCCCGCGGGTCGCCGCGAGCGATCGAAAGCCCGAATTGCCGCAACGATCCACGGACCAGTCGCTTCAACATCACCAACCTCCTTGATTCGCGGCCATGCCGAGCCAGACATCGTCTCCCTCACGAATCGTGGCCCGGCAGCGCAACCAGCCTCACCTCGGATTTCGGATCTTTTCTGGGAGTTCTTCCCCCGAATTCGAGGGATTTCCAGGGAGCCGTCGCATGTTGAGCGCGTTTGGGTTCCCAAAGCCCTCTGGCTCCCTCCAAAATCCAACCATCTACCGGGAAAGGCTCTTTTCGCAAGGACGAGTTTGGAATTTAGGCTCATCTTTTCCACTCGCACGCCCGATAGATTCGGGAATCAAGGCCGAACCGGATTTGTGGAGCCCAGCATGAATGCTGCTGTCTATTCTCCCAACCCCTCCATTTTCGCGCCGCCACGATTGGTCACCCGGCTTGACGATTGCAATATCTACCACACGATCGATGTTCCCGGATACGGCACCATTGTCGGTCCGTGGGATCTCCGGGGTCACGTGGATTCCTATCTCGGCGGCGTGGACCTCCGAGGCAAGCGTGTACTCGAACTTGGTACCGCCAGCGGCTTCCTCTGCATTGAGATGGAGAAACGCGGTGCCGAAGTTGTCGCCTACGACCTTTCGGAAGACTACGACGGCGACCTTGTACCATTCCCACAGTACCGGGACCAACCGCCTGAGTCCGCCCGGCGGGCAACTGTCCGTCGGATCAACAACGGGTGGTGGCTGGTCCATCGGGCGTTCAAGTCGTCAGCGCGGATGGTGTATGGGAGTGTCTACGACGTACCGGCAGAGATTGGTATGGTCGATGTGGCGACGTTCGGGAGCATTTTGCTACACCTCCGCGACCCCTACCGGGCGCTCGCCTCGGCCGCCCGACTGGTCCGCGAGACGATCATCGTGACTGACCAGGCGGTTCACTGGGAAAACCGCTTCCCAGTGCCCGACCCTCCGACCGCAGCACAGCCTGGTGGACAACGTGGCCGCCTGCTACGGATCGCTCACCGCCTGCTCGGCGACCCTGGGTGGTGGAAGCGCGAGGAGCAATTGCGGGAGCGTGAAGCCACGCTGCGAGCTGTCCTCAACGCCCCGCTCGTGATGTTCCTCCCGAACACCCGCGACCCGGAGCAAGACCAAGCCTGGTGGTGCTTCCAACCCGCCGCGATCATCGCCATGCTTGAGACGCTCGGGTTCACCCGCACCACCCTGACCTACAGTCACGGGGCAACGGACCACGGCCAGCCGATGCGGCTCTACACCATCGTCGCCCGCCGCGGGTGAGCAACTGGTTTGTGTGGTTAGCGTCCAAGACGTGCTACTGCAAGAATCCGTTTCCACCATCCTGCTGAGGGCTTGTCCTCGACCTTGTGTGCGTCGGGTTCGTGGGGTGGTTCCTCGTGCGTCTCTTCGTGGTGGTCGTGCGATTTGGCGGGTTTCTCGTGTTTGTCGGCGTGGTCGTGGTGCGCCTCTGCCTTCTCCCCAGCTTTCGAGTCCGTCTCCGGTGTGGCAACCGCCTGGAGCAAGATGCCCAGAATCACGACCCCGACCATCACGCCATTCAGGGCGACGATGTGGGCCGTTGACCACGCCACCGCATCGAATCCGAACACGGGTTCGAGCAGGAGGACAGCCGCGTGGCCAGCCAGGAGCGTGCCGATCAAACTGGTCAGGAGCATTGTCCAGAGGCGATACAGGAGCAGCCCCAAGAGTCCTCCGGAAAGGAAAACGGCCCACAACTCCTGAGCTTGCGGCAACACCCACTGAACCGCCAGCCAGGCTCCGATACCCCCGGCCACGAAAGCGATCACTTTTGCCAGTTCCAGGGCCATCATTCCGGCGGCAACCGCCAGCAGGATGCCGACCGCCATCACCTGGCCGCCATTGGTCCGACCCGCGTTCAGGCCGATCAGGCCAGCCCCGAGGGTGATTCCAGCGACGACCCAGAATCGGTGCCAACGCCACCCGAACAGCCACAGGGCGATTCCCAGCACGCAGATCGTGCCAAGCATCGCCCCCGTCAGCCCACGGGCTTCCGCCAGGATGTCGGGCGCGATCAGTTGCATGGTCGGGTTTCGGGTTTCAGTTTTCAGTTTTCAGTTTTCAGTTTTCAGTTCCAGGGTTTGGAGCAAATGCTCGCTCGTTACCCTGGCGCAATATCTGATGGCCCCTGTAGTGCAGAAATCCCGCGGTTTTCCGCCCCAAATGGGGCGGCGGAAAATAGCCCAGGGTGGAGCCGGGCTTCCCGGCGCAACCCTGGGTGGCTTCCCGGTGCAACCCTGGGGCAGTCGGTGAGAGAAAATCTGGGTGGCACGGGCGGCTAGTCCGCCCGTGAAGGCGTCACACGGGCGGGCAAGCCGCCCGTGGCACCCCCCATGATTAGTGGTCGGTCATTTCCTGCCGACTGATGGGGCTTCTCATGCTACGCGACCTTTCGTAGCGGTGTCGGCCCGCCGTCGAAGTTTCGCCGCTCACGGATTGTATATGGTCGCTTCCCCTGGCTTTCAAAATAGACCCGAGTGAGAACCTCCCCCATCAACCCGAGTGAGAGGAACTGGACTCCCGTCAGTCCAGCCACCGCTCCCAACAGAAACAGCGGGTTTGCCGTCATCCCCGGTCCGCCGGTGTACTTCATGACCACCGCGACCAAAACCGCCAGACATCCCAGCCCCATGCACCCCAGCCCGAGCGACCCAAACACATGCATCGGTCGAGTCTGGTAGCTGCCCAGGAACTTCACCGTCATCAGGTCGAGCAGAACCCGGACTGTCCTTGTCAGGTTATACTTCGACTGACCCGCCGTCCGTGGGTGGTGGCGAACCGGCACCTGCACCACTCGCGCGCCCTGCTGAAGCACCAGGGCGGTAATGAACCGGTGCATCTCACCGTACAGTTCCAGTCCTTCGGCGACATCGCGACGGAGAACTCGAAGGGCACACCCGAAATCCTTGAAGGGGATGCCCAACACCTTCCGGATCAACCAGTTCGCGGCCAAACTCGGCACCTTTCGCAGCAGCAACTTGTCCTGCCGCTCGGCCCGTTCCCCCAGAACCGCATCGTATCCCTCATTCAATGCATTTAGCATCCCCGGGATGTCGGCCGGGTCGTTCTGCAAATCACCGTCGAGGGTCACGATCACATCGCCAGCAGCAGCATCGAGCCCGGCCTGGGTGGCCGCGCTCTGGCCGAAGTTCCGTCGCAGCCGAACCACCCGCACGCGCGGATCGGTCGCTGCGACGGACTCCAGTTCGGCGAACGTCCCGTCCGTACTCCCGTCGTCCACGAAGACCAGTTCCCATGACATCCCGCCAAGGGCCGCCCGGACTCGCTCGGCCAATGGGCGAACGTTTTCTCGCTCGTCCTTCAGGGGAACGATCACGGAGACGAGCGACATGAGAAGCTCCCAAACGCTGACGCCCTGGTCGGCCTTATTTCACGAAGAGATCAAAGACGATTGGTTCAGATCCATATTGGGAAAAATCCGAATCCAGTTTGTCGATTGGCTGAGTGTCGAGCAAATCAACATTGACCAAATATCGGCCTGGAGTCGGGAGCGGGGGAAAGCCCGCGACCAGATCGATCGACTCATTCGGGTTCACTGTCCTCGCAAGGCGCCCGGCACGACCGGCGTAAAGTTTCACGCCGGCAGAGCTGTAGAGATAATAGCGCAATTGCACCCCACCTGTTGCCCCAGTGCAGAACACCCACGGTTCCAGCGCCACATTCACCGCACGAATCGTGAGATTGAACCCGCGGTTAGCGGCAACCTCCGGTGGAGAGTCCCCTATCAGCGACAGTCTCGCCCGATACGGGCCTGGGCAGTATTCGTGGTCGGCCCACTGCCGGAACCGCTCGGGGGTATGGGTCTGGCCAGTCGATTGTAACCATCCCTCGTAGAAATCGAAGAATCGATCGATCACCGCCGTCCGCCCGAAGCGGACGTGTCCGTATCGGGGCCACAACTGGTGACGGGCGGCGTCAAGGGTCGCATTGGTGTGCAACAGGAGAGCGACCGTCGAGACCAATCCTGTCCGGTCTGCCCCCCGCTGGCAGTGGACGACGACCGGGTAGTCGGTTCGGTCCAGAACCTCAACCAGCCGACGGATTTCATTCGGGGCAGGTAACCGCTTGGCCGACAGGGAGATGTCTTCCTGGTTCACCCCCGCAGCGTGCGTGACCCGTGATTCCTCCTGATACCAGTCGGTATCCGGGGAGGTTCCCCGGAGGTTGATCACGGTCCGGATCTTCTTGTCTTTGATGAGCTGAGTCAATTCGTCCGGGCTCAACTGGGCCGAACGGTAAAGCCTTCCGCGCAGAACCGTGTGCTGGTTGGTCAGGGCGTACACTCGCACGGTTTCCGCAACCAAGGCGAGAAGAATGCTCGCCCCGACGAACTGGAGCAGACGGCGGCGGGTGGACCGACGGGGTGGTGAGATCGGGTCGTCCATATTCGGAGTGTGCCAGATTCCCGCGGACGAGGAAAGGTCGCTTTTCTGGAGAGTGGTGCAGGACTCAAGCGTTTCGATGGCAAATTCGTCTTCCCCCGCTCAGCCTCGCTGTCCTACACTGTGCCGCCCTGGGAGGACATCCGGATGCGGATTTGTCTTTACGAAGACCGCCGGACGGCGGACCTCGGTCCGCTGACTTTGACTCGTCCGGCTTCGGACCTGCTGTGCGGGCTGACCTCGCTTGGAGAGAAGCAGGCCCGGTACTTCGGGGGAGGGGTGATTGGCTATCTGTGCCGCCCGGTCCTGGCCGATCTGATCCGGGCTCGTGACCCGTTCGCTCCGGTCAATGATCCGATCTGGCTTCGGGCAGGGCCGACTGTCCTGGTGAACAGCCGCTGGCTGGCCCCTGCCCCACCCTGCCGTGCTCCGGGGTTCGCGGATCTGTTTTCCGATATCCCGATGATCGGTCTGTGCGACAATGAGGTTGCATTCGCAATTCTCGACGCCCGGCAACTCCGGACATTGTCCCCGGCCACCCTCGACGACTGCCTCAACGACTGGGCTCAGTCGCTCCCAGCGTGCGAGGCGGGAGGAGAGATCATCCGCTACCCGTGGGATCTGGTCGACCAGAACCCGGACCAGATCCAGCGCGACTTCCAGGCCACCTGCAACCCGACCGACGCAGCCGCCCACCCGCCGGGTTTCGCCCTGGTCGGGCCAGCCGACCGACTGCTCATCCACCCGACCGCCCGGATCGACCCGATGGTCGTTGCCGACACGACCGGCGGCCCCATCTGGATCGGCGCGGGGGCGGTTGTGACCGCCTTCACGCGACTGGAGGGGCCATGTGCGATCGGACCGGGAACCCACCTGCTCAGCGCACGGGTTCGGGCCGGGACGACTCTCGGCCCGCACTGTCGTGTCGGGGGTGAGGTCGAGTGCAGCATCGTCCAGGGGTTCAGCAACAAATACCACGACGGGTTTCTGGGTCACAGTTACGTAGGGGAATGGGTGAATTTGGCTGCCGGAACTTCGACTGGCGATCTGCGATGCGATTACCGGCCAGTGTCCGTTCGACTCGGCGGGGCGACTGTCTCGACTGGGCGCATCAAGGTCGGCAGTACGATCGGGGACCACAGCCGGACCGGACTCGGTGTGCTACTGAATTGCGGAACCATGATTGGAGCGTTCGCCAGCCTCCTGCCGACCGGACAACTGACCCCGCGGGAGATCCCCTCGTTCGGGCGCTACGGACCGGGCGGTCTCTCAATCGCCCCGGACCTTGATGAGGCTCTTGCGACGGCCGACGTGGTCATGCGGCGACGAGGACGAGAACTGACCCCAGAACTTCGCGCAATCTACCGCGGGATCGCCGGACTCACGAAGCCCGCCGCTCACCCCGCAGCTGTGCCTGAAGTGGGCTTGCAGAAGAGCGCGTAAGGAACAGCGCATCAATGAGTGTCAGGTAGATTGATATCGTCCATACACCCCCCCTGCCCCCCCTTCGAAAGGGGGGGAGAAAACAGGCCATTGCTTGACTCGGTTGAGGATCGGGGGTCTGTTTATCCATTCCACCCCTCATCCTTCTGTCTCCCCCCTTTCGAAGGGGGGGCGGGGGGGGTAGATCGACCAATGGATCAGAATTGCGACACTTGTTGATGTACCATTCCCTGGTGAATCAGGCCGCCTCGCGGGCCGGAACCGGGGGAACGACGGGTTTGGCAGGTGGGACTGGAGCGCGGCGCGTTTTCACGAGGTCCAGCAAGGGCCGCTCGACGAGTCGGTGGAACAGCATTCCCGGGAGTATCGTCCCGGCGAACATGAACACCACCCATGCTGCGTGGGGGAACTTCCTGTGGCTCCAGTGCAGCTCAACGGTGAGCAACATCGCGGCCAACATGCACGACAGGTGCAGGAGGTACACCGAGTACGAGGCGTCCCCCACCGCTTCAAGCCACCACGAGCGGAGTCGGCCGCCGGTCCGTTCCCACCCGGTCATGGCGAAGACGAACAGGGCTGCGGGAACCCCGAACACCGCCGCGCGCGAGAAATGCTCCACGGCCAGTCGATCCGGATGGGGGTCCGATCGAGCGTTCAACCAGGCCGCACACCAGATCATGCCCACCACGGCCAGAACCCCTGCCAATCGGCCGGACAGCCGGGCCGGGCACCACGCCACCAGCGCACCGAAGAGGAACTCCAGAACGAATGGGCTCAATGGTATCGCGGCGAACCGGTTCCCGGGATACGTACTGGTGATGTATGCCTGGAGGACGAGTGCGGCCCACCCAACCAGGGTCGGAATCGCTGCCCATCGGGGCAAGACGAAGAGCGCAGCGAAGGCCGCGTAGAACATCAGTTCGTAGCTGAGCGTCCAGGCGACCGGAAGCAACCGCTGGGGCGCGCTGGGTGGTATTAGCAGGGCTGTTTCAAACACCTCGGCCACCCAGCCGGGTCGGACCAATGATTCGTGAGAGAGGACGACGGATGCTGCGACGGAGACACCCAGCGCGGCCCAGAATGTGGGGTAGATCCGCCACGCCCGGCGAAAGAGATACCGGGGGAGTCGAGAGGGGCGGCCAAGGTCTGGCCGACTGGTGGTCGTGATGATGAAGCCGGACAGAACAAAGAACAGATCGACCCCGGCGAATCCGAACCAGCGGAAGGCTTTGAGCGGGTTGAAGCCGAGCCCGTAGCCGGCCTCTAACTGGGAGAGGTGATAAGCCACAACCAGTAGGCAGGCGACACCCCGGAGGGCCTGGAGGTTGTGGAACTGTGCCCGCATCGCCCGCGCCTCCGTGCTGTGCGTCACAGCTATCGGAGGGGGGATCGGCCCAAGTTGATGGATGCACGCTCTTGATTGGTTATCGCGTGCGAAGATGGAGAGGATTTGCCGATATTGCCGTGCAGGAGGCGCCGAGATCGCATTTCGCTGGGGCGTCGGGCAGGTGGAAATCTCCCGGGAGCGTCACGCTGCGTGAATCTACGGAATCGCCCTGGTGTTCCATATCATCGCTTTTGCACCTTCGCGCGATCAAAGTCGGCCCGACACCGGTTGATGCCAGGACTCCACCATGAAGACCCTCCTCGCTCGCCTCCGCTCGCGCTGGCTGATGCGGGCAGTCATCGCGATATTCGCGATTTTCATTCTGCTAATCGTCTGGAAAATTGGTGAACGCGAATGGACCCGGTCGGTATCGAATCAGGAACTCGCGGCGGCCATCGAAGAAACAGATCGGAGCGACCCCGACTGGCGCTGGGAGGCACTCAATGCGAAGCGGCCTCGCCCACCCGAGGGTCGCAATGGGGCCGACCTCATCCGCCTTATCAAGAATCAAATGTCTGAGGATTGGGGCAAGCCACTCTTCATCCAGGGCTGGGAACCGGTCCGCGATATTCCGGCGAACACACGCTTTCCGGCGGAAGTGATTGTTGAGGCTCGCCGGGTGTGCGAGATTCGGCCCGCCATCGAACTCGCCCGCTCGCTTAAAGACCGCCCGCTGGGGCTGCGCGTCCTGCAACTCACGCCAATGGTGACTAACACGCCACTGCCGGACACACAGAGTACGCGGTCCGTCTCGGATTTGCTCCACTGGGATGCCGTTCTCGCAATCGAAGACGGCAACCGGATCCAGGCCACAGATTCGGTACACGCCATGCTCAATGCCTCGCGCTCGATTGGTGACGAAACATGCTTGACTTCGCAACTCGCCCGCATGGCCACACGGATGCGAGCAACGCGCGCGCTGGAATGGGTGCTTGCTCAAACGGAACTGACGGTCGAGCGGTTGTCTGCCCTGCAAGCCGCTTGGGCCACCGATGCGGAGGACCCCCTCTTGCTCTACGCCCTTCGAGGCGAACGGGCGACTCTCGATGTACTCATGGAGAACCTGCAAAGCGGGGTCACGCATCCCGGCACCTGGCCCGAAGTGGGTGAGGTTCATCGCGGTCTACTTGGCGAATTGAGATGGTGGCATTACCGGGGATGGCTCCCCGGCGACCGCGCTCGCCTCCTTCACAACTTCAACACGGTTGTCGAGGCCGCTCGCAAGCCAGTCGAGGAGCAGGTGCAAAACAAGAGTACGTTTAACGTTCCGCCGCACGATCGAAACCATAGGATCGCCGGCCTGCTCTTCCCCCCGACGAAAGCAGTAGCCGAGAGTTACTGGCGATCAGTGGCCGACATGCGCTGCGCGATTGCGGCACTCGCCTGCGAACGCTACCGCCTGAAACACGGCTCGTGGCCCGCTTCACTCGCGGCACTCGTGACCGATTATCTGCATGCAGTGCTGCGCGATCCGTTCGACGGTCAGCCAGTGCGGATGAAACACGTTGCGGACGGGATCATCATTTACTCGCTGGGCGTGGACCAGACCGACGACGGAGGCGACTTGCGTCGACCGGATAACCCCAACGGGAAGGATGAAGGCTTCCGCCTGTGGAACGCGAAAGAGCGGCGAAAACCCGCAGCGCAACGACCCGCCGAACTCAAAGATGAGGCTCCATGAGCGATTGAAGCCTGTCGCTCGTGTTTGTCGTTCTCTTTGCTCCGATCCCCTCAACCGCCCTCGGGGCAGCCCCCGACAGCCCTCCGATCAGGATTCACGGTCTTCGTTCCTGATCCAGGAACCCGTTGACGCTGTCGGATATATGGAAAGACGATTGGACGTATAAACGGGAGGGCGAGGCTCCTGCCGAGCATCACTTTCACGCTCGGCAGGAGCCTCGCCCTCCCGTTAGACCGATGCTTGGTAGGGCAATGCTCCTGCCGAGCCGTACCACTCACGCTCGGCAGGAGCCTCGCCCTCCCGTTAGACCGATGCTTGCTCCTGGAATGGGACAGCCTCTGCGGGTTCCTGTATCAGGTGGAAAAACACCTCGTGATTGCGAACTCTTGCGCTGCTTCCTTCTCTGGCAGGCAACTTCCTCCACTAAGGTTACCTGAATGATCGTTCCCGATGACATCTCGAAGCAGTGAAGGATCGGGCATCTGACCGCAGGGGAACAGATGCAAACGGTGTCACACCATGCTTGGAAAGCGATTCCTGGAGTGAAAACAGGAGGCATTGACGGAGATTCCCACCCAAGACCCCTGGAACTCGTCACAGTTGGAACATCCCCGGGAATCGCGTGAACCAGTCAAAGCGGGGCAGCGCAGAAAATGTCACATAATAGATTTGGCAGAGTGTTCGAGTATTTACTGGGATTTCAGGGACAGAAACAAAAGCGGCGGAAAAGCGCCGCACTCCAAATGGTGCGAATCGATCTGGCAGACTATTCGAGTACCGCTCGAAGCGGGGCAACCCAGAAAATGTAACAGAATAGAGTTGTCAGGGTGTCCGAGTGTCCCACAAGCGGGGCAACACAGAAAGTGTAACAGAATAGAGTTGTTTGAGTGTCGTAACCACTCATGCGGCCTGCGGCCTGGGCTGGAGAAAACGGCTTTTCAGGCCGAAGATTCGGGTCGCACGACAAATCCGGGGGTGTTCTTGGACGAGTCCTGATGATGGGTTCGTCGCTCGTGTGGGGTCGCCTGGGTTTGTCGCCTCCCGTCCCACCCGGCTATACTGCCGGCACACGCCACACGGAGGGATTCCGCGATGACACGCCTGCGACTCGCACTCGTCCTCTTTGCCCTCGCAGCCACTCTGGTTGGCTTCAGCATCACGCCGGATGCGTCCGCTCAGTTCAAGCGGAAAGAGGGGCTCAAGGTCGTTCCCGCGCAACCCGTGCCCCCCAAAGAACCGCCCGCGACTGACCCGGCCACGATGAAGGTCGCCAAGGGGTTCAAGGTCGAACTGCTGTACTCGGTGCCGAAGACCCAGCAAGGCTCGTGGGTCTGCATGTGTACGGACCCGAAGGGTCGGCTGATCGTGTCCGATCAGTACGGCTCCTTGTACCGCGTGACGCCTCCTGCGATTGGTGGAAAATCGGATGATACGAAGGTGGAGCGACTCCCCACCATCGGCATGGCCCAGGGCTTACTCTGGGCGTTCGATGCCCTGTACGTCGTGGTGAACGCACCGGGCCAGACCGGGCTGTACCGGGTGACCGACACCAACGGCGACGACATCCCGGACAAGGTCGAACTCCTCCGGACGTTCGACGGTGGCGGGGAGCACGGGCCACACGCGATCGTTGCCCACCCGGATGGAAAGCGGCTGACGATCGTCTGCGGGAACCAGACGAAACTCGCGAAGTATGACACCACCCGCGTCCCACCGATCTGGGGTGAAGATCACCTTCTCCCCCGGCTCCCGGACGGGAACGGGTTCATGTCTGGAGTGATGGGGCCAGGTGGAGCGATCTACAACGTGACTCCCGACGGCAAGACCTGGGAACTCTATAGCGTCGGCTATCGCAACCCGTACGACATCGCCTACCACAAGAGCGGCGATCTGTTCACCTACGATGCGGACATGGAATGGGACTTCAACACTCCGTGGTATCGCCCAACGCGGGTCTGTCTGGTCACCAGCGGCAGCGAGTACGGCTGGCGAAACGGAGCCGGGAAGTATCCACCGTACTACCCGGACACCCTCCCAGCGGTGCTGAATATCGGACCCGGTTCCCCAACCGGCGTCTGCTTTGGGTACGGGGCGAAATTCCCGCAGAAGTACCAGGATGCGTTCTTCATGTGCGACTGGAGCTACGGCAAACTGTACGCCGTTCACTTGCGTCCAGAGGGGAGCGCCTACACGGGCGATGCCGAGGAGTTTGTCACCGGCACCCCGCTCCCGCTGACAGACCTCGTCATCAATCCCAAGGACGGTGCGCTGTACTTCACAATCGGCGGGCGGAAGACCAAATCCGGTCTCTACCGGGTGACCTACACCGGTGAAGGAGTCACTTCACCTCCCAAACTCACCGAAGTGACAGATGCGGGGGTCTCGGGAGTGGCCTGGACGACTCGCCTTCAGTTGGAAGCGTTCCACTCCAAGGTGGGCCAACCAGCGGTTGAAGCGGCGTGGAAGGAACTGGACAACAAGGATCGGTTCATCCAGTTCGCTGCCCGGGTTGCTCTGGAACATCAAGAGCCAAAACTGTGGGCTGACCGGGCACTCAGCGAGACGGACCCGCAGAAATCGACACTTTCGTTGCTGGCCCTCACTCGCGTGTCGGCCCCGTGCCCTTCCCATCGCAAGCCCGGCGACCCCGCAGCCGATCCCGCCCTGCGGGCGAAAATCGTGGCTGCGCTCAACCGCATCGACTTCGCAAAGCTGGCCGATGAGCAGAAGCTCGACCTGATCCGCGTGTACCACATTCTGTTCAACCGGTTCGGTCATCCCACGCCCACCGAGTCGGCGGCGGTGATCGCCAAATTCGATCCAGTGTTCCCGGACAAGAATCGGTTCGTAAACGGAGAACTCTGCCAGGCGCTGATCTATCTGGAAGCACCCTCGGCCGCTGCGAAGACGATGAAGCTCATGGCCGACGCTCCGACCCAGGAGGAGCAACTCGAATACGCGCGGGCCTTGCGTGTGCTTCGGACGGGCTGGACACCCGAGCTGCGGAAGGACTACTTCACGTGGTTTTTGAGGGGCTCGAACTACCGTGGGGGAGCGAGTTTCGGCGGCTTCCTGCGGCTCATCAAGACCGACGCGGTGAAGATCCTGACAGCGCAAGAAGTGGCAATCCTGAACCCGATCCTGAACGCTGCGCCCGGATCATTGAAACTGCCGGAGGACGAACCCCGTCCATTTGTGAAGGCGTACACGCTCGACGACCTGGCCCCCGCTCTGGAAAAGGGACTCCAGGGCGGGCGAGATTACGAGCGCGGGCGGAAGCTGTTTGCAGCGGGCAAGTGCTTCGCTTGCCATCGATACGACAACGAGGGCGGGGCGTTTGGCCCGGATCTCTCCGCGGTGGCGGGGCGGTTCAGCGCACGCGACCTGCTCGAATCGGTGGTCGATCCGAGCAAGGAGATTAGCGACCAGTATGCAGCGGTCGAGATCCGCACAGCGGACGGCCGGATCGTTGTCGGACGGATCGTGAACCTGAACGACGATGAGGTGAAAGTGAACACGAACATGCTCGATCCGGGAGCCACGGTGGGAGTGGACCGGAACAATATCGAGTCGATGAAGACATCCAAGCTCTCGATGATGCCAGCCGGGTTGCTCGACACCTTCAAGGAAGACGAGGTACTCGATCTGATGGCCTACATGCTCTCCCGCGGCGACCGGAAAGGCCCGATGTTCAAGAAGTGAATTGGTAGTCGCTACCGATTCTCCGCCGTCCGGCTTCCCGCCGCGACGGGAACGGCCTTCCGGGCGGCCTTCTCCAGCGGATTCGGGTAGAACCCGAAGAACAACGTGAACCCGGCCAGCGCGACCGCAGCCAGCCATGTCGGGATCGCCCGCGAACTGGCTGCCGGGCGGATCGGGGAGCGCAGGTACATCACTCCGATCACCCGCAGGTAGTAATAGGCTCCGATCGCTGCGTTCACTGCTGCGATCACAGCCAGTGTCTGGTACAGGTGCCGCATGGTCAAGGTGTCTGCCGGAGCACTGAACGCCCCCACGAACAGGAGAAACTTGCCGGCAAACCCGGCGGTCAGTGGCATCCCGATCAGGCTGAGCATGAAAACTGCCATCGAACCCGCCGTGATCGGGTGCGACTGACCAAGGCCAGCGAGGTCGTCAACTGACTCGACCGGCCGGTCCGGGGTACTCAGGAACAGGATGACAGCAAACGCGCCGACCGTCATCGCCCCGTACGCGACAAGGTAGACCAGCAGGGCATCGACTCCCCCGACACCCGGCCGACCCTTCGCGTCTGGCAGGGAGCTGGCCACCACCAACCCGATGAGCATGTACCCCGCGTGGGCCACGCTCGAATATGCCAGCATCCTTCGGATATTGTCCTGGAGGAGGGCCAGGATATTCCCCACCGACATGGTCACGACGGCCAGTATCCACAGCAACAGCGGAACCTGGGTGCTGGCATCGAACGGCAGGTGCCGGGGATCGGTGGTGAGCAGCCCGAGAATCCGGGCCAGTGCGACGAACCCAGCGACTTTGGGCAGGAACGCCAGCTGGGCGACGACGCCAGCGGGACTCCCCTCATACACATCGGGGGCATAGAAGTGGAAGGGAACCGCGGCCACCCGGAACCCGACCGCCGCGATGACCATCACCACCGCCAGCAGACTCATTGGCGAGAGCCGCTCGGCATTGGCTTTCGTCAATCCCTCAATGATCGCGGTCAGGTTAGTCGTCCCGGTCACTCCGTACAGGTAGCTGAACCCGAACAGCAGCACGGCGGACGACAGGATACTGAGGAGAAAGTATTTGGCGGCAGCCTCCTGGCTTGGCCGGGTCTGGGAGGGCAGGTAGAGGAGGATGTACGTCGGGATGGAGATCAGTTCCAGAGCCAGGAACAGGGTGATCAGATCGTTCGCACGGCCCACCAGGGAGACACCGGCGACGGTCACCAGAAGACACCCGTAGTATTCGGCCGCGTTTGTCCGATTCACCTCTGGCCATGTGACGAACAGGAACACGGCCGCGGAAATGATCGCAAGCCAGCGGACAAATCCGGCAGTCGCGTCCGGGATGATCGGAGCGACCGTCATGGCTGGCGGCATCCCGGTCTTTACCACCCCGGCAACCACTGCGGCTACGACCACTCCCAGGAGCGACCCCAGGAACCAGAGCCACCGGCGGTTGTACAGGCTGCCAAGCAGAAACACCAGGCAAGCCGTCCCGATCAGAACGATCTCCGGCAGCACGAGCCGGAACACGCCTGTGAGGGTCTGTTGCGTGAGTGGGTCGGTCAGCGGATACACGGCGGGTCGCCCTCGGTCTCGGCTGGGTCGCGGGCCATTGGCCCACGGTTCGGGGTGCAGGGCGGGGTCTGGCCCCGCACCGACATCAGGCGCTCGGCAGGAATTCTTGTACCCGCGCCGTGTTTCGCATCGCACCGTTGTTCTGGACCCCGTAGGGCTTATATATCATAGCCCCGGGTCGCGTTTCGCGCACCCTGGGAAAGCTGTCCCGAAGCGATACACTACCATGCGCTGTTCGACGATTCCATTTCCTGCCAATCACCTGACTTTTGACAGACGGTGGGCCAATCGCCAGGCCGTCCTATTCGTCTCCCAGACCCTTTCCCTTTCCCTTCCCTTTCCCCTTCCCTCCCCCACCGCCCTTCCCACCGGGTTGTCCCCCCGCCGGCATCCCCTTGGGGACGGGGACATTCGGGTCGACGGTGTTGATCGGCGGGTAGTCGTACTTGTGCGGAACCCCTTCGACCCGATCACGGGCACCGGAGCCGATCACTGTCAAAACCGCCACGTCCGCCTTCATTGGTGCCAGCACCACTTGCGGGAACAGTCCGAGCAACAGGCAGATCGTTGCGAGGCCACCGAGGACAAACACCTCCCGATGGTTCGCGTCGTGAGCGAGTTCCGGACCCGTGGTCGGCGGCTCCCGCAGTGGGTTGAAATACACCTTCTGGAGCATGGTCAGCGTGTACCACGCACCGAGCAGGATGCCCACCACCGCGACCACCGCAAGACCGAGCCGATGCACCCCCGGGTTGCGGGCGTCAAAGAGCCCGGCCAGCATCAGCATCTCGCTGACAAAGTTATTCAGACCCGGTAATCCGATACTCGCCATGCAAAGAACAAACGACAGGAACGCGAACCGCGGGAAGCGACCAATCAGTCCGCCGAACTGCCGCATGTCGGTGGTCCGGTAGCGGTCGAGGAAGAAGGCCAGGAGGGCGAACATCGCACCGGTCGCGACCCCGTGATTAACCATGTGCAGGGTCGCGCCGGAGAGCCCCTCGGTGTTGAAGGCGAACAGCCCGAGGACGAGGAACCCGAGATGCGACAGTGAGCTATACGCGATCAAAAGCTTGATGTCTCGCTGACCGAATGCGCATAACGCTCCATACACGATCCCAATCCCTGCGAGGGTGCCCACCACTGGCAACCCGTAGCTGATCGCGGCATCCGGAGTGAGGGTCAGGACGAACCGGAGGATACCGAATGTCCCCAGCTTCGCCAGAAGAGACGAGAGAAGGATCGTGACCCCGAGGGGGGCTTCGTTATACGCTGCCGGGAGCCAGGTGTGGAACGGCCAAACTGGAACCTTGACCATGAAGCCGGCCATGATTGCCGCGAACAGCCAGAACTGCTCCGTGTGCTTGGCGATCAGGGCCTCCGGCTTTCCGGCCAGGTGCTCGGTAAATGCCTTCTGCAACCCCTTCTGGACCTGCCCCATCAGATTCGGGAGGGAGAACGTGATCTGCCCATCATCCAGTGGGTTGGTGAGAACGACCCCAATCACCCCGACCAGAGTGAGCAAGCTCCCCGCAAGGGTATACAGGAAGAACTTTCGGGCTGCGTCCCGCCGCCCCGACCCCGTCCCCCATCGGCCGATCAGAAAGAACGCCGGAATCAGGGTCAGTTCAAAAAAGACGTAGAACAGGATGACGTCGAACGAGAGGAATGCCCCGATCGCTCCAGTCTGAAGGAGGAACAGCCAGGCATAAAATGTCCCAGGGCGGTCGGTGACGGCTTCCCACGAAACCAGGATCGCAGGGATCATCATCAGACTACACAAGGCGATCAGCCACAGGTTCAGGCCGTCCACACCAATGAAGAACTGAACGTGGGGACCGGGTTTGTCGGTTGGCGTATCCGAGAGGCTCAGGAGGGTCCAGCGGGTCCGGTGGGTGCTGGTATCCGTGCTCCCTGCACCGGGATCGCCGGGGACATACTCCGGTTCGAACTTCACAACCCCCATCTCGCGAGGGTTTGAGCTCTGAGATCGAACATCCAGGGCCAGGATGGTGGCGACCACCACGGCTGCGGTCAGGCCGACATGCAGCAGGGCTGAGAGGAACGCAAAGCGCCGGGCCGCTCGTCCAAACAGTGGCACCACCACCGCCGACGCCAGCGGAAGCAGCACAACCAGAAGCAACACGAATCGGAACGTCTGGTACATGCGCGGGTCCTTGGCCCGGTGGTGGCTTGGCGGTCGATCGGGGACACGACAAACGAGAACTCTGGCAGCCGGCTGCCCCTACCCAGGGTTTGGCGGGTCCGCTCACCCAGGGGCAACACGCACGCTGTCAGCGGCTGATCAGGAACACGACGAAGGACAAGAACACAGCCAGCCCCAACGCCATTGCCAGGGCGTAGAACTGGACCAACCCGTTCTGGATC
Source organism: Gemmataceae bacterium (assembly GCA_003136315.1). GTDB lineage: Bacteria > Planctomycetota > Planctomycetia > Gemmatales > Gemmataceae > Urbifossiella. The sequence goes on along the minus strand of PLDW01000376.1, from coordinate 66,394 downwards.
GGGCGGATCAAACCGCCGAGGAACCCCGGGACGGCCGAGATTAACCGGGCGAGAGCGTCCAGAAACTGGTCGAACACTCGGGCCATGGCACCGAGCCATTCGATCGGGCGAACGAGCAAAGCGGAATACACCTCATCAACGTACAGCTTGTTGCGCGACAGGGTGAAAACGGGCTCGATTGCGACCGGAACCCGTTCGGGTCCACCGTTCCCATAGGCCAGGCCGGCCAATCCCACCCCACCGAGGGCGAGCAGGGTACTTACCCCGGCAATGCCCCAGTTGAAGTGGGGGGCAGGCTCCGCCACCCCAACGATCGTCGCGGCTTGCCGCAGCGAAGGGGTGCGGGCGAGGAAGTCGCCGAACCAGTGGGTCGCCGGTCCGGCCACGACTCCAACCCCGATCGCCCCGACCGCCAGAACGAGTAACGGGAAGACCATCGACGACGGAGATTCGTGGGCGTGATGTCCGGCCTCTTCAGGAACCCGTGTCTCCCCCCAAAAGGTGAGGAAATACGCCCGGAAGGTATAGAACGCGGTCAACCCGGCGGTCGCCAGAGCGATGAGAAGCAAGGCATAGAACGACCCGGCATTGGCGTGAGCGCCTGCGGAGCCGAACTGGAGGGCCTCCAGAATCATGTCCTTGCTCCAGAATCCGGAGAGGACCGGAACCCCTGCCAGCGCCAGCGCTCCGCACAAAAACGTCAGATGGGTCACTGGCATCACCCGCCGGAGCCCACCGAACCGACGCATGTCGATCACGTTGCCCATTGCGTGCATCACGCTCCCGCTGGCCAGGAACAGCAGAGCCTTGAAGAACGCATGGGTGAACAGGTGGAACATCGCGGCCGTGACAGCGAACAGTGGGGAGACGGCGCCCATTGTGCCAAGGGCGATGAACATGTACCCCAACTGGCTGACCGTCGAGTACGCGAGAACCCGTTTCAAATCGGTCTGGGCGACAGCGATGAAAGCGGCCAGCGCGGCGGTAATTCCGCCGATCCAGGCCACCACCAGTTGCGCATCAGGGACCAGCGCAAACAACGGGGCACACCGGGCGATCAGGTAGACGCCAGCCGTGACCATCGTGGCCGCGTGGATCAGGGCGGAGACCGGAGTCGGACCCTCCATCGCGTCTGGTAGCCAGACGTAGAGCGGGAACTGAGCCGACTTCCCAACCGCTCCGCAGAAGAGCAGCAGACAGGCCGTGGTCAGGGTGGTGGGATCCGGTGGGGATTTCTGAATGTGGTCGAACAGGGCGGTCAGATCGGTGTTCCACCCGCCGACTTTCCATAACAGGAAGATCCCCAGCAAGAACCCAATATCGCCGAGTCGGGTGACCAGGAACGCCTTCCGTGCGGCAGCGGCAGCCGAGGGCTTGTCGTAGTAGTACCCAATCAGCAAATACGAGCAGAGCCCGACCCCCTCCCAGAACCCCATCAGCAGCAGGAAGTTGTTCGCCAGGACCAGACCACACATCGAGAACACGAACAGCCCCATCACCGCGAAGTACCGCACGTACCCCCTGTCGATCCGGTGACCCTCCCGCATGTATCCGCTGGAGAAGATCGCGATCCAGGTGGCAATGAACGTGATCATCGCCAACATGATACTGGACAGAGGGTCGACCACGAGGCTGACGCTTGCCGTCAGTTTGCCAGCCGCGAACCACGTGATCGGATCAGACACGAAGCGCGGCACAGTCCCGGCCTTCCACACTTGCAGCAGAAGCAAAATCGCCAGGACGGCAGACGTGCCGCAGGCAATAATGAGCGGCCAGTGCGCGGCACGCTTGAGGACCACAGTCCCGCTGAGCAAGGCGGTCAGGACCGTCGCCCCGAGCAGCAGGCCCAGGATCGTGAAGGCAAGACCGAGGGGGTCATACACGGACGGCCTCCTCGGCAGTCGGGGCAGGGCGGCGACCGGCGGGTATGAGATGCGGGTCGGCCGTTTCTGGGGGTGGGGTCGGGAGGCGTTCGGTGTCGAGCGTCGGTGGGATGCCGACCTCGCGCAGCGCTTGCCACCGGGACACATCCAGCGACTTGTCCCGGCGATAGAGCATCAGGAACAGGGCCAGGGCGACCCCAGCCTCGCAGGCCGCCACGGCCAGGATAAACAGGACAAACACCTGGCCTTCCAGATTCCCGTGATACCGCGCGAAGGCAACGAAGTTGATCGCCACCCCCTGGAGCATCATCTCAGCGCACAAAAACAGAGTGATCAGGTTCCGGCGGGTCAGGAACCCCACCAATCCGATCCCGAACAGGGCCGCTGCGACGGCCAGATAGTGCCACAGGGTAATCACGGCGAAACCCCCTTGCGGTGGGCGATCGCGACCGCCCCGATGGTCGCGACAAGCAAGAGAGTACCGGCCAATTCGACCGCCAGTAGGTGGTCGGCATAGAGGAGCAGGCCGATGTTCCCGACATTCCGGGCCGGGAGGTCGCCAACCCCGTGGAGGAGTCGCACCTCCTCCTGGAGTTTCCGCACAGCCTCCTTCGCCCCGACGATGTCCTTCCGACTTGATGGGCTCGCGATCGCGTTCTCAACCTTGCGGAAGGTGGTCACGCTCAGATCCCGAACCGCTGCCGCACGCTCCAGAACGGCTTTCGCTTGTGGGTCGGACCGATACCCGCCCAACCGGCCACGGATCGACCCATCGTGAATCATGCTCTCTTCTTTCGAGACTCCAACCACGTCCTCGATCAATCGCTGGACCCCAATGACCCGATCCGTCCGTTCCAGCCCGGTCATCCCGATCAGCGGACTGGAGTAAAAGTCATCGTCTTCGAGAGGCCGCAAACGTTCGACTGCATCCGCCAGCGACTTCCGTTCGGCGGGTGTCAGCACCGGGGCGGGAAATGGTGCGGACATCTTCGGATGTCCAGCGGAATCGGTTCTTGGCACGGGATCCACTGATGCCTGGGTCTGTTGGAGCGTGAACAAGACGAGCCCAACGAACGCAAACCCAGCCAAACTCCCGAGAAGGGGTTCTCGGGTCCGGTCGTTCTCGTTAGAGGGGCCGGTGGCCTGCGAGAGCATCAGAACGAAGAGGAACGTCACGATGATCGCTCCAGCGTAAATGATGATCGTCGCCGCCATCAGGAAGGGCGCGGCCAACAGAAGAAACAGCCCGCATGTGCTGAGGATCACGAACGCAAACGCAATCGCCCCGCGGGCCGGGTTCCGCTGCACCACCAGAACTGTCCCGAATCCGACCGCCCCGGCTGAGAAGAGCCAAAAGAGGATGGTGCCGATGAGGTCGGGCATCGGCTCGCCGAACGACTGGTGCAGCCAGGCAGCGACCACTGCCGTGGCGGCCAGGAGAGCAGCCGTCCCGCCCGCGACTGACCGACCCCGTGGCTTGGGGAGCATCAAGAAGAACCCGGCGGCAGCGAGCAGAATCGCCAAAACGATCTGCCCAGCGGCCTGGGGGTTCGGGATGGCAGCGAATAGCATCATGCGGTGCTCGTGCAGTTTTTCACAAGCGGTCGGAGTTCTTATATAGGGCAGGTGGGTTGCGGCAGCGCCTGGTTTCGGCGAACGCTGGATATCAGCCGGTCGGAGAGTGGAATTCGCTCTCTCAACCGGTCCGTCAGGCAACAAAACGGGTGAGGCGACGGTGCCTCGCGCCGGAACCATCCGCCATCACATACACGGGCCCGGTCGGGCCGCATTATACCAGGGGCAATCGTCGCTCTAACGGGAGGGCGAGGCTCCTGCCGAGCTGCACCACTTCACGCTCGGCAGGAGCCTCGCCCTCCCGTGTGACCGATTCATCATTCCGAAATATGACTGGGCGTGCCTTACGACTCCCGTTCGCTCACGACGGGGCTTTCCACAATGGCCTCGGCGATCGGTACGATCCCGGCTTCGACGAGTTCCTGGATCGTCTTCCGAAGTTGCTCATCAGCCGCGCGAATGCGGGTGGCTGCATCAATCACCTGATCGGGCAGCCGGATCGTCCGGGCCAGTTCGACCGCGCGTGGTTGACTGGCGGCGGCGATGTCGCGGATCGCGTCCTCGGCTTGCCCCATAGCCTCTGCGAGGGGTGTCGGGGCGGCATCGGGGTTGGCTGGCTCCCACAGCTTCAGGTTGAGTTTCTGTGGCCCCTTCTTCCGGGCCTGTTTGACCGCGTCGCGGATCAACTCAGCCAGTTGGGCGAGTACGGACCCGTTTGCCGGGCCTTGCGGGGTGAGTGTCAGTTCAACAAGCTCCGTCGACTTCCGGGGTGGGGTGGGGGTGCTCATGGTTACACCTCCACTGCGACTTCGGCCCGGACGAACCGACGGAAGTCTTCGAGGGTGAGCACCCCGGCACCGCTTGCTATGTGGTACTCGTTCATGGCCCGGTAGAGTTCGATCAAGCCGTCTCGCACCGTCTCCGGCGCGACATCGGGCTTGATGAGGGCCTTGATCGCGATCTTGGTGAACGCGGGTGAGTTGACCGGTTGCAAGGTTGGGTCTTCTGCCGGCCACTCCGGGGGAGGTCCGTCGGGCCAGAGGGGACCAAAGACGGAGGGTGGGACCGCGGTGGAATCCGACCAGTTTTGCGTACGGGCAGTACTCAAAATGGTCTTGAAATCGCGGACGATTGATTGGGCCATGTCCTCGCGAGCGTTGGCGGCGGCGGTGTCTCCAGCGTAGGAAGCAACGTCTGTAGCGTATGTGGCGGCATCGGCGGCATCGGCGGCGTTGAGGGCGTAGGTGGCAGCGTCTGAGACAGCGGCGTCTGTAGCGGCGGGTTGAGTGACGACAACGGCGCGGGTGGCAGCGTCGGCAGCGTAGGCGGCGTAGGCGGCGCGTGTGGCAGCGTCGGCAGCGTAGACGGCGGCAGAGGTAGCGGCGCGGGCAGCACGGTTTGCATTGGCGTTGGCGTTGCCGACGGAGTTGGCGATGTGTGCGGCAGAGTTGGCTGCGCGGGCGGTAGTGGCAGCGTCGTCGACACCCTTAACGGCACGGGCGGCGGCCTGCTCTGAAAGGTCAATGGCCTGAGTCACGGCGGCGAGGTGCTCAGCGGGTGCGTTTGGCCAATAGCGTTGGAATAGTGGCAACACCCGGCGAGCACACCGGGCCGCGAACGCCACCCTGGCCCATCGCGGGAGTTGCGCGATCTCCTCTTCCGTCGGCAATAGGATCTCATCGGCCATCGAGCGGCCTCCGGTCTTTCGGTTCATGTTAGCAAGCAAGCGCCACGGCGCGGGCTCCCAACACCTCCTCACGCAGCGCCCCGAAATTGAGCGGTTCCCCTGTCGCCGAGTCGGCCCCATCGAACGCCGCGTTCAGCGCGTCCGCGATCTGCTTCATGCGTTGGGCCGAACCGGCGACATCCTTGGGGGCAAGCGTCACGATCACCCGGCCCGGTTCAGCGCGGCCTTCGGAGAAGACGAACCCATGACCACCGAGCGACTCGTCGTAGCTGTTGAGGGCAACAATTAGGTGCTCGGCGTCCCGAGCGAGCCGACCCACCTCGGGCATCGTGTCCGGGTCGCCGAGGTCGAGGGTGACCCGCAGCACCGTCGGCCGGTTCTCCTCCGCTTCAGTGGCCACCCGCTCGTCTCGCTGCCGATCGAGTTCCGCCATGCGGCGTTCCCAATCGATCTTGTGGGCCTTCTCGGCACGCTGCGCACGAAACATCGCCCGGAGGGCGATCACCACGACCACCCCACCCGAAAGAAGTGATGGAAGCAATCCCTCGAACACGCTCATGACGGGAATCTCTTGATCAAGTCGTCAACCTTTTTGGCCAGCTTCTTCACCTCATCCCGGATCGCGGCCACGGACTTCTCGTGCGTCTCTTTTAGATCCACAATCGCCTTCTCGCGAAATTCACGTTCCAGTTTGGATTGGTTTTCGTAGGCCCTCTCAATTTTCCGGTACGCATACCACGCCACGAACCCCACAATGACCACAACCGGGAACTGCAACAGGATGCTGATCAGCCAGTCGGGCCACATGGCACCACCCGGGGCGGGAAGGGTCGTCGCTTCTATTTCACCCGGTCGGGGGTTCCAAGGCAAGGGCACGCGAGAACATCCGCCAACACCGTCGCGGCGACATCCCGCCCTCACTCCGCCAAGTCGTGGAGGATTGCTACACTATCTTTGTCCAGAAGAGTGTTGGAGCCAACACCCTGGACTGGTACCATGCACCCGGACACCCTCTCTCCCAACACGGCGGGGAACCCCGTGATGATCCACGTCAAGAAAATCCTCTATCCCACCGACTTCTCCACCTACTCGAACCTGGCGTACTTCCACGCGGTCGGGCTGGCGGAGACGTATGGGGCGAGCCTGACGGTCGTGTACGTCTACACCCCCGGCTCGGCGGAGTCGGCCGGGGGTGACCGGCCCTACTGGCGCAGCCAGCTTGAGCAGGTTCGGCCAGCGAACCCGCAGATCCCGGTCCACCACGCTTTCCTGGAAGGCGACCCCGCAACGGAGATTACCCGTTACGCGGCCGATGTCGGGGTCGACGTCATTGTGATCGGCACCCACGGCCGGACCGGTATCGACCGGTTGGTTCTCGGAAGTGTGGCCGAGAAGGTGATGCGCGAGGCCCCGTGCTCCGTCCTGGTCGTCAAACTGCCCAGAGGGGCCGCTGCGCCCGAACGACCTTTACGAGTTTAAAGTTTAAGAAGTTTAAGAAGTTTAACAAGTTTAAAGTTTAAGAACTCTGCCCTGATATCGATTTTTGAGCGATCGAGTCTCACTCTTAGCTTTAAACTTTAAACTCTTAAACTTTAAACTTATTTCCGGATCGCAGCAACAGCGAGCTCCTGGAGCGATTTCCGCATCGGGGAGGCGTCGCCGTTTGGCAGGTCGCTCCGCTGGATGAGCAGGATCATGAATAGATCCTGATGCGGATCGACCCAGCCCTGGGTTCCAAACGCCCCACCGTGACCGAACGTCCCCGGTGCCAGCATCGCTGTTACACCGATCGGCTCCTTGACCACAGCCCACCCGTACCCGAAGCTCATCCCCTCGACGAACCCGGTCTTGATCTCCCCGGTCTGGGTCTTCGTCATCTCCGCCACAGCCGCCTCGCTGAGGATTCGCTTCCCGTCCAGTTCGCCCTTGTGGAGCATCATTCGGTACAGCCGGGCAAGGTCTGCGCCGGATGAGACCAAGCCGCCAGCCGGGATCGGGTGTTTCGGGTGCGACGGAAGTGCAATCAAGCTATTCGGCGAGGGCACGAGCGGGCCGTTCTTGCCCTTCCCATAGATGACCGCAAGCCGTTTGATCTGCTCCGGTGTGGGATAGAAGGCCGTGTCGCTCATCCCGAGTGGATCGAACACCCGTTTCTTGAGGAAGCTCTCGTAGGACTCGCCAGAGACGACCTCGATCACCCGGCCGAGGGTATCGATCCCGGGATTGGAGTACGACCACTTCGTCCCCGGCTCGAACTGAAGCGGCTGGAGGGCTGTGGCCAGTGCGGTTTCGGCGAGGGTGCGGTTCCGTTTCGTGTACACATCGCTCACACCGGCCGGGTAACTGGCAGCCCCGGACGTGTGGGTGAGCAGGTAGCGAAGCTGGATCGGGCGGGAGGGCTTCTTGAGAGTCAGGCCGTCCTTGCTGCGCTCGGCAACGAGCATCTGCCCGGTGAATTCGGGCAAGTATTTGGCCACATCGTCATCCGGGCTGAGCTTCTTTTCATCCGCCAGGATCATGATCCCGATCGCTGTGACCGGTTTGGTCATGGATGCGATTCGGAAGAGGGTGTCCTTCCGCATCGCATCTTTCGCTGCGAGGTCGCGGTAACCAACCGCTTCGTGGTAGACGACCCCATCCTTGCGGCCAACCACGGTCACTGCTCCGGCGAGGTCGCCGCTGTCGACGAACGCCTGCATTGCCGGCCCGATCGCAGCGAGCTTGGCGGGATCAGCGGCGGGTTGGCCCGGGGCAACTGCCGGGATGAGCAACAGAGGGGCGAATAGGATGATGAGGCTGCGAGATCGCATGACAGGACTCCTTAAACTTAGTGTTTAGTGTTGTCGGATTTAGTGTTTAGTGTTGTCGGATTTAGTGTTTAGTGTTTAGTGTTTCTCTCGGTTACCGATATTGAGTCTCAGTCATTACACTTTAAACTCGATAACCGTGTAGGTAAACATCTTCACCCGACGGCGTCGCAGTGAACCCAGCGAGCGGCAGCGATTCACTCATACGGGCGACCCCATTTCCCCCAACGGGGGTGAGTCCGGCGGCCCCGCCGCTGAGCTTCGGGGCAACGAAAACGTGGAACTCGTCGGCGGCCCGCGCATCCAGGAACGCTCCGTGGATGGCCGCGCCACCCTCGACAAGTACGTGCGTCATCCGCCGCCTGCCGAGTTCGGCGAGGACGGCATCGACTGACAGCCCTGCATCGCCGGTCGGGAGTGGAATCACCTCACACCCGTCAGCAGCCCAGCCAGCCAGCTTCGGTTCATTCCCCGCTGCGGTCCACACGATCACGGGAAACTCCCGGGCCGTGGCCCGAAGCTGGCAGCGGTCGGGGAGTTCCCCGGACCGAGTCAGAACCACCCGGGCCGGGATGCGGGGTCCGGGCGGGCGGGCGGTGAGGAGCGGGTCGTCGGTAACGACTGTCCCCCGGCCGACCAGGATCGCATCGACCCGCCCGCGGAGGTCGTGGACAGTGCGGCGGGAGACTTCGCCGCTGATCCACTTCGAGTCGCCAGTGCGGGTGGCGAGTTTCCCATCGAGTGTCATGGCCCACTTCAGGTGAACCCACGGCCGCCCCGTACGGAGGAGTTTGAGGTACGCTGCGTTCAACTGCCGGGCTTCGGGTTCGCACAACCCGACATCAACTTCCAGACCAGCCGTGCGGAGGAGTTGAACCCCGCCACCCGCCACTCGAGGGAATGGATCGGCCATCGCGGTAACAACCCGCCGAACGCCCGATCGAAGGACAGCATCGGTACAGGGCGGTGTCTTCCCCCAGTGGCAACACGGTTCGAGAGTGACAACCAGAGTTCCGCCTTTGGCCCTTTCCCCGGCTTGGACGAAGGCGTGGACCTCGGCGTGGGGCTCCCCGAATTTCTGATGCCAGCCTTCCCCTACCGCCTGTCCGTCTGGGTCGAGCACGACGGCCCCGACCATTGGGTTGGGCTCCACCCACCCCCGGCCCCGTGCGGCAAGCGACAGGGCATGCCGCATCTGGGGTTCGTAGTCCGGCGCATCCACAATCCACTCCGACCCGGGGAAAGTCTCGGATTCCGTGCGAACCACCCGGTGGGTTGTGAGTCTATTGAATGGATTCTGCGCGTGGCAACGACCCTGCAACAGGAATGCCCAGGGCTTCCGCCCTGGGCGCAGAACGAACGCCCCACCCGGGGCGAAAAACGAGCGGCCTGCGGCCGCAACGACCAGGGTTTTGAGCCGCAAAGCGGCGGCCGTTCTTAGCCCAGGGCGGAAGCCCTGGGAGCCAGCTTTGGATTTGCTCTCGGATGGCTCGTTGGTCTACAGGTTTAGGATGCCGGCCTTTCAAGCCGGAGGAAGGGGTTCGATTCCCCTACGGGCTACTGATACGCGGGTTCGACTGCACATCGTTCGTTTCTTGCCCTGGATCGAGTCAGCAGCGACAATGGGGGCTGTCCTCGACACGGATGACCCCCGAGTCCCACCATGCCTCGCTGCCTCGCTGTTCTACTTCTTGCCCTTCTCCCCGCCACGATCCGGGCAGCACCGCCGGACTTTGACCGGCAGGTTGCCCCGCTCCTCGCGTCCCGCTGCCTCGACTGCCACCGCGGACCCAAACCCAAGGGCGGGCTCGACCTCTCGCGTCGGGCCGCCGTGGTGGCCAGGGAGGGGTCGGTCGTGCCCGGGAAGCCGGCCGAGAGTTTGCTCTGGGAGCGAGTCGCAGCGAACGAGATGCCGCCGAAAAAGCCGCTCCCGGACGCCGAGAAGAAGCTGCTCCGGGAATGGATCGAGGCTGGGGCGAACTGGGGCTCCGATCCGATCGACCCGTTCCGGTTAACGACCGCCACCCGGGCCGGGCTCGACTGGTGGGCGTTCCAGCCGATCCGCAGCCCGGCAGTCCCTGCGATCCGCGATCCGCAACCTGCTCTTCGCAATGAAATTGATTCATTTGTCCTCGCCAGGTTGCGCGAGAAGGGGCTATCGCTGTCGCCGCCGGCGGATAAGCGGGCGTTACTCCGCCGGGTCTCTTTTGACCTGACCGGCCTGCCTCCGACGCCGGAGGAGGTCGACGCCTTCCTCAATGATCGCTCGCCGGTTGCTTACGAGAAGGTGGTCGACCGCCTCCTCGCATCGCCACACTACGGGGAGCGGTGGGCCAGGCACTGGCTGGACGTGGTCCGCTTCGGCGAGACCGACGGGTTCGAGCGGAACGGCACCCGGCCAACCGCCTGGCCATATCGCGACTGGGTGATCCGAGCACTTAATGCGGACATGCCTTACGACGAATTCGTCCGTCTTCAGATTGCTGGCGACGTTCTCCGACCGGACGACCCGGACGGGGCCAAGGCAACCGGGTTCCTCGTCGGCGGGGTCCACAACACGGTTCTCGGGAACGAGCAAATGCGACTGGTCGCCCGGCAGGACGAACTGGAAGATCTCGTCGGGGCGGTCGGTCAGACGTTCCTCGGGCTGACGGTGAACTGTGCGAGGTGCCACGACCACAAATTCGACCCGATCGCGCAAGCCGATTTCTACCGACTGGCTTCTGCGCTGGCCGGAGTCGGGCACGGAGAGCGGACGCTGACTCCGCCTGGGTGGAAAGTGGCGGCGATGCGACTGGAAACCGCAGTCGTGACGGTCGGGAAGGAAATCGCAGCCATCGAGGAGACGGCCCGACAAGCAGTTCGGGACACCCGCGCGAAGAACCAGAATCCCGACCTCCACCCGCTCCCGCCGCCGATCGCTGCGTGGGACTTCCGCTCCGGGCTGGACGACTTGAACGGATCGCTCCATGCGAAGCCAGTCGGCAGCGCACGACAGACAGCCGCGGGGGCTGTCCTGGATGGGAAGACGGGGTTTCTCCGGACCGCACCGCTGGCCGCCGACCTGAGGGCCAAGACGCTCGAAGCCTGGGTGACGCTCGACAACCTGACCCAGCGCGGTGGCGGTGTAATGACCGTACAGACCCCCGACGGAGTGGAGTTCGATGCGATCGTCTTCGGGGAGCGGGAGCCAGGGCGATGGATGGCCGGGAGCAACGGCTTCACCCGGACCCGCCCATTCGGTGGGCCTGACGATGCGGACGCAACCCGTGGGCCTGTTCACGTTGCAATCACGTTCGCAGCCGACGGAACAATCACCGGGTTTCGCAACGGTTTGCCGTATGGTACGGGGTATCGATCGAGTGGGCCGTTGACCTACAAGGCGGGATCGGCCGTGGTCACGTTCGGCTGTCGGCACGAGCCGGCTGGATCGAACAAGATGCTCGCCGGGACAGTAGCCGCCGCTCGCCTCTACGACCGGGCGTTGTCGGCAGGAGAGGTCGCGGCCTCCTTCGCTGCCGGACCGATCTTCGTGACCGAAGCCGAGGTCGAGGCCAAACTCTCGCCCGAGGCTAGAGAGCAGCGAGCCGCGCTCAAGCGGAAACGGGCACAACTCGCGGCAGACCTTGCCAGGCTTCAGGCCCAGGCGGGGGAAAAAGTGTATGCGAACGTCCCCCAGACCCCAGGAGTCACCCGGTTGCTCGCTCGCGGGCAGGTAGAACTTCCCGGAGAGATCATCTCCCCGGGCGGGTTGCCTGCTGTGGCTGGGGTGACGGCCAACTTCGGGCTCACACCGGACGCGCCAGACGCTGACCGCCGCCGCAAACTCGCGAAGTGGATCACGTCGCCGGGCAATCCGCTGTTCGCCAGAGTGATTGTCAACCGTCTCTGGCACCACCACTTCGGAACGGGGATTGTGGAAACCCCAAGTGATTTCGGGTTCAACGGCGGTCGACCGACTCACCCTGAACTGCTCGACTGGCTGGCGCGTACCCTCCAAAACCCAGCAAAAGGCGACGGGGTATCGACTTCGCGTGCCTGGAGCCTGAAACGTCTCCACCGCCTGATCGTCACATCCGCGACCTACCAGCAAGCGTCGCTCCCGCGGAAGGAGGCGCTGGCCGTGGATGCCGACAACCGGCTGCTCTGGCGGATGAAGCCACGTCGACTGGAAGGGGAAAGCCTCCGCGACGCGATGCTCGCAGTGTCCGGGTTGCTCAACCGGACAGTTGGGGGAAAAGGGTTTTCCGACTACCAGGAGAGGAACTTCAACGGGACCGCGTATTTCGACCCGTTTGATCCGGTCGGTCCGGAGTTTCACCGCCGGAGCATCTACCGGTTCATTCCGCGGGGTGCGAATCAGGGGCTACTGGATGCCTTTGACTGCCCCGACCCAGCCGCTGCAACCCCCAGGCGGGGAATGACCACGACCCCGCTCCAGGCGCTCTCGCTTTGGAATGGCGGATTCGCGCTGCGAGCGGCCGAGGCGTTCGCTGCGCGTGTGGCAAAGGAAGCACCGGGAGATATGGGTAAGCAGGTCACACAGGCGTGGCAACTCGCCTTCCAGCGCGACCCGACACCAAACGAGCGGGCCGCCGCCGAAACGCTCGTTGCCGCCCACGGGCTGAAGGCGATGTGCCGGGCGCTCTTCAACGCGAACGAGTTCCTGACGGTGGAGTAATACTCCGTCATGCGGCGGGAGAAAATCGACCAGGAGGATCGGGTNNGATCGGGTCGCTCTTGAACGTAATCGAGTTCTTGACGGTGGGGTGACCAGGGCGCTACTTTCCTTCCAACGTCGCCGGGACCGGGAATTCGGCTGCGTTGGGGAGTCGCAGACCGAGGAACTGGGCGAAGATCGCAGCCGTCGCCTGGGGGGTCACTGGCTCGGTCCGCGGCCCACCCGGGATGCCCGGGCCGTACACCATGAGCGGGACGTACGCATCGTAAGCATACGGGCTGCCGTGGGTGGTCCCGGTGGTGGTGTTCGCCTTCCCGACGAGCAGATCGAACGGCCGACCGACCAGATACACGTCACCGCACCGATCCGGGTAGTAAGACCGCCTGACCCGCTGGCCAATCTCGTCGCCCGCCGAGGCGTCCTGAGCCAGGTCAGCGCGAGTGAATGCCCGGGCCACGTCCGACCGGGTCAAGAGATAATCGGCGAGGCTCCGGGCGACCTCCTCGCGGGGCCGGCCCGACGCTGCGACGAGTCGAGGGTTCAGGTAGAACCAGGGGGGCGAGACCGCCTCGATCCAGCCCGATGCGGCTTTCTTTGAGGTCGTTTCACCGCCATCCCCACCGCTGCCGAACGTTGTCCGGAGGTGTTTTTCTGCGTCGGCCCGGAGCGCATCCTGGTTCACTCGCTGTGCGGACACTCCGCGAGCGGCTGATGCCTCCGGGAGGGGGCAGATCCCGTGGTCGGCCGTCAGCGCGAGCACATAGTTTCCCTTCCCGACCTTCGTATCAAGGAACCGAAGAAGTCGGGCCACGATCACATCCGACCGCAGGGTCACATCGAGCACCTCCTGCGAATCTGGCCCCCAGCTGTGCCCAATCAGGTCGTTTGAGGAGAAACTGACAACCAGTAAGTCCGGGGTGTCGTCCCGCCCAAGTCCCTCGGCCGTCACACACGCTTCCATGAAGGACAGGAGCAACTCGTTCCCGTACGGCGAGTTCGCGAGTGCCTCGTAGTACGCCTTCCCAACGGTCTTGAGCCCGCCGGATGTCGGGTGCGGGAACGTCTTGCCCTGCTTGATCCCGATACCCTCACCGGGGGCAATGTCCGGTCCACTCAACGCGGCGTAATCCAGGTCCGGGCGGAACCGCGCCCAGTCCTTCCCGAACCAGGCATCGGCCGCCTTCGACGCATTGAACATGCTCACCCAGCCGGGGATGCTCCGGTCGAGGTGCTCGGTGTAGTAAGTGGATGTGACAAATCGTCCATCGAACCAGAAAGCGCCGTCCGGGTGTCGGCCCGTGGGGAGGATGGCTGAGCGGTCTTTGAGGGACAGCCCGAATACCTTGGCCCGGGGGCCGTGAGTCTGTTTGAGGACATCGGCAATCGTTTCACTCAGAAGTCGTTCGGGGGTTCCGCCGGTCTTGGGTTCGGCTCGGGATTCGGCTTTCTTCGCACTCGTGTCCTCATCCGCGACTGCGAATTTGGGCAGCGTGGGCACGTTCGTGTATCGGACCGACCCGGCACAGTACACATCCTTTCCGTTCTCGTACCAGTTGTTGTTCACGATCCCATGTCGGTCCGGGCAGGTTCCGGAGAGAATAGAGGCGTGACCGGGGCCGGTGGTGGTGGTTCCGTAGGGGTAGTAGCAACGGGTGAAGCAGGCCCCTTCCGACTGAAGTCGGGCGAACCCGTCCGGGCCGAACAGCGGTTTCCACTTTTCCGGGTAGTCGCCCCGCATCTGGTCAAACACAACCAGGACGGCGAGTTTCACCCGTGGATGGGCGGGGCCGTGTTCGACCGTGGCAGGACTCGGCCGGGTGTCCCAACCGGCGAAAACACCCAGTCCGGTGAGCAAGGTGAACAGGGGGATCAGCGCGACAGACGGCCGCATGGTGGGGTCGCCAGTGAGGATGGGGGCCAGGATAGAAATAGGACTGGCGGAGAGGAGCGGGAGGGTTTGGCAGGAGAAATTGCGCGAGGTGCCGCCCCGGACTCCCTGCCCTACCATGTCCGGATGGACAGCCTGCTCGCCCTTCTGATCTTCGGCTTCCTGGTGGCATGGGTGGGGCACGCCTGCATCTGGACGTCGCTGCTCAATCATGTCTACGGGCGCCCCTTTTCGAAAGCGTTCCTCCGGCCCTGGCGGCTGACGACCGGGATTATCATTGTTGCGTTCCCACTCCTGGTGCCGATGGTTACCCGACCAGCCGACTTGGTCTCGGAGGGGCTTCCTCGCTCCCTTGGGGTCTGGGGCTGGCTCGCACTGGTGTACATCGGAGTCGGGCTGGTGTTCGGGGGAGTGATCCTTCCAGCGATCACCCTTTACCGGTTGCTTCGACCCCGCCCGCCCGCTCTAACCACAGAGCGGAGCGAGACGGTCGACTTTCGGGTCGGAGGGGCCGATGTCTTCGGGTCGGGGAAGTGGGCTTGGATCGCGCGGCTCCCGAGGAACGATGTCTATCGGGTCGACTTCACCGACCTGACTCTCACCCTTCCCGATCTTCCCCCAGCGTGGGACGGGCTTACGATCCTGCTTCTGAGCGATCTCCATTTCCACGGGATCCCCGGTCGGGGATTTTTTGACCGAGTGATCGATCGGATCGTGGCCGCTCCGCCGACGGATCTCGTTTGTCTGGTTGGTGATTATCTCGATAGCGACGAGCACCGGGCCTGGATTGGCCCGGTCCTCGGCCGGCTGACGGCGACCGGAGAGAAGTTTGCCATCCTGGGGAACCACGACGAGCACTACAACCCGGAAGACGTGCGGGCCGATCTCGTGGCGGCGGGATATCGGGTGATCGGCAACGGTTGGACCGAGGCGACCGTCCGCGGCGAACGGTTCGTGGTGGTCGGTCACGAAGGTCCGTGGTTCGTGCCCCCGCCGGACCTTTCGGATGCACCACCGGGGCTCTTTCGCCTCTGCCTGAGTCACACCCCGGACAACATCTACTGGGGTCGAAAGAACGGCATCCGGCTGATGCTGTGCGGGCATGTCCACGGCGGCCAGATCCGGGTGCCGGTGATTGGCCCGATCTTCATCCCGAGCGTGTACGGCCGGCGCTTCGACTCCGGGGTGTTCGAAGGTGAAGGGACAGTGATGGTCGTCGGCCGCGGACTGAGCGGGAAGGAGCCGCTGCGGTTCCGGTGCCCCCCGCAGGTCATACGGATCACTCTCCGGCCACGGTGAGCGGATTTGATTCGATTGGACTTCGCTGGATATATCGGGATGAAAAAAAGACGTTTTAACCACAGAGACGCAGAGAGCACAGAGAGAAATCAACACAGAGAAGGAGCGATTTTCGTAGGTCGGGTCTCGCAAAGCCTTGACCCGAGCAACTCCAGGAATCTTTCAGGGGTGTCGCATGAACGGGATGGCGAGGCTCCTGCCGAGCGTGAGGGTGGTACGCTCGGCAGGAGCCTCGCCATCCCGTTCGGCTAAATTTTCCTGACGATGGGGCGAATTTTGCCCCTCACCCCAGCTTCCACGGGCTGCGGTACTCGTAGCTCAAGAGAGCGTTGGCGTCCGGGTCGTTGGTCACCCGCTCGGCCTTGGCGTCCCAGGTCAAGTATTTTTGCCGCATCAAGGCGAGGCGGGCGAGCAGGGTGGTTGTTGTCGAGCGGTGACCCACCTCGACCGGGCAGGTTGTCGGCGACCCCGTCTTGATCCCATCCAGGAAACTCCGGGCGTGGAGGTTCGGACTCTCGGATGTGCCTTTATTCGCCACCGGGAGACGGGCTTGCTTGACCGCCCGACCCTGCTTCGCATTCGCTTCCCGGGCCAGAGGGCTCAGCGCGGGCATCTCCTCCACCCGAACGTTCTCCGGAACGATCTCGTACCCTGCTGCTCCGTCTGCCAGGAGTAGCGTCCCCTGGGTACCGCGAAACTCCATGCTCCAACCCCGAGGATTACCCGCCGAAGCGTTGCAATTGAACTGGCTAAACGTGACCAGACACCCCTCGTACTCCCACACCGCCTCGCAGGTGTCCGGGATCTCCCGATTGTCGGTCACCCCGTACTTGCCACCCAGACACGCCACGGCCTTCGGCGCATCCTGACCGAGTGCCCACTGGATCACATCCAGGTAGTGGGTGCCGAAGTTCGTGAGCTGGCCACCAGAGTAGTCCCAAAACCAGCGGAATTTGTACAGCACGTGGTTCGAGTTGAACGGCACCTTCTTCGCCGGTCCGAGCCACAGGTCGTAGTCGAGCCCCAGAGGCAGGTCGGTTTCCTTGGGGCTGCCGATCCCCATCGGGGTCTCGTTACGGCAGTGGTAGCTTTTGGCGACTGTCACCTTGCCGATGGCCCCATCGCGGATCAACTTGACAGCTTCCTGGACGAATGGTGTCGACCGCCGGTGCAACCCGACCTGTGTTACCCGCTTGGTCTGCTTCGCCACGTCGGCCATTCGCCGGCCTTCGGAGATGGTCAGGCTCAGCGGTTTCTCGCAGTACACATGCTTTCCGGCGTGACACGCATCCACGAACTGGAGGGCGTGCCAGTGATCCGGAGTGGCAATCACCACCGCATCAATGTCCTTCGCTTCGAGCAATTTGCGGTAGTCGTGATACGGCTTCGTCGACCCGCCCGACTTCGCGACCTTCGCCGCCGCAGCGGGGAGGTACGGCTCGTACACATCGCACAGGGCGACAGTGTCCTGATCCTTGTGGGTGAGGAACGCATCCAGGAGTTGATCGCCTCGGTTGCCGACCCCAATGAACCCGGTGCGAACCCGATCATTCGCACCGAGAACCCGGGAGTAACTGGCAGCAGTGATGGCCGCCGCAGATGCGGCAGTCTTCGCGAACGTGCGGCGAGTCGGACGGGACATGGGAGGGGCTCCAGATGTCAGAGTGTGGAAAGGAGATCGTCCCAGCCGGTGGCGTCGAGGAGGCGATCCGTCATGCGATCGAGGCGATCCTGGTCGGTGATCCCCTGGAGCGCGGCTTCGGTCGCACCCGGCGCTGGGCCGAATCTCTTCCCAGCGATGATGAACACCATTCGGTGGGCTGCTGTGACCTTCCCACGGGCCTCACCACGGGCCTCACTGCGTTTGAGGATGAGTTGGTAGGTGGAGGAGTCTTCGAGTGTCATGCTGAGGTTCCGGTGGAGGCTCTCACCTTGGGCCGGGTCGTACCGCAGCCCATACAGGACGAACGTCTGGTCCGGTGTCAGGGTGTGGCGAGGAGGTCGTCCCAGCTGGTGGCATCGATCATGCGTTCGGCCATCCGTTCGAGCCGGTCCCGGTCGGTGATCCCCAGGACTGCTGCCTCGGTCGCACTCGCTGTCAAGCCGAATCGCTTGCGGCCCTGGGCCAGGAGGATGCGGTGGGTTGCTGCCACGACCCCGCGTGCCTCACCGCGTGCCTCACCGCGTTGGAGGATGAGTTGGTAGGTAGCCGAGTCTTCGAGGGTCATGCTCAGGTTCCTATAGAGGTTTTCGACCTGGGCTGCATCATAGCGCAGCCCACACAGGAAGAACGTCTCCCCATACAAGGTACTGGCCACGTTACTCGGTACGTCGGGCTGACGCAATCGGTCCCGGAACCGGGCGAAAGCCTGATCGAGATCGGCGGCCGCCTCGTTCGTCAGCATCGCCAGTGGCGTGAGCCCCAGGCCAGCCGCGAGCAACCCCTCCACCGACTCCTCCCAGACCCGTATCACGGTGTAGCGGAACGTCAGGTGCGCGGGAGCTTGGTCCCACGCAATCTCGAACGCACCGGTGAGGTCGGAGCCGGTCGCCTTCGGCCGGAGGAGGACGAGTACAGACAGAATCGGCAGCCCGGTCGCCGCCCACGCGGCGACATTGTAGCTGAGGAGTTCGCCCGGCATTCCCAGCCGTCCGGAGGATTCGAGTTCCAGGTGGATGCCGACCGGGTCAGAGCCGTCTGGGCCATCGATCCGGAACAGGCGGTCGGCCTGAAGGGTGGCGGAGAGGTCGGTGTCCAGCGCGGTGGCCGGTCCAGCCGGCGTTCCAACGCGCGCGGCCAGGAAGGCCGCCCAATCGGCCAGATGGTCATCAATCAGGCGATTCAGGGTCGCATCGAACGTCTTGGCCATCGCGCGGCCCGCGGAGTTTTTGCTGATAGTACTTGATGCCGTACCGACAGGCCACGATGATGCTGCCACCGCCGATGGCGAAGGCAAGGGGCTTGATGCAGCCGATCAGGCGCTGCCCGATGTCCGCCTGGTCGTTGGCGAGGTTCCGAATAACCGCTGCGACACACAAGCCAACAGCGGCCAAACCCACCAGTGCCCCAACCGACAGCATCCCGATTCCCAAGAAGAGAAGGAATCGGGGCGGATCGACCTCCCAAGCATGACGGCAATCCTGACATCGTCTGGGACGGAGGATCAGCGGTGGCGCGTTCCGACCGTACCCGGCATAAAATCGGGTGACCGCCTCGTCCGACAGAGGCCGGCTTTTCGTGCTACCGCACGCCGGGCAGATGCTCCGTCCGCCTGTCGGAATGGGGTTGGCGACCTTTTCGCCCCCCGGACGGGGCACCTTGGTCGCAGCTGCGCACCCCGGGCAAGTCACAAACGTGCCGGGTTCTTCCGCCGCCGAATCCCACTCGGCCTGACACCGCGGACACTGGAGGTGAAGGGGTTCGGCCATCGGTCGGTCTCACCTCGCGGTGTGAACTGGGTAGTGAAAAAATCCGTGGTAACCACAGAGACACAGAGCAAACAGAGAGAATACAAAAGAAGAGAGAATATTAATTATAACTCTCTTCCTCCCTCTTCCTCCCTCTTCCTCTGTGCTCTCTATGACTCTGTGGTTAAAATCTGCTTTGTTATTTAGCTTTCGTTTCCTGGCCGCTCAACAGCGTGAAGTAGAACCCGTGCGGGTTGTTCCCGTTGGCGACCTTCAAAAGCACGGTGTTTGTCCCCTTCTTGAGTTTCACCGCCACAGTGTGCTGGCCCGGAGCGGCCGCCTTGGTTTCTTCGTGTTGAAACACCGCTTTGCCGTTCACCCACAACTTCGCCCCGTCGTCCGTTCCGAGCAGGATCTCGGCGTCCTGGTCGGCCGGCGAATCGACCTCGGTATACATGTACGAGGCCGAGTTATTCCCGGCCGCGCCGTGGAGCGCTGCCAGGTCGAAGTACCCCTTCGCGTCCGGGCGGATTGACCGCCACGCAATCATCTCATTCCCAGCGCGGAACTTCACGTTCGGGTCGAAGGCTGCACGCTCCGGGCCAGAATCCTGACCGAGAGCCGCCGTCATGCTCGCGGCCGGGAACGGGCCGACGATGCGGAAGCTGTCCGGCGTCAAGGCCGCGGTTTGAAGCGTCGCCAGGTAGGCCACGAGGTCGGTTAACTCATCCTCGGTGAGCGCTGCGACGATGTCCTGCGGCATGATCGACACCTTCAGCTTGCGGACCGCGCCGTCGAGATCCTTTCGCGGAATGACCGTGTCTTTCCCGTTTGCATCGCGAAGCGTGATAGCTTCAGGGGTCTCAGCAACGAGCAGGCCGGTGACAGTTACCTCGGCGGTGGTAGTGATTTGGTGTTGCAGGTACTGGTCGGCAATCGCCTTCGACGGGTCAAGGATCGATTCAAACAGGTTTTCCTTGCTCCCCTTCTTGCCGATCATCGACAGGTCCGGGCCAACCTGTCCGCCCACCCCGCGGACCATGTGGCACTTGGCGCACTGGGCCGCACCCCCGAGACTGGCGGCCCACACTTGCTTGCCGCGGTCGGCGTTCCCGACCCGTCTGGCGAGTTCGGCGATGGCCGGGAGTTTCTTCGGGTCGAGTTTACCGGGTGCCGGGAAGGCGAGCAGAGCCCGGTTGCGAAGATCAGCGTAGGGCGAGTTGCGGACCAATTGCCCTGCCTCGGCCACGAGCGGTTGTGGCAGCGTCTTCTTGGCCTGGGCATCGATCAGCCAGATCGTGCCATCGCGGTTTCCCGCCAGCGCGGCCAGACACGCCGAGCGGAGTGGCGGCGTCGCCTTTTCGGCGAGTACGCCGCGCGTCAGGGCTTCCTGGGCTTTCCCGGCGTACTGGGGGGAGCGCGGACCTGCCGGGAGAAGATTCCCGAGTGCCTGAATGCAGGGAATCGAGAGCGGATTCTCCGGTGTCCCAATCGCCATCAGGGTCTCGACCGCCTTCTCGCTCGGGAGTTTACCGAGCGTCCGGACTGCTTCTCTGCGAACATCGCTTGCCACTGTGTCGTCGGTTGCGATCGCAACCACCGCATCGAGCTGACCCGGTGAACCGATCGCTGCGATCAGTTGGAGGCCGGTGATTTTCGTTTTCTCACCCTTGAGGAGTGTCTCGATCGCCGAAGCGAGATCCTTGCCCCCTTGCAACGACTTCCACTTGGTGGGGAGAAAGAGCCGCAACTGATCGATCGCGCGGGCCTTGACCTCGGCGGGAGCATCCGATTTGAGGAGGCCGAGCATGGTCTGCCCGGCGGCGGGGTCGTCGCTGGCCGAGAGAATCTCGACGATGCGAGCCTTCTGCGGGCCAGTCAACTTGGGGTCGGCGAGGAGCGTGCCGAGCCGCGGAAGGACCGATTTCGGCCGCAATTCCCACACCAGATCGGCCACCTTGTCATTCCACTCCGGGAAGTGCTTGTCGAAGTCGGCGAGGATGGCATCGCGTCGGGCAGGATCGGTGCCGCAGGCGATGTTCAGCGCGGCGCGGTAAAAGATGTCCTGGCCGTCGTAGAGCTTGGCAAGGGCGTAGAATGCCGGTTTCACCGCTAAATTGTCGTCGATCTTCCGAAGGAGAAAGAGCGACTCCCGAGCTAGTGCGGGGGTAAAATCAGGCAGATTTATAATATTCTGACCATCTTTCTTTAAGCCTTCGATTATAACTTTCCGCTCACCTTCACTGATATTATAGCTGAAATCGTCTCTTAACCGAATCCCGAGCAATCGTAATGACTCCTGAGAGTCTTTCTGAGTAATTTCAATATAATCTCCGACATCGTCTAATCCACCTGCATGTTTCGCGCTCGGTGGAGTCCCAGCCCAGCAGGCATAAACTCGCGCCATCGACTGCAAACTGAGACCAGGCACCAGGCGGGTCGCTCTGAGCACATCATAGCCCTCTCTCGGCTCAAGTGCCCGGAGTTTGGCTTGTGACATCGCCCGTGTTGCCTGGCACGGGGAGCCCAGCGCCGCGATCACACCCTCCTTCGTATCCAGCTTCACCTCCGGCACCGCATAGCCCTTGTGCCCTTTGGGTGTCAGCCGGAAGATCCGGCCACGGGTCCAGTCGCCCATGCCGTGCCCGCCGACACCCGGGTCGTACCAGTCGGCCACGAAGATGCTTCCGTCTGGACCGACACACACATCACTCGGCCGGAACCAGGTGTCGGTGCTGGTCAGGATCACTTCCTTGTCCAGCTCGTACCCTGCCCCTTTCGGCTTCCTGAAGAACGCCCGCACTTCGCGCGGGCCAGCATCGCAGTGGAGGAGGTTGCCACGGTACTTCTCGGGGAAAAGCGTTCCCTCGTAGAAGGTGATTCCCGTCGGGCTGCCGAATCCGGTCCGCAGCGTCTTGTGGACGATACCCGGTTGTTCCTCGTGCCAGTGGCTCTGACCCGGACCGCGGGGGTTGTAGCCGTAGTTCCCGCCGGGCATCACGTAGCAGATGCGGGTCTGCTGGTTGCCGTCGTCGTCGTTGTCGGAGAGCCAGATCTCGCCGAAGCTATCGACGCAACACTCGTAGTTATTTCGGAAGTTGTGGGCGATGAGTTCGAGGTTCGTCCCATCCATATCGCAGCGCCAGACGGTCCCGGCCCGGCAGTCGGTGCTATTGCTCTCCCACTTTCGCCCCTTTCCATCGCTGCTCTGGAGACCGTGGACACCCGCATCACCGACGGTGAAGTAAAGCTTACCATCCGGCCCGATATTGATCCCGTGAACACCGTGGTCGTGGTCGAACCCGCCGAACCCGGTGAGGAACTTCTTCGGTGGGCCGTCGGCCTTGAGGTCGCCGTCCTTGTCCTCGAAGACGAGGATATCCGGCGACTGGCAGACGAACACTTTCTGCCCCTTGCCATCCGGGTACGGTGCCACGCACACACCAATCGGGCCGTACAGATCCGTTCCCTGGTAGAAGGTGACGGCTTCATCGGCTTTCCCGGTGCCGTTCTTGTCGATGAGCACAACGATCCGGTCGCCCGCGGGGCGGAGGATGGGTCGACCGAAGTTCTTGCGGCGATAATTGACCGCCTCGGCGACCCACACCCGTCCTTTGTGGTCGACATCAATGCTCGTCGGATTGATGAGCATGGGTTCGTGGGCAAAGAGTTCGACCTGGAAGCCGTCGGCCGGCTTCATGGTGGCGAGAACCTTCTCCGGCGGAACCTGGGCCGCAGCCGGAGCGGCCAGGGAGAATGTGAAGACGAGGGCAGCGAGAACCGCGAGCCGGGAGGTCATGGCGAGGAGGCTCCGGGGAGCGTGGGAGGGTGTGCAGGCAGGTGAGAGTCAGTGTACCCGGTTGGGAGGAAAACTCCACAGGCGACTCGATCCCGACCCCGTCACCCGACCCTGGAGGGGTCGCAGCGATTAGCCGATAGTTGAGCGCAGCGATACCACGGGGGACGGGTATGAGGACAATGACGTAAGCACCTTGATCCAAACGACCCCGGTAGGGGTCGCAGCGATTAGCCGGTGGTTGAGCGCAGCGATACCACCGGTTTGGGGACGCAATCACCCGATCCGGGAGGGGGTGCAGCCACGCCGTTGCGATCGGGGTCAATCCGTGTTCGCGGCATTGTCTCCCTCGACGCCCCCGGTGGTAGAGCTGCGCTCGACCACCGGCTAATCGCTACGACCCCTGCCGGGGTCGATCATGTTGCATATCACTCGGCCGCGACCCGTTGCAGGTCCGCTCGCTTCCCCTCGTAGGTCTCCGCGAACTCCAGCACGGCTGGGTCGGGCGGGATGCCCTCGGCCGCGCAGGCTTGCGTGTAGACGGCGGGCCACCAGTTGTCGTGGTTGGTCAGCCCCTGAGCTTTCACCGTTGCCCAGTTGCTCAACACTTTCGACCAGGCGGTATCGCCATACTCCAGAGCTTTTTGCAGCGTCCCAAACTCCGGTATGTACCACAGTCGACCGATCTGGGAGTGGAGCACCTCATCGGCCCAGTCGAAGTCCTGAATCGTGGCGATGAGAGGAAGTCCGGATTTCTGCCCGGTTTCGAACTCGTACCGCTTGCCGGTCTTGGGCATGAGCCCTTGCTCGATGAAGTACAGAACCCCGTGACGCTCCATCGGGGTGCATTCGGTGTTGAGCCGGTACGACCAGTTGTGTGTGATCTTGACCTGGGTCCAGTCGACTCCGAGGGCGACGAACCCGACCTCGCCCATCATTGCGTGCCGGGCCTCGTCCCAGAGTTGCCGGGTCATGTCGCGGTAGTACCCCCACGGTTTGCCGGGGGTCTGGGTGATAATCGAGGCCATCATCTCGGGCACATCAATCTCGCGGAGTCGCTTGTAGAGCATCATGAGGGCTTTCGCCCGGGGCGGGAATGATTCGCTGTAGAGGAAGCTTTCGGCGTTCACCCCCTGGTTCCACGGGTCGGAGAACCGCTCATCGCGCTTCGGGATGGGATCGTACTGGTAGGGGGTGTTGGAGTAACAACGCGGGAGCACATTCTGTTGTTGATCGGGACTGACCGCGTGTGTCCCATCGACCTGGCCCGCCAGGGCAAGAAGATCCTGGAGGACGTAGGACAACATGGTCCAGCCCGACTGGAACTCGCTGTAATCCAGTCTGGCGCTGCTCTGGTTCCCCCATTGCAGCATGTCGTCGAGTTCCAGGCAGGCAAAGCGGAGAATCCGTCGGCTTGGGGCATCGGTCAGGGGGTTGGTTGCCTGTAGGTAATCACGTATTGCCTGGTCCAGAGAGACAACAGCGAAAGTGTAGACGCCCCATACTAACTCTCCCGTCGTGGGGGCGGCCAGGATCTCGTCGAAGAACGCTTCGAGAGCCGGGTGCGGCACATCTTCGAGCCCCAGTGGCGGTTCGCGCATCTCGCAAATGCGCCTCCGCAGGGCGGTGGTGTGCTCTGCGCAGAGGTAGGCGTGGTGAGAGAATGCGGTCTTGAGTTCATAAATGGGTTCGGCGGTGATCCGGGCTGTCAAGATTTGATGTAACCGCTTGAAGGCATAGTGGAACCGCTTGAGCCGACGGACGCACTCCTCGACCGAAAGCCCCGGTTTGGCTGCCTCTTCGACTGTACACAACCCGGCCAGTGGGGGCAGTCCCCGGTACGAGGTATAGTTTTCGAGCGGTTTTGGTGTCGACATGGGTCAGCCGGAGAGGGGTGTGCGGGTTGGGTGAAGTGTGATTCTACTCCCGACACCTCACGACCGGAAGCGGCCAAGGTCACGGAACTGGTCGTTGGCTGCAAACTGCGAACTGCAAGCTGCAAACTGTTATTCGTCCCCTCCCCTTCCCCACTCTGTAACATAACTGTGGCCCCCCGGCGGAGTTTCCAGTCGACCGGCGCGAACCTGTCGTGGGGGGCGTTCGTATCCGTTACTGTCCCTGCCCGTTCCGCCGCGTACCCCTTGCCCGGGGCGACCCCGGAGACCGCACATGGCCCAGGATGTCGTCGTCGAAACCCGAAGCCTGACTAAGGTCTACCGTGACTTCTGGGGTCGGAAGAAGAAGACTGCCCTGAACGCTCTCGACCTGAAGATCCACAAGGGCGAGATTTTCGGCTTGCTCGGCCCCAACGGGTCGGGCAAGACGACCACCATCAAACTCCTGCTCGGGCTCCTGTTCCCGACCTCCGGGGACGCCTTCGTTTTCGGTGAACCGGCCGCCAAGGTTGAGAAGAACGAACGGATTGGCTATCTCCCGGAAGAATCCTACCTGTACCGATTCCTGAACGCCGAGGAGACCCTCGATTTCTACGGCAGGCTCTTCAACATCAGCTCGGAAACACGCCAGAGACGGGCGGCCGAGCTGATCGAGAGGGTCGGGCTGGGAGCCGACAAGAAGCGGATTTTGAAGGAATATTCGAAGGGGATGCGGCAGCGGATCGGGCTGGCCCAGGCCCTCATCAACGATCCAGAGCTGATCATCCTCGACGAGCCGACATCCGGGCTCGATCCGCTCGGCACACGGTGGATGAAAGACCTGATCTTGCACCTCCGCAAGGAGGGCAAAACGGTCCTGATGTGCAGCCACCGGCTCGACGATGTGCAGGACGTCTGCGATCGGATCGCGATCCTGTACAACGGTGACCTCCAAACGCTTGGCAAAGTGTCTAGCCTGGTCGAAGACGCCGTCCGACTTGAGGTGGTTGCCAAGAAGGTCCGTGAGTCGGTTGAGTTGCGAGCCGATCTGGAGGCCGTCTTCCGCAAGCATGGCGGGGAGTTGGAGACTGTCGGCCACCCGTCGAGCACCCTGGAGCAATTGTTCCTCCGCGTCGTTGATGAATCGAAGGCCCGACCCGGCCGGCGGTATCTGCCCCCGGCCGAGACCGGGGCGAAGGGGTAAAGCGTTCACAGCGGCGGGGCCGGCCCCATCCAGAACCGGCCAGCACCCGGCCGTCCCCACCGTCCACCCAGACGAGGCTTCCACCCGTGACATCGGCACTGTTTGGGATTCTCCAACTTGATCGCGGCGACCCGCTCGGCTACTCGAACATCTGGGGGCTCGCCCAGGCGTGGCTCCAGGACGCCGGTGGGTTCGGGGCAATCGGACTCGTCCTCTATCTTCTCTACGCCCTGTCGGTTCCAACAGATAAATCCCAATCCGAGAAACTCCGGGTGCCGGTGTCGACCTGGATGGTCTGGATGGCTGCGCTGAGCATGATCTGTTACGCTGGGGTGTTGGCAACCATTCTCATGGAACTGGAATGGTTTGGAAGTCACACCTCTTTCCTCAAGATGCCGTTCGCCCCACCCGCCGTGCCGCCACCCCCGCCTGGCACCCCGATCGTCCCACCGCCCCCGGCCTTGCACTGGCAATTGCGTCCCGTCCTGCTCATGATCGCCGGGCTATTTGCCTTGCTTGGGATTGGCGAGCCGTTCGCACGGGATCTGGTCAAGCTCCGGGTTGGCCGGATCTGGGCCTTGTCCAAGCTGGGGTTCAAAGAGGCGGTTCGGTCACGATTGTACTTTGTCGGCCTTCTGATCCTGGTTCCGTTTTTGTTCCGAAATGTCTGGATGTCGCACATCCGGCCAGCGGACGAGTTCCGCAATCTGGTCGCGGTCAGCTCGTTCGCGATCATGATCCTGATCCTCATTACGGCCCTCCTGTTGGCCTCATTCAGCATCCCCAACGACATCAAAAACCAGACCATCTACACCGTTGTGACCAAGCCGGTGCAGCGGTTCGAGGTCGTCCTTGGGCGGTTCTTCGGTTACACGGCACTCCTCACTCTCGCCCTCGCCGGAATGACTGCAATCAGTCTGTTACTGATTAACACTGCCACGATCGATCCAAAGGCCGCGGAGGAGGCAGCCAAGGCACGAATTCCGGTCCGCGGGAAATTGGAGTTCCGCAGTCGCAAGGTGGACTTTGATGGAACGAATGTCGGCCGGGAGTTACTCTACCGGAAGTACATCCACGGCCACCCGGAATCTCCTCAGCGGGGGATCTGGCTCTTCGACACCATCCCCTCCTCGCTCGCAGCCGAGCCAGCCGGGGAGATTCCGGTGGAGTTCACGTTCGACGTCTTCAAGATGACCAAGGGTGAGGAGAACCGCGGGGTGTACGTGAACCTGCGATTTGTCACCTACAACTGTCCGCAGGCGGTCCCAACGAAAGAGCAGGGTGGCGAGTGGCCGTGGGCAAACACTCGTGACGCCAAAGACTATGCAGAGGCGGTTCGGTTGCTTGAGCATGGAGAAGTTCTGAGCGCGAGTCTCGCTGCTCCCGCTGCTCCCGCTGGGCCAACGACCACCGAAGCCGACCGGGAGCGGCTCCGCCTGGCCGACCGGCTTCGGGGACTGGCCGACCGACTCCGGGCGGTCGGTTTGCAGGTGAGGGAAGGGGAGGGGGGTCGGCTCCTGACTGACCCGGTCAACCCGAAGTCACCCCGTCACAATAACAATGACGTTTACCAACGGGACTGGAAGGCTGCCAGCGCCCTGGCCGAGGAGTTCGGGTTCTTTGAAGTCCGTGGCAAGGAAGTGTTCGACTACGCAGTCCTCGGGGTCGAGGTTCCTTCCGGACTCTTCCGCAACGCCCGTTCGGGTGATCCCGGGAAAGACGAACAGACCGGTCAGCCGCGGCCCAGGCTGTTGGTGTACGTCAAGTGCGAGAGCCCCGGCCAGATGCTGGGGATGGCCGATCCTGACCTGTACATCCTGGAGGGAAATCACCCGTTCTCGGTGAATTTCGTCAAGGGGATGATCGGTCTGTGGTGCCGGTTGTGCATCCTCATCGGTCTGGCGGTTGCATGCAGCACTTACCTGAGTGGTGTGCTGAGCCTACTCGTCGCCCTTCTGATCTACCTTGTCGGATACGCCACCGACCACCTCAACGATTTGGCGTTTGGCCGGAACGTCGGAGGTGGACCATTTGAAGCCATTTCCAAACTGGTTCGGGCCGAACAACCGACGACTCCGTTGGCTGACACTGGCGGCACGAAGGTGCTGCTCGGGTTCGACGAGATCTTTGCGTGGTTTGTGCGACGAATCCAAAACGTGATCCCGGACGTCGAGTCGTTCAGTTGGACCCACTTCGTGTCTGAGGGGTTCAATATCAACACGGAATATTTGGTCGTAAACCTGCTGATGATGATCGGTTACCTGCTCCCCTGGGGCGTGCTGGCCTACTACCTGATGAAATCGCGGGAAGTGGCGGCGTAAGTTTCGTGTTTAGTGTTTGGTGGTTCGTGTTTTGCGTCCGGATTTTGGCCGCACCGCCAAGACTCGGGACACAGCACACAACCACCGATCACAAAAACACTAAACACTAAACACTAAACACTAAAATCCAATGAACCCGTTACAGCAAGCCTCGGTACGTCGAAAAATATGGTACTTTGGGGCGATCCTGGCCCTGTTCACAATCAGCATGCTGTGGCGGGGGGAGATCGACATTCCTCTGAGTGGTTCGCCACGGGCTGCGAGTTCGTGGATCCACCAGCAAGCGGACTGGGTCTCAGCGCGGACTGTCTTGAGCCAGGCGAGGCGGATGGAACTGCGGGAACTGGAGCAGGGCGATCCGGAGGTCGCTGGATCCGCTATTCGGCTCGGGTTGGTGGGATCGCGGGGGCTCGTGGTCACCTATCTGTGGCTGACGGCGATCGAGAAACAGAAGCGGAACGACTTCCACGAGCTCGAATTGCTGGTCCGAACGGTCACCACCCTCCAGCCGCACTTCATCACGCCCTGGATCTTCCAGAGTTGGAACATTGCGTACAACGTGTCGGTCGAGATGCAGTCGCTGGGAGATATGTACTTTTACATCGCGCGGGGGATCGAATTGCTGGCCGAGGGGGAGCGCCGGAACCGGCGGTCTCCCGACATGCGGTATCAGATTGGGTTCTACTACCAGAACAAATTTGGTGTCTCCGATCAGGTGCAAACCCTCCGGTGTCTGTTCCAACTGAGCTGCATGCCGCCGAATGAGTGGGATCCGGACGGGTTCCTCGCGGCGGACAAGTCGGTCGATCTGGTCGCGTTCCGCCGGTTCTGCGAGCAGCACCCGATGCTGGTCCGCCGACTCCGCGGGGACGAGCGGCGAGACCGGGATAAGAAAAGCACGTTTGAGGCCCTCCAGACGAGCACTCCAGAAGATGTCGTCGAGTTCCTCCGCACCAACCGAAAGGTTCCGAGCCGGTACAAGAACGCGACCGACCTCGCCCCGGACAAGCAGCAGTTCCCGGCACTCCCGCAGAGATTCAACGAGGGGCCGGATGAGGCCAACCCGAAGGAGCCGGTGGACGATCCGTTCAGTGGTTATTTGGCTGCCCGGGCGTGGTTCACGTATGCCAATGCGATCGTCCCGCCCAACCCGGTGGATGCCCAGGGGAACCCAATCCCGTCGTACACCCCCAGGCCGGACGAGTATGACCAGTTCAAGTATCGGGTGCCCCGGCTGCCGATGCTGATCATCTTCCGCCAGGGTGCGCCCCGCGCTCAGCACTATCAGGCGGAGTTAATGCAGAAAGACGGCTGGTTCGATGCCGAGGGGTGGGAGATCGACGCCCGGTCGGACGAATCGAAGGCCTGGTTCACCGAGAAGATCCCGGATCAGGGTGGGCGGCGGAAGTTGAAGGTGGTCGTCGGGACCAAAGCCAACTGGTCCCAGGACGCCTGGAAGCGGGCCGCCGAGATGTGGCGCAATCACGGGGAAGCCTACGCGCTGGTGCTGAGCCAGTCTCGGATGACCCAGTTACTCCTGGACGCTGGTGTCAAGAGCCAGGACAGTGAAGGGCTCTTCGACCCGCGCGAACCCACACCGGAACAGGCGGCCAACGAAGCATTCATGCGAAGGCGAAATGCGCTTGCTGCGCTCTTCTTCTACAAGCAGAACCGGCAGCTAACGAACTTTCCCTACTACCTCGGAACGTCCGAGGCTGAGCAACTGCCCGATACAGTCCAGGCCAGGAAGATCCTCTGGCAGGCCGGCCAGGCGCGGCGAGTAGCCGAGACTGCGGAGGCGATCCGGCTCTATGAAGACGGTCTTGACAAATGGAAGAAGGTGTTGATCAAGAACCCGACCTTCCACCGCTCGGAGCGGTCCGATCTAATAGAAGAACAAACTTTCGAATACGAACTGGAATACCTCCGACTGCTTGTGGCTGCCCGCGACAAGAGAGTGTGGCAAAGAGGCCAGGAAGAGTACAAGAAGGCAGTCGAGACGGTTGGAACGCTCCTCCCGTTTGTATCAGCCGCCACACAACTTCCCGCGACTATCCAGATGGACTGGAATTCCGGCATCGCGGAGCGTTATTTCAGCCCGTTCGCTGGGCCGATGCCCCTCGACCTGCCCCTCAAGGACGGACGGGGCGGTGGCCCCTGGATCCAGGCCCATGTCAAGCACGCTGTGCTCTCCCAGCAGGGGATCGGTGCAGCGCCAAAACAGCCTGCTGCGCCACCCCCGCCCCAGCCTCCCTCCGGTGCGGGCGGGGAGACCAAGCAGCGCTAATTGTGAAGTCAGGGAGACGGCCGGAAATGACGTACCAGGTTTGTGGGTGCCACGGGCGGCTAGTCCGCCCGTGAAGGCGTCGCACGGGCGGGCTAGCCGCCCGTGGCACCCAATCCCGCTGGTCGATTTTCTCCCGCCGCCTGCCTCAGGTCGTTCGGCCATTCGCGTGGTCACGGGGTCGGTATCGAACCGTCGAGGTCGATCCCCGCAAGTGAGTCGCATTGACACCGGGCGGTCGATCGACCGTTGCTGAGACCATGAGTGGGTTGTCGGGGCTGACTCTTGTTCCGGCGCGGACACTTCATACTCAATGTTCGTATCCGAATCGCGGATCATGCCTGGGATGCGGGTGTCCCGGGTTGGACCAGATCTCCGGGGTCGTGACCCAGCCAGCCCTGCGGACCCATCATGAACGCCGTTGCGCTCGCCCTTCTCGCACACCCGGACGACGCCGAATTCCTCTGTGCTGGAACTCTGATCCGGCTGCGGGCCGAACGGGGCTGGGCGATCCATATCGCCACCATGACCCCCGGAGACTGCGGATCGGCAGAATACACCCCCGAAGAGATCGCCCGCATCCGACGCGGGGAAGGAGCGGCCGCCGCCAACGCAATCGGGGCGACGTTCCACTGCGCGGAGGAGCGGGATCTGCGTGTCATCTACTCCGAACCGGCGTTGGAGAAGGTCGTTCGACTTCTGAACAAGATTCGTCCGCAGGTTGTCTTCACCCATAGCCCGGATGACTACCACCTCGATCACGAGCAGACGAGCAAACTGGTCCGAGCGGCGACGTTCGCGGCCCCGATCGTGAACTTCCTCCACAACCGCCCGGGGGCGGATGAACGTCACCCGCCGCTGGACCACATCCCGCACCTGTTCTACTGCGACCCACTGGAGGGGAAGGACGCTTTTGGGAACCCCATCCCGCCGGGGTTCCGGGTCGACATCGAGTCTGTGATTGAGGACAAAGCGCGGATGTTGGCCTGTCACGAGAGTCAGCGGGCGTGGCTGCGCAAGCACCACGGGGTCGACAATCTTGTGGACAGCATGAAAGAGTGGGCCGCCACCCAGGGAACGGCCGCCGAAGTGCGCTACGCCGAGGGTTTCCGCCAGCACCTCGGGCACAGCTACCCGCAGAACAATATCCTGGGGGAGTTACTTGGTCTGGTCTGATGTCGATGGGGTGTGATGCAGGCGATGAGTGGAAATCTCCCCGCTTCCCAGGGTTGCGCCGGAGGACCGGCTTCACCCTGGGCTATTCTCCGCCGACCCTTCGGGGCGAAAACGCAGACCAATTGCTACCCATCACGGTGGTCGATTTCCTTCTGCCGCTCGCCTAATACAGGAGCCTGCGAGACTGTCGCATCGACGGAAAAGATAGTCGGACATGCAAATGAGAGGGCGATGCTCTTGCCGAGCCTATTCCTTTAACGCTCGGCAGGAGCCTCGCCCTCCCGTTAGACCAATGCTTGCTTCGGGAATGTGACAGCCTCAGCGGGTTCCTGCATTAAGACTCGTCAAGAAATATCACCGGGATTTGGCGTACGATCTGAATCGTCGGCCTGAATGGCCGTTTCCTCCAGCCCAGACCGAGACCTGGGTCTCGGTTGGGAGTATTGCTTCGGACCGTGTTCGGCCGGACTCTTCTGTGCTTTATTTCCTCTTGCTACAGTAGGACAGTGTCAACACGGCGAAGGAGGTGGCCAGTTCCGGGGCGTTTTCCAGGAATGCCTTGTTTTGGTTCACCCAACTCCCGTCGGGTTTCTGACGCTTCTTCAACTCGTCGAACAGCTCCTGCCGCCAGTCGTGCTTGACCCCCTTGGCGTCTTCAAATGACTCCTCCCCGAGCGCATCCATCGCCTTCGCCAGTGTGTGGTAGTAGTAGAATAGCCCGGCCTGGCCTTGACCTGGGTTCTCGGTCAACGTGTAGTGCTTCCGAATCCACCCAATGGCTGCCTTCACACGTGGATCGTCCTTGCCTACCCCCGCGTACAGGAAACTCTTCAGCCCCGCGTACGTCATCCCGCCCTCGGTCCGTAACCCCCCGACCGCGGTCCGCTTGTCGCTCTTCTCATTGTCCTGGTCGAGCGGGGTGTACACGAACCCGCCCTTGTCGTCGTCCGAGGTCTTGGCCGCGAACGGCTGATCGTTGTATTCGCCCGCCAGATTCTGGCTGCGGCTGATGAATGACACCGCTTTCTTGATCGATGGATCATCCTTCGGCACCCCGGCAGCAAGCAAAGCCTCGACCATGAAGTGGGTGTTCGACAAGTCTGGGCGGTCTCGCCCGCCCGGGTTCCCGTATCCGGCACCCCCGAACTTCACGTCCTTGGGGTCGAGTCCGTCCCCGTACTGGAGCCCCTTCACAAACTTGGTCGCATTGGCCAGGATTTTGTCGTACTTCCCGCCCGTATTCGCCTCCTTGAACGCCACGATCGCCAGCGATGTGGTGTACGTCGCCAGTCCCTGGCTGTAGACCCCGCCATCCGGGTGGATGTTCCCCTCCAGGAACTTCAGCCCGGCCGCCACCACGGGGTTGTCCGCCCCGTATCCATTGCGGACCAGCGCACCGATTGCCAGGGCGGTCACACCGGGGCCGACTCGTGGGTCCGGGGCGAGGTCGCCGTTGTCCTTCTGCCGGGTTTTCAGAAATGCCACAGCCTTGTCCACCACCGTTTTGATGGCGTCTGGCGTCGGTGCGGCCGATGACCGTCGGGGAAGGACAGATAGCAGAGCCGGGGAGACCGCAGCGACAGAAGCCGCGCGAAGCCAGTCCCGACGGGTGAGCATGAGCATCAGGAGATTCCTCAAGGGGACATCAACGTTGAACAGCGGGAATTCCGGTCTGGTGCGGGCAAATCTTGTGCCCCAGGCATGAAAACCCGAAGCTGTCCGTCATCGCAAGCATAACCGACAGTGCAGCCGCCGGACAGTGGGCAGCATTTTGCCAGGGAAGGGCAGGATGTTGCCTGAATGTCTGTTGGCTGAGAGTTTGCAGTTAGTAGGAGCCGCCCTCCGTGGCGGCCCGGCTGACCCTGGCAGGTTGCAATTATTCAACTACCGCACGCTCAATATTTCCTGAACAATTGCCGAACGTCTGCGAACGTCGGGTGGTCTCCTGCCCGCGCCGGCGATGTCTCTTCAACGACTCGTCGAGTCCCCGTGGTTACTTCAGGATTCGGCAGTTGGGAAGTGCCTGCTGGAGTTTCTTCAGCCCCTCATCCGTCACGTTCGTGAGCTTCAGGTTGAGCGTGGTGAGGTTTTTGAGAGCGACCAGTTCGTTCAGACCCGCGTCCGTCACCGGCGTGCTTTCAATGTCGAGTGATGTGAGGTTCATGAGTGTGGCCAGTTCCTTCAGACCCGCATCCGTCACCCGCGTGTCACCCAGGTGGAGTGAAGTGAGGCTCTTGAGCGCGGCCAGTTCCTTCAACCCCGCGTTCGTTACCCGCGTGTCACCCAGGTGGAGTGAAGTGAGATTCTTGAGTGTGGCCAACTCTTTCAGACCCGCGTCCGTCACACGCGTGCCGTATAGACTGAGTGAGGTGAGGCTCTTGAGAGCGATCATTTCCTTCAATCCTGTGTCTGTCACTTGCGTGTTATCAAGGTGCAGTGAAGCGAGTTTCTTGAGTGTGGCCAACTCTTTCAGACCCGCGTCCGTTACCTGCGTGTAGCCGATGTAGAGCAAAGTGAGGTTGTTGAGTTTGGTCAACTCTTTCATCCCTACGTCTGTCACCTGCATGTTGCTGAGGGTGAGTGAAGCGAGGTTCTTGAGTGGGGCCAGTTCCTTCAGACCCGCGTCCGTCACTTGCACGCTGTGGAGAGTAAGTGCAGTGAGGTTCTTGAGAGCGGCCAGTTCCTTC
>PLDW01000376.1:0-31816 GCA_003136315.1 Gemmataceae bacterium | reverse complement strand
TCCTTCAGACCCGCGTCCGTCACCTTCGCGCCGAACAGCCTGATGGCGATGACAGGTTTTCCGGGTACCTTCTCGTCGCGGGTAACCTCCCCGCCGAGTTTCTCCACGAACGCGACGGCTTTGTCCTCGGCGTCGTCGGCTCCGAGAGTCGAGCATGAACACAGCCCCGACAACGCCAGGGTGAACGCCAAAATCCTCAACATCACATCTCCCGCGTGCAGACGGACTGACGGATCGTGCGTTGAAGCTACCCGACTGTGAACACCGGAGCAACGGTCATCGCTTCGCTTTGTCCATCGCTCACTTTCGGTGCTGTATTCGGGAATGGGTGAGTCAGACCAGCAGGTCAACGATGACTCATCCCTGGCCGTGTGGAGTATCGCTCTCAGCGACAAACTACACCGTCAGCACCCGATCTCGGGAGGCCA
The DNA here is from genome assembly GCA_003136315.1 of Gemmataceae bacterium. GTDB lineage: Bacteria > Planctomycetota > Planctomycetia > Gemmatales > Gemmataceae > Urbifossiella. The sequence continues at coordinate 31,388 of PLDW01000376.1, read as the reverse complement.
CCGTCCAACGACCTGTGATTGCGCCGCCTTCGGCCGTGAGGACATCCTTGTGAAGCGCGACCGTGGGGCAGACATGACCCGGAAGGGCGTACACCACATCCCCTGGCTTGTACTGGTCCGCCCCGGCCGTCTCGACGATCAGGTGTTCCTCGTTGTGCCCGACCACCTTGTAGTCCGGGAAGTCGAGCAGTTTCACCCGCTTTTCCAGAAGCGGGTCGGCCGCGACCGCCTTGTTCCCCAGATCGAGTGTCACCCGGTCGGGGGTCGGTCGACTGATCACTCTGGTGACCAATACAGCTGCCGGGGTGATCCCCCCCAGATCGGCGAATCGCGCACCGTACCCGGCATCGTGGAGGACGAATGTTCCAGGCGAGCACTCCACGCCGGGGATATCGGTCAGACCTGCGAAGATTGAGAATGTCGGGGTTCCGCCGCAGACGAGCCGGGGGACGGGGACGCCTCGCCGCTCCACTTCGAGTCGCAGCGCCAGGACCGGGGCGAGAACGGCGCGGACCGCTGTTTCCCGTTCGGTCCGCGATTCCTGGTGATTGTGGCCGTCGTAGAGCTGGAATCCGTCCGGCCGTAGCCCGGGGAGGTTGGCAGCGGATACGTACAGGTCGAAGGCCGCGCTCCCCACCGGAATCCCTGTCCGGTGCTGGCCCACATCCAGGTCGAGGATCACACCGACCGTCAGGCCAGCAGCGGCGACAACGTCGGACAGGGCTTGAGTGGCGCCCGGGTGGTCGATCAGGACCGCAAACCGGGTATCCGGGAACTTGCGAGTCAGCGCCACCAACCGGCCGAGGTTCGGGCCGACGAGCGGATATGCGATGAGCACATCCGGAGCACCCGCTGCCGCCAGCATTTCGGCCTCGGCGATGGTGGCGCACTTGTGCTTGGTCACCCCGGCATCCAGGAGCATCCGGGCGATTTCGCGGGTCTTGTGTGTCTTGACATGCGGACGGAGCCGCTCGGGTCCGCCCGCCATCTCGATCACCCGGGCAATGTTCTGGCGGATCAGCTCGGGATATAGCACCAGCGACGGGCTGAAGACGGAAGCCACGTCGGACAGGGCGTAAGCGGGATGCATGGAGAACGCTCCAGGGTGCAGAGTCAACACTACCGGTTCCCTGCCCCATCGGACACCGCGAGACTTCTCGCTCGGCGGCAGGAGCGATTCCGGATGGCCCGCTGATGACGCAGACTTCGACGCAGATAAAATCTTGATCAAAACTCATCTGGCTCTGATCGGGATTTCATCTACGTCCGTAGGTCTGCATAGCAACCTCTCGATTTCTTGGCACGCTGCGCAAATTTCGAGTCTTCACGCGGCGGGGAAACATCTTCTTTGCATGCTGCGCCAATTATCGTCGGCTCTCTTCGGCGTTAGCAGGGATTTCGGCTATTCCCTCGGCAAGCAAGTATTCACAAGCCTGAAGCGCCAGCGAAGGACAGCATTCCCTTCGCTGGCGCTTCAGGCTTGTGTCCATACTTCATCTCTTATTCCGTTGCGGCTCAGCCGCGCTGTGTCATCTGCGGGCCATTTCTTATTCCGCTAAAAGCGAGGGGGATCTTTCCGGACGAGTTCGTTGGCCAAATCGAGCGAATCGAGCGTTCCAGCATCCGTCCAGTATCCATCGAGTGTGCTGTAACCCATCCGCCCCTGTTTCAGGTAGTAGTTATTCACGTCGGTGATCTCCAACTCACCCCGACGGCTCGGCTTGAGCGTCTTGATCAGGCTGAACACGTCCGGCGGGTAGATGTAGACCCCGACCACTGCCAGATCGCTTTTCGGGTGCTCCGGCTTCTCCTCGATCCCGATCACCTGTTCGCCGCTCAGTTCGGCCACGCCATAGCGACCCGGGTCGGGTACCTGCTTGAGCCCGATCCAGGCCCAGTCCGGCCGGTTTGTTGCTTTTTCCAGAAGCGGAACGAGCGGATCGCGGAAGATATTATCACCCAGTAAGACGACCGAGCGGCTTCCCATGCAGAAGTGCTCGGCCAGCCCGAGTGCCTGGGCGATCCCCCCGGCCTCGTCCTGCACCCGGTACGTCAACCGGCAGCCGTGGGCTGTTCCTGACCCGAGCAGTTCGACGAAGTCGCCCATGTGCTCGGTCCCGGACACCAGCAGAACCTCCTGGATCCCGGCCCCAGTCAACTTCTTGAGCGGATGGTATACCATCGGCCACGGGCCGACCGGGAGCAGGTGCTTGTTCGTCACCTTGGTCAGCTCGCCCATGCGGGTTCCCTTCCCGCCAGCCAGGATCACCCCGCGGATCGCCATGTCTATTCCTCAAGTCGCAGGTCGTAAGTCGTCAGGTCGAAAATCGAAGAAGCCTCCCAGGGTGTTGCCCATCACCACCCAGGACATTGCCCATCACGACCCAGTCAACGCTGTGGGCCTGTGATTGGCAATGTATAGGGGGTTTGGCTCTCACGCAGCGCGGGACTGCGAGAACGGTAGGATATCGTTGTTCTGGCCGGCACTCTGCTCGTCCGCGGCCCACGGGAGTTGGCTGTCGGGTGTCTCGGGCACCCCAGCATCGATTAGCACTGCCGCCATCCGCTCGAACTCACTCCGGAGCGTGACCATTGTACCCGTAGCATCCCCGAACGACTGGGGCGTGGGGTTCGCATTGGTGTTGGCCGAGGGCGAGGTGGTCAGGACGGCCGCAGCGTCGGCCCGAGCCTCTTGGGTGATCAGTGATCCCTGTTGCTGGATCACATCGACCTGGAGTCGATGGAACTCCCGATACCGCTCGTCAAGCCGTGCGAGATCCGCAGTCGCAGCGGCTCTTCGCGAGTCGATCTCATCCAACTTCCGGCGGAAGACTTGCTCCCATCGCTTCCGCAGCACTTCCAGCCGACGCCGTGTCCGTCCAGTCCCGGCATCCGGAGCGGCTTCCGCTGCCCATTCCTCGGAGGCCATCGCCCGCGCAGCGTGGGCCATCAGTTCGGCAAGCACCTCCCGGGACTGCCGGTCGTACCCCTCCGCCGCCCGCCCCAGCCTCTCCCGATCCTCGGTCCAGAGTCGTAGTTCGCTCCGCAGCCGCTCACGCTCCCCATCCCGAACCCGCTCCCATCGCGTGAGCAGGTCTTCCACCTCCGTCTCCCGGTGGGCAAGTGTCCGAATCCGGCGGGCGTACTCGGTGTCGCGCAGTTCCCGCCCGGCATGCCACTCGCGATCAACTGCGGTCAACTTCGATTGCCACGCCTCTAACCGGAGTCGGAGTTGCCAGAGTTCGTAGGCCTCCTCGCGACGGCGAGCGTCGACCCGGATCAGCCGGTCTTCCAGGGCGTCGAGATCCTGCTCCCGACGTCGCAGTCCACGGGCCAACTCTTCCATCTCCGCAATCGTCCGCCGTTCGGTCTCCTGCCACCTACCCCGGGCCGCTGCCAGCAGAGTGAATTGCTCCGCCAGCACCTGGCGTTGATCCGCGAGGTCGGTCGCCTTCCGGGCGAGCCCGGCCCGAGCCGTTGCCAAGGCACTCTTTTCCTGGGTCAGTTGCAGGTCGCGGGTATCGAGTTCGGCCGCCCACTGTGTCAAATCGCGGTCGGCAGCCCGGTCGAGTGCGACACGATGACCGGGCGGCAATTCCGGATCGGCCGGCGCGACTGGCCCTTGTACCTCCGCGCGGAGCCGATCCCGCTCCCTCTCCAGGTCGGTGATGATGGCTCGAGCGTTTTGAATGCGAGATTCCAGCCCCTCAGCTTCCGCCCGGAGTGCGGTGGTCTCGGCTGCGGTGGCAGCCTGTGCCATAGCGAGAGCTTTCTCCCGAGCGGCCAGAGAGGCTTGCTGGGCCACAAAGTCGTCGGCTGTTGCGGCCCATTCGCTGGTCGCTCGCCGTCGCTGGCTGTCGAGCGCGGCCCAACCCTCCCGAAGCCTGTCTTTCTGCTCGGTAGCCTGGACGTGGAATTGGGTTTGGGTGATCTCGAATCGGGCAATTTCGGCCGAGAGCCGACCGCGCGCTTCGTCCAGCCCGTGTTGTTGGGTCTCCAGTTCCGCCCGGACTGTGGCCCACTTCTGCCGGACCCGTCTGGCGTATCGGTACGCCAGTCGTCGGGTGCGATCACGACGGCGGGACGCATCCTGATGCAACGACTGGGCCTCGCGGAGGAGGCGGTCGGCCTCGTCGCGATCAGCAGCCTGACGGTCCCGGTCGGCATCTCGCTCGCGGCGAAAGGCGGCCCTGGCATCGGCGAGCTGCTGTTCCTGGGTCGCGATCTGCCGCAACCTGGCGTTCAGCCATTCGGCAGTAAGGGCTCCCTCGTCGGGGAAGAGATCCCCGGCGGGTGTCGAGTCCGGAAGGTGTGGCACGGCCGCGCTCCGGTACAGGCGGTATAATCCGTCGTCTTTATCGGCCGGAGCGGGATCGGAATTCGGGGGAGTTATTCGTTCGGGACGGAAGTTTGGGAAAATACAGATCCTGGCGAACCCCACCCGGTGAGGCGGGGTTCGGCGGGAGTTAGGAATAGCGCATCAGTGAGTGTCAGGTTGATTGATATGGTCATTTCACCCCCCCTGCCCCCCTTCGAAAGGGGGACAGGGGGGGTAGATCGGCCAAAGTATCAGAATTACGACACTTGCTGATGCACCATTCCTAACGTGTCAGGAGCAAGCATATGTCTAACTGTAGTACGAGGCTCCCGCCGAGCTGCATCACCCTCACGCTCGGCAGGAGCCTCGCACTCCCGCGAGTGCGTCTCAATCGTCTTTCCGCGATGTGATACCCCAGGCAGGTTCATGTCTTGGTGCAAGCCGAATGGCAACTGGTACGGGCTCCAGTTGGCCGCTGAGGCCGGGTTCGCGACAATAGCCCGGAATCACCCCCGGATCGACCCGAGCCGAAGATGCCACACCGACCGTCGCTCGACCAATTCGCTGCTCTTGCCCAGGGCCACACCATGGTCCCGGTCTACCGCCAGTTGATTGGCGATTCCCTCACCCCGGTGTCCGCGTTCCGGACGATCCGGGAAGGGGATTGGTCGTTCCTGTTTGAAAGCGTCGTCGGCGGGGAACGGGTCGGTCGGTATAGCTTTCTCGGGTCCGGTCCGTTCCGGAAATTCGAAGCATACGGCGATCGCATTCGGACCCAGGAGGGTGAAGGCACCCCCTGGGTTGAGGCAACCGCTACCGATCCGCTCAAGGTCATTGAGGACATGATCGCGGCATATCGTGCCCCTCAACTACCTGGCCTGCCAAGGTTTTGCGGCGGGGCGGTCGGATATGCGGGGTATGACACCGTCCGCTACGTCGAGCGACTTCCCAACCCTCCACCCGACGACCGCAAGCTACCCGACCTGTGCTTCGGGTTCTTCGACCGGATGGTCATCTTCGACCACATCAACAAGACGGTGGCGGTGGTGGTCCACGCGCACATCGGAGGGACGACGGAAGACCAACTCCGTCAATCCTACCGCGATGCCTGCGGCCGGCTGGATCAACTCGTGCAGCGGCTGCAACGTGGGGGGGCCGACCTCCCGCTGACCGACATCGATCCCACCGCCCCGCGACCAACATCCACGCCGCCACAGTCCAACTTCACCCGGCCGGGGTTCGAGGCTGCGGTCCGCAAGGCGGTCGAGTACATCAACGCCGGTGACATCTTCCAGGTGGTGCTCAGCCAGCGGTTCCAGAAGGAGACGACCGCCAAGCCGTTCGACATCTACCGGGCACTGCGGGTGATCAACCCGTCGCCGTTCATGATTTATCTCCGGGCCGGGGCAGTGACGCTGGTGGGAGCATCGCCGGAAATCATGTGTCGGGTCGAGAACGGGGAAATCACCAATCGCCCACTGGCCGGCACCCGACCGCGAGGGCGAACGCCAGACGAGGACAAGGCGCTGGCTGCCGAGTTGCTGGCTGACCCGAAGGAGCGGGCCGAGCACATCATGCTCGTCGACCTCGCGCGAAACGATGTCGGCCGGGTCAGTCGGCTTGGGACCGTGAAGATCGACAACTTGCTTGCAATCGAGCGATATAGCCACGTCATGCACCTGTCGAGCACCGTGACCGGGACGATCGAACCCGGTCGGACGGCGTTTGATGCCTTGCGGGCGAGCCTCCCGGCCGGCACTTTGAGCGGAGCGCCGAAGGTCCGGGCGATGGAGGTGATCGATGAGTTGGAACCACACCGCCGGGGGCCATACGGGGGGGCGGTCGGCTATGTCGACTTCAGCGGAAACATGGACACCTGCATTGCCTTGCGGACGATGGTCCTTCAGGGCCATACGGCCTATGTCCAGGCGGGTGCCGGGATCGTCGCCGACAGCGTCCCAGCAGCCGAGTTCGACGAGACCATGAACAAGGCGATGAGCCTGCTGAGGGCTCTCGACGTGGCTGAAACTCAATTGTAATGATGGACTGAGCGAAAGGCAGAATATTCATCACAGAGTATGTAGTTACTCGTCACGATACTGTAAGACTCGCAGCGATTAGCCGGTGGTTGAGCGTAGCGATACTACCGATGGCGGAGCAGAGACAATGACGTGGACGCGAATTGTGCACACAGTCGTGGAAGGCAGGGGGGTGTCGGGGTTGGGGTGGTCGCCACCGCCAACCGGTGGTGGAGCTGCGCTCAACCACCGGCTAATCGATGCGACCCCGGAGGGGTCGGGCATTGATCCCGAGTTTCCAACCGGGGCCCGCCTTCTCTGAACCTCGCCGTTCAGACATGGATGGGATACCCGAGTCTCGTACCCCTCACCCCGGAGGCCGCTTCGATCGCGGGGTCTCGTCCTCATACGCCTTGACAATCCGGGACACCAGCGGGTTGCGGACGATGTCCGCCTCGTCCAGGTAGACCACGCCCAGTCCCTCGACACCCCGCAGCCGGTGGACGGCATCGGCCAGCCCGCTACGGATCGTCTTCGGCAGGTCCGTCTGGGTCAGGTCTCCGGTCACCACGACCCGCGAGTTGTTCCCCATTCGGGTCAGAAACATTTTCATCTGGGCGGTCGTTGTGTTCTGACCTTCGTCCATGATAATACAGGCATTGTTGAGCGTCCGACCCCGCATGTACGCCAGCGGGGCGATCTCGATAATGTCGTTCTCCATGTACCTCTTGACCTGTTCCGGCTCCATAATGTCGTTCAGGGCGTCGAACAGGGGCCGCAGATACGGGTTGATCTTGGCCGCGAAGTCGCCCGGGAGGAAGCCGAGCCGCTCCCCGGCCTCGACCGCCGGTCGGACCAGGACGATCTTCTTCACCTGTCCGGAGCGCAGGAGGCTGACCGCCCAGCCGACCGCCAGATACGTCTTTCCGGTCCCCGCTGGCCCCACGCAGATCACCATCTCGTGCGCTTTCATGGCCTGGACGTACCGCCCCTGGCCATCCGTCCTCGGTCGCAGATGGCGGCCAGACTCCATCATCGTGACGCTACCACCGGCTCCCCGGTCTGTGGCCCCGCGGACCACCTCCAGGACGGTCCGGACATCCTCCGGGGTCACCTTTCCGTGTCGGCGGAGAACCTGTCGGAGTTGCTGAAAAGCACGTTCCGCCTGCTCGGCGGCTTCGGGGGGACCATCGATCTGGAGCAAATCGCCACGGGCGACCAGCCGCACACCAAGTGCGTCACGGATCGTCCGCAAGAACTGGTCCCGTGGGCCGAAGAGGATGACCGCCTCTTCCCGGCTGTCGAGTGTCAGGTTCCGGGTCAGCAATGAGTCGGCCATGACATCCTCAAAGGACAGCGCGTACGCAAAGGAGACAACGCGAGGTTGGGAGGTTCTCGGATTTTCGGCGGCCTTGGGAAACCTAACCCCCCAACCCCCTTCCCTAAGAAGTAAGGGGGAGCCGGAGTCGGAACCTAACCCTCCAGCCACCTTCCCTAAAAAGGAAGGGGGAGACGGAGGGCGATTTCTCTCTGCTGGTCCTTACTACCGGAACCAGAAATACGCGACCGGGGCAGCGAACAGGACCGAATCGATCACGTCCAGGAGCCCGCCGAAACCGGGGATGCTGGTCGCTGCGTCCTTGGTCTGGTAGTCTCGTTTTATGAGCGATTCAGCCAGATCCCCGAATACCCCCGCGACCCCGACCGCCAGCCCGAACCCCGCCGCCTCCAGGATACCACCTGGGAAGATCGGCTGAATGGTCGGCCCAACCACAACCGTGAAGCTCACCGCGACCAGCGCAGCAGCGAGCATCCCGCCGGCGAAACCCTCCCACGTTTTCTTCGGGCTCAGTATGGGGGTCATCTGGTGGCGGCCGAGGAACGTGCCGGCGAAGAACGCGCCAATGTCGCCGAACTTCGGCACAAAGATCGCGAGCGCGAGAAAGAAGCTGGTCCGGGCTGGATCCGGATCGATCCAACGGAGTTGGACGAGAAAACTCCCCAACAGGGCGAGGTACGAGACAGCAAGGAGGCTCAGCCCGAGTCGTGGGACTGCCGTCCCAGGTTCCCGGTAGCGGCCCATCTCGATGAGAAAGGACGCGACGACGATACCGATGTACGCGAACAGCACCGGTTCCCACGGGGACGATGCCGTCGGCAACAACGGGGCAAGTTCCCTCCGGATAACCGCGTACCAGTTGGCCGCGAGCGTGAGCAAGATCCCCGCGACAACAAACGGCACGGGTGGACGGAAAGCGGGGGGGAATAATCGGATCAGCTCGCGGGTGACAAATACCCCCACGAGGCTCAACCCGGCGAAGAGAACTGGAAACCACGGAGCGAGATACCGATCCCCGACGAGCAGGGCCACGGCCGCGGCGGCGAGCCCGGACCCGACCAGCACCCGGGTCCGGATCATCGGGCAGCCCTCGGGTCGTGGTAGGCGGGATCAGAGGCAACTCCGTATTCCCACGCAGGCGATCGCCAACACTTGACCCGTACGCGTGTCATCCGCCCCCCTGCATGTGCAACCCGCCGAAGCGTCGCTCTCGCCGGGCGAAGTCACGCAACGCCTCATGCAATAGATCGACCCCGAACTCCGGCCAGAATTTTGGTGTGACCCATAGCTCCGCGTAGGAAATTTGCCAGAGCAAGTAATTGCTCACCCGCATCTCCCCGGCTGTCCGGATCAGCAGGTCGGGGTCGGGCATCCCGCCGGTGTACAGGGACCGACCGATCATCTCCTCGTCGATCTGCCCGGGTTCCAGCTCGCCGCGTTGGACTTGCTCGGCGATTCCCCGGACTGCGTCCACGATCTCGGCCCGTGCCCCATAGTTAATCGCCAGGCAGAGGGTGAGGCCGGTGTTGGCCTGGGTCAGCCGGGTGTTCTCATCAATCTCCGCGAGAACCTCCGCAGGCAGCCCCTCCCGTCGGCCGATCACAGCAAAGCGGATGTTCTGGGCCAGAATCTTCTCCCGCTCACCGAGCAGGTACTCCTTCAGGAGTGCCATGAGGAAGTCGAGTTCGGCCTTGGGGCGTTTCCAGTTCTCGGAACTCAGGCAATAGAGGGTGAGCTGGCCGATCCCGAGCCGACAACACTCTTCGGTCACTTCGTCGACCGACTTCGCTCCCCGAACATGCCCCTCGACCCGCTCTTTCCCCTGGGCGCGTGCCCACCGGCCGTTCCCGTCCATGATGATCGCGATGTGACGAGGAAGCGTGTCCGGATCGAGTCCGATGGATCGAGCGTAGTCAGGCGGAGTGAGTGCAGCAGGACTCAGCATGATGAGATTGGCATCGGAGAAGAATGTCCCTGAACGTCTATGCCCGACCGGGTGACATCAGGCTTCGGATTCCGTGGACGATGGACAGGACGCCGAACAGGACGCCGAGGAATCCGAAGAATCCTTCGCACACGGGACAGCCACCATCGACAGCGACCACAGCGAGTGAGAACACCCCCAACCCGGCCAGGGAAAAGCCCACCACAAGGAACAGGACGCCGGCCCAGAGGGGTGTGGGCAGTGTGTATCGTGTGTGACAGGCTTTGCACACGCGATCCCACCGGAACGCGATGAACGACTGCGCCTTGACAACCCGGTACGTCGTGTTTGTGCATCGAGGGCACACCGAGGAAATCGGGTATGGGCCAGTCCCCCGTGGTACCGGTCGACGCTCTCCTGTCTCTCGTGTCCACAGCAACCCGGCCTCGGCGAGGTTCGTCCCACAGTCCGCGCATACACCGCCTGCGAGCGAATCGGGTTTCGCTTCGCACGTGAGGTGAACGGGGTTTCCACACCCTTCGCAGAAGCGGCCATCGAGTTCCGACCCAATCCGACCCTGGCAGAGGACGCAATGAGAACCAGCGAGTTGAGCCATCTCAGGACTCCCACTGCTCACACCAGGATCGTCTGAACCCGGTCGGGGCCAACAGAGACGACCGTCACCCTCAGCCCGACCAGTTCCTCGATCCGGTCGAGGTATTGTCGGGCAGCGGTCGGCAGATCGCTCAGGGTGCGGGCGGCTGTGATGTCTTCTCGCCAGCCCGGAATCGTCTCATAGATGGGCCGGCACCGTTCGAGCTGAAACGAATCGCTGGGGAAATGGGTCGTTCGCTCGTTGTCGATGTCGTAGGCCGTGCAGAGATTCAACTCCGGCAAGCCGCTGAGCACATCCAGGAGCATGACCGTGATCTCGTCTGCCCCCGCGAGGGCGGCGGTGTACCGGACCGCCACCGCGTCGAACCAGCCGACCCGCCGGGGGCGACCAGTGACTGTTCCATACTCCCGGCCAATCTTGCGGATTCGCTCACCCAGCCCCTCTGGACCATCGTCCAGTTCTGTCGGAAACGGACCCTTTCCAACCCGGGTGGTGTACGCCTTGACTACCCCGATGATGCGCTGGATGTTTTTCGCTGGCACCCCCGCCCCGCCCCAGATCCCCGACGGCAGGCTGCTCGAACTGGTCACGTAGGGGTAGGTTCCGTGGTCGACATCCAACAGGCTCCCCTGGGCAGCTTCAAACAGAACCCGCTTGCCATCCCGGAAGGCATCCTGGAGAAGCCGCGAGGTGTCGGTCACATACGGTCGGATCGACTCGGCGTAACCGAGATATTCGTCCGAAATCGCTTCCGGATCGAGCGGCTTGAGGGCGCTGGCGTGGCCGTTGGCGAAGGCCGCCATGAGCCGGTTCTTGAACGGGACGACATAGCGTAAACGGTCGCGGAGGTGGGCCGGGTGGAGGAGCTCGCCGACCCGGATGCCGAACCGCCGGCCGACCTTGTCCTGGTAGCAGGGACCGATTCCGCGGCCAGTTGTTCCGATCTTCCCTTCGGCTCCGCTCTCGGCGAGCCGCTCCTCTTCCATGTGGTAGGGGAAGATCACATGTGCGTGGTCGCTCAGCACGAGCGACCCAGAGAGTTCGATCCCGCCCGCGCGAAGCTGCCCAACTTCCTCCAGGAATCGCGGAGGGTAGATGACCACTCCATTGCCGATCACCGAACGGACGTTTGGCCGGATCACTCCGGTCGGAAGCAGGGAAAGTTTGAATGTCTTCCCATTCGCGACCACCGTATGCCCGGCGTTCGCCCCACCGTTATACCGCACGACGAAATCGAACTTGTCGCCGAGAAGGTCGACGATTTTCCCTTTGGCCTCGTCGCCCCACTGCAACCCGACGACACACGTACCGGGCATTGCGTAACCTGCCCTGCGACAAGAACGAGACGGGTGGGATTCACATCCCGCCCAGAAAAACGCCCGGGACACACGACCCGGGCTGAGTAGCGATCCTCAACAACCTCGTTCACGCTAGCCCGGGGGGGATGAGGAGTCAAGAGAACGGTGCCTGAGATTGGGTCAATGTTTGGGGACCGATCGCTGCCAATGGCAGGAGTCGTTGAGTTGGCCATTCCGAGTCGGAGTCATGCGGAGGAAGTCAATACGGGATTGTGGGTTGCGGTTTTTCTAATCAGATGTCCATATCAGAGTGGCCATCTCGACGATCACAGTCTCACGTCCCAACGCCGACCATCCCATTGCCCGATCAGGCCGCCTATACGGCCGTGGGCTTCTTCTCTTTCCGCGCGGGCTGGCTCTTCCAACGTCGGTGCAGCCAGAAGTATTGCTCCGGGTGGCGGCGGATGAGTCGCTCCAGGGCAGCCGTGTAGCGCTCGGTGATCGCCCGGACCGCGTCCGGACGGTCGGCGTAATCCCGTGGGTCGATCACATCCTCGCATTCCATTGAGAAGAACATCGGTTCAGCCACCCGTGGGGATCCAGCGACCGTGAGAATCGCATCGAATTCGATGGCCATCAATGCGACCGCCTTGTGGGTGGACGCCGGGCGGCCGAAAAAGTTGACGAACAGCCCTCTTGGCCCGGCGTCCTGGTCCCCCAGAGTGCCCACCTGTCCGCCGGCCCGGAGAACCCGGGTGAGGCGGTCGAAGTCGTCCTTTTTGGCAATCAAGGTCTGCCCGGTCCCCTGCCGGAACCGCTTGACGTACCGTTCCAGCAACGGATGGTCGAGCACCCGCGCGATCGCGTAGATCTTGAACCCGAAGAGTCCGACCAACCAGCCGACGAACTCCCAGTTCCCGAAATGGGCGGTGAGCATGAGGTACGGCCGGGAGTTGTAGAACGGCGAGATCGCTCGCACTCCGTCGGCCATCGACGCATACCGACGCCACGACCGCACATGCAATTTCCGCGGCATCCAGACCGTCTCCACCACCATCAGGGCGAAGTGGCGGTACATGGCCCTGACGAGCCGGTCGACCCGGCCCGGGTTGCTGGCGATTTCCGGAAAGGCGTGGCGGATGTTGTCGGCTGCGACTTCGCGGTGTCGCCGATCCACCTTGTAGGCCACCCAGCCGAAGAACTCCGCGATCCGCAGGCCAACGGTCATGGGCAGTGCCTGGATCAGGCAGACAAGGAGCCGGACCGCGAAGTAGGTGGCGAAATCGATCGCGGGTTTGCGGGGTTTGCGGGCCATTCGGGGACTCCGTCCGGGGGTCGGCCAGGAATAATAACCCGGTTTCCAGTCAGAAGTCACGACCAACCGAGGCCAGGACCGCCTTTGCGGTTCGTCAATCGCACGCACCCAGGAAACATACGAGATCGCTTATCGTGTCCTGTTCTCATCTGTTCGATCGGCTTGTAAGCCGATGTATCTTGATTTGTGCCCCGGCTGGTATACTCAGTGGTAGACAAGGGAGAGTGAGTCATGTCCGCATCGACCGTTCGCATCAGTGAGGCATCGCACCAGATGCTGAAAGAGTTGGCGGAACAGACCGGCCAGACGATGATGGATGTGCTGAGCAAGGCTCTGGACGCCTACCAACGCAAGCTGTTCTTCGAGCAGATGAACGCCGGTTATGCCGAACTGCGGGCCGATCCCAAAGCGTGGGCCGAACACTTGGCCGAGCGGGAACAGTGGGACACAACCTTGATGGACGGCTTGGATCTTGACGAGCGATGGACGGAAGATGGCCGCTGTCTGACGCCCGAGAACGGCAAGCCCTGAGCCGACCCGCTCGGCCGTGCTGTCCACACATCCCCACTTGTGCCCTGGGGCTGTGAGGGGGCGAGGGACAGATGTGGTACAATTGGGTATTCCGAGGAGGGGTGCAACATGGTGAGGCTGTACGTCGGTGGGCAACAGGTCGGGACGCTAGACGAAAACCCCGATGTGCTTCGGAAACTGGTTGAGGCTGGAGAGACGGTCGAGTTCCGGACCGAGGGTGGTCGCGGGCTCGGCACATTCCAACCCAAAACCGAGCCGATATGCCCCTGGGAACCCGAATTGACGAAAGCCGAGATTGATCGCCGGTGCCAGAAGCCAGGTAAGACGCTTGCCGAGATTCTGGAACGGCTGGGCGCGGAATGAACTTTACCCTCGCGTGGCAGCCGGAAGCGGAAGACCAACTTGCCGATCTGTGGGCTTCGGCCACAGACCGAGCGATGGTCACGTGGGCGGCCCGGGAGATCGATCAAAGACTCGGCCGTGACCCGCTTGACCAAGGCGAGCAACGGGACGGGACCGACCGGTTGTTGTTCGTGCCGCCCCTTGCAGTCCTGTTCCGAGTCGATGTCCAGACACACCGGGTTTACGTTGTGTCTGTCGCGTGGTCCGGCCGCCCGATCTGATCTCTCACTCCCGCACTTCAACCACCCGTCCCGTCCGGTTGCTCTCGTAGATCGCGCAAATCAGATCCACGGCCCGCTTACCTTCCCGGCCGTCCACTTTCGGCGGGCGGTTGGTGCGAATCGCTTCGACAAAGTCCGCTAATTGTCGCCGGTGACCCTCGTGACTGATCGATTTGGGATCGGCCGCCCCACCACTGGCGCCGACCTTGGCCGCGAAACGCGCTTTCACCTCGTCGTCGGCGGGGGTGGTGGGGGTGAAATCCCACTTCAGCACATCCTCTTGCTCGATCACGGCGGAGCCGCGGTCCCCGTGGATCGCAATCTGCTTCGGGTAGCCGGGGTGGACACTGGTAGTTCCCACAATCATCCCCAGTGCCCCGCTCTTAAAGCGGATCGCGGCAACGGCCGTGTCCTCGACCTCGATCCGGTCGTGGGCGAGTGTCGCGGCAAAGCCGGTCACCGCCGCGGCCGGACCCATCATCCAGAGCAAGAGGTCGACATTGTGAATCGCCTGATTCATGAGGGCACCTCCACCGTCGAGGGCCTGGGTTCCCTTCCATCCACCATCGTCGTAGTACGCCTGAGAGCGCCACCACTTGTTGGATGCCTCACCGATCGTCAGCCGACCGAACTTGCCGGCCTCAACCGCCGCCTTCAGAGCGATATTCGAGTCAGCAAATCGAGACGGGAAGATCGTGCAGAGTTTGACTTTGTGTCGATCGCACGCAGCGATGATCTGCTCGCAGCGGTCACCGGTGATTTCGAGCGGTTTCTCGACAACCACATGCTTCCCAGCGCTGGCAGCCAGGATGGCCGGTTCCAGGTGGGCACCGCTCGGGGTGGTGATGACAACCACGTCAACCCCCGGAGCTGTAACGGCTTCCGCGACAGTCGCGAACACCGGACAGGCGGGGGTGCGGGTCTCTTCAAGGAGTGCAAGACCGTTGGCAGGGGTGCGGCTAACGAGCGCGGCCACACGGACCTGCGGGATTTCGGCAATGGCCCGAGCGTGATACCGAGCAATCATCCCGCAACCGACGAGGCAGAATCCGAGTGGGTCGGGCATGGCATCTCCCGGGACGGTGATGCCGGAGATTGTAGCGAACGAGCGATTCTGGCGGCCCTTCAGCCCATCACAGGCAGGTGATCGAGGTGGCGACGATCGGGATTGTGGGTGGGTTTTCTCTGTGTCCTCGTGATTCTGTAGTTAATATTGTCTTAAATAAATCAAATTAACCACAGAGTCACAGAGGACACAGAGAAAGACCAAGACGTGAGGGAAGAGAGAATGCTACTGAGTTGGACCCTTATCCTTCGTCGTGGGGGTCGGATTCCCGTTGGCGGGCGGGGTTGGTTTTTGCTTGGACCTGGCTTTGGCGGGCTTCACCGCCGGAAGTTGGTCCGAGGTCTTTTTCGCCAACTCGCGGAGTTTTTTCCTGGCCCGGGAGAGCACGGCACCAATGGTGTTCACCGGCACGTCCGTCTCGGTGCTGATCTCCTCATAGGTCCGCCCCTCCAGATAGTACAGGCGGACGATCTCACGTTCCCGCCCGGACAGCTTTTTGAGGAGTTTGTCGACCTCTTCAAGCCGCTCGATCCCCTTGACAGCGGCCGGAGCGTCGTCGGGTTCGACCTCGGGGAGCCGGGATTCGCCGCGCTTCATGGCATCCTTTACCTGCTGGCGGCGGGCGAGTTCCTGGATGCAGATTCGACGAGCGATGACGGTCAGGTAGGTGGCCAGGCTGGCGTTTCCGCGGAACTCCTTTAGTGCCTTGAAGTTATTCGCGACGAGCTTGAGCAGAACATCGGCGGCGATGTCTTCCACGTCCTCCGGATTGAGCCGGACGCTGCGGAGGTGGGCCGTATAGCCGATCACATGATAGATCAGGCTGAGGAACCGGTCGACGAAGTCATTCCACGACCCCGGGTCCTTATTCAGGCACCGTTTCAGCAGGTCGCGGTCCACTGCGGTGAACGGAGTTGCGTCCACGGCCGGAACCCCCGTGAGAACAGCGGACGTCAGAGCCGTCCTTGTTGTTGAGCCTAGCGGAGTGTGGGCTGCCGCTCAATCCGTGGCGTGCGAGTTCTCCTCCTTGTCATCTTACCCGGTCCCGGGCGACCGGTACAACCGCCCAGTCTGAGGCATCTTCGCCCCGTCGAATGAAAACTCCCTGGCACGATCGGCAAAGTCGGGTCCGTCCACCCTCGACCTCCTTGGACAGATGGTACGGATGAGAGGCACCGCAACTGATGAGGCTCCCGGACCGGCTACGTCAGTCGCCGGGTACCACCTTCAGCGTGTGGCGTAGAGTTTTCGTTCGCGGGTGTACTCTTCGACCGCACGCGGGAGCATGTAACGGATACTCATTCCGTCGGCCATCGCCCGGCGGAGTTCCCGGCTGGCGATCTCGATCATTGGGCAGGCTACGAACCGCAACCGCACTGCCGACACCTCCACTCCCAGCGCCATCGCCAACCGCTCCGTTGTCCAGAGCATCACCCCTGGTCGCGGTACTACCACCAGGCTCGCCCGCTCGATCACCCGTTTCGGTTCATACCACATCGGCAGGTCCGGCAATCCGTCGGAACCCATCAGCAGAGAGAATTTATGGTCCGGATGCTGGCGGTGGAGTTCGGCCAGCGTCTCGGCCGTGTAGCTGGGTGGCGGGAGTTGCTTCTCGATCCGTTCCAGCCGAAACGCTGGATGCCCGGCGATTGCCAGCTCGATCATGTCGCAGCGCTGCTCGAACCGTGTGATCGGTCTGTCGGCCTTGTGGGGTGGGTGGAAGCTGGGGAGGAACCAAACCTCATCAAGGCCAGCCTGATCGCGGCACTGTTCGGCCAGGATCAAGTGACCCATGTGGATCGGGTCGAACGTCCCGCCAAAGATACCGATGTGCATGACAGACCCTGGCGAGCGGCCGGCGTCAGCCGGTTGTGGGAAACCCGAAAGACCCGCCGGTCAGCCTACAATTCGCTTCGGGGCTGGCAACGCCTACCCAACGTCCCGGTTGGGAAAGGCTGTCCTGATTGGGGATGAGGACCACCGGAGAGAACCCTCGTGGCCCGGCCCTGGGGCGTAAGAACGAGTACGGCTCGGTTGCCAAATGGAGCGGCCAGTTGGCCACGCTCATGTTCACGCTTTTGGCGACACTGCCGATGTGGAAGATCAATCTTCGTCAGTAGTTGACGTGGTGCTTGGAAAGCTGCGCACAGGCCGGGGAAAAGCCCCAGCCTGTGCGACCTCGTTTTCGCCTCCGGATATCACCTCGGAAAAGCTCCAGGAACTTCGCCAGCGACCAGCCTCAGCCGCCATCGACCTCGACTGCAGTTGATTCCGGCAACGAGAGCAAACTTGACTAGCAGACTCACTTCGTGAATTTGGGTTCCGATGCACGCTGAGAACGGCTTCGGCGAAGCTAGACGATTCGACGTTCTTCGAAGACTTCGAAGGTGCGGTGTGAACACGAGTCGGGAGTGATCAATTTTTTTTTACCACGGTCATTGACACTCCTCTGTTGAGCCTGGTAAATTAAAACTATTCAACACTACAACTCTATTCACTAGCAATGTTAGATTATTGATAAGATTCGTAATAATGATGTTTATTATTACTTAACAATCTATTTATATATTATATATTAGAATAAAACTCTCTTGATGGGGGACCGAGAATGCCGCGATGGCCAGGAGAATTCGGTTGGGGGTTCTTTTTGCGGCCATCTGGCATCATCCTCCTGCTGGTTTGTGGGGTTGCCGCGAACAGGGCAGCGGTCTGGGTGGCCGGCCGCCCAACCATAGCTGTGGGCAGCGCTGGAGCCATCCCGCAGGTGCGGGCAGTGTCGCTGGATTTCGGCTCGGTGTGGGAGAGCCGGGAATTTCATTGGACGTTGGTTCTCGAAAATACCAGTGACGCGGTCGTCCGTGTCGTCGACATCGCCGGGTTATGTCGCTGTACGCGGGCCGAACGGAGTGAGCTGACAATCCCCCCCAAGGGGCGGGGGGAGGTTCCCTTGGTGATCGATCTTTATCAGTTACGCCCAACTGTCGCAGGGCGTGAGCGGATGGTTAGCGTGGCGGTGACCGCTCGTGTCGAAGTGTCCGGGCAGCCAGTGGAGGAATATCGGTGGGCGGCCAGTGGACGCGCCCGACGATACCTCGAGGCCGACCCGCTGGTCCTGCCCCTGGGAGAAGACCTCATCGCCGGCCAGCCGGGTCTGCGGCAGGTCGTTCGCATTCGACCAACGGTCGGGGTCGGGGCTGTGCGGCTCAAGCGACTCCCAGTCGGGTGGAGCGCCCGTCTGGAATTCGCCCCGGACGAGCCGTCCGCCTATCAACTCTCGCTCACTCCACACCAGGACTCTGTCGGCCCGTGGCGGGAGACGATCGAGTTGGATGCGCTCGGGTCCGATGGGCGGTTGCTTGCGACGCAGCCAGTCGTGGCAGAAGGGACAGTTATCGGGCCAGTCGAGTTGCTGCCTGGTGTCGTGGACCTGGGAGCACTCCCGGTCGGGACCGAGTATCGGGCCGAATTCTCCGTCGTCGGAACACCCGGCGTAGAGGTCCAGGTCGAAGGGATCGACCCCCAGGGGCCATCCGTTTGTGTCTCCCTGACTCACGCCTGCGGCCACCCAAGAGTGTCGGTCAACGGCCCGGTGGCAGCAACAGGGTATGGAGAGACGACCGGAACGATCCGCGTCAAGCACGGCACGACCGGAAGCTATTCTTTGCCTTACAGGGCGCGGTGGTATGGGGTCGCCAACGGTACAGGATCCTGACCCATAACGATCAAATATCTAATTATATGAAGTAAAATGATGTCGATAATTAAAATACAAGTATCACTTGCCGCGGCGGCCGTGCTCGTCTGCCTACCCGCCAGACGGGCTGGTGCGGAGGAGCCGACCGAAATCGTCTCCCGCATCGTGTCGTCCTGGCGGACCCGCCAGGACGCGGCCCGGTCACTTGTCTGCCGGGCCCGGGTGGACTCGTTTTACCCCAAAGGGAGCCTGTCCCAGGAATTACAGTTACGAGCCGACCGGGGACGGATAGTCCCAGCTTATCCGGCAAATGATGTTCGGTATCAAAACGAGACCGCGGGTTGGACGATCGATTTCGTTGGTAAGCCTCGGGTGCGGAAAGAATTCTGCGTCACAAACCCGTTCTATACCGAATCCACCTGCGTTCTCCAGACTGATTGTCAAATTCACCTCTTTGTCGACGACAAGTATCGCCTGTTCCGCCCCCGCGACCAGAATGCCTGGATGGGGGATGAGAACAAGCGGCAGCGGCCCGATGTGTTCTTGTACGAAGATCAATCGAATGGATTTATGCTCGATTTTTCGGAACTGCCGATTTCCTGGATCGTTGGCGGCGTGACGGGGCAACAAGTCTTCCCCTCCGACATCAAACGCCTGGAACCTGCTGGCCAGTTCACCTACCGCTCAGAGGTGGAGCGGGGAAACACCCGCTGCGTCGTCCTGACCACACGGGAGCAGCAGGCAACCACGATCGTCCGGGAGTTCTGGGTGGACTCTCGCCCTCCTTATGCGATCCGTCTGTGCCGCGCCAGACAAGGGGAGACTGCCCACTGGCAGATTGAAGCCACATACCGGGATGGCGAATATACCCCGACAACCTGGACATACACACAGTACAATCGGCCTGATTATAAACAATTTACAACAAAAACTTTTCGAATTGAACAACTTATTGTGAATCAGCCAATTCAAGATCATACATTCGACAACACATTAAAGGAAGGTATGGTCGTTTTCGATGTTGCCCGGAACGACGCATTCCTCGCTGACCAGGACGGGGCACTGACAGTGTACCGTGAGGAAACATCCCGCCTGGGCCGTATGGTGCGGTACGGGTTGGGGGTGACGGCGGGAGTTTTGGGCCTCGTGCTCCTCTGGCTCTGGCGGAGATCCCGCCACCGGGCAGCAGCCTGACCAGGACACCGACGTATTTGAACCGTGTTCGTTTCTTTCAGGAGAGTTCTCGCATGAACACCATCGGACGGCAATGGGGTCTATTCCTACTGGCACTCGGGTTGGCAGTGGTTGCGGCCCAAGGCCCCGTATCCGGCGCTCCAAACAAGAACTGCGAAACCCAACAATGCGTCCAGCTCGCCACCAACAACGGTCAGAAGGGCAACAACGTCTGGATTTATGGTAGCATCGCCAACGCATACTCCGTGTCGTTCGCGAGAGTCGGGTATGGACAGGATTCCATCGGTGGTACTCCCGCAACCGAGGTGATGGGGTTCTATCGCTCGGCCTCCGCGTGGACCGCTGACTGTCCCGATCTCCTTCCCGTCACGGGGCAAGGATCGGCGTACAACTCAGGTACAACCAACACTGACTTCATGACAGTGTGCCAAAAGAGTGACTAACGAACATAAATGTGGAGCGTCATTAATGATTTGGCGTGATAACTTATCCTTGATCACGCCAAATCTTCTGTCAATTACTGATCTTGTATTTGCCACAGATACCGCAGTCATCGCCATTCCTCCGCCGACTGAGCTATGTCCCAGCCCCACCCATGATGTCCCTCCCCGATTGGCAGATCGCCCCGGTGTGGCTGGCCGCCAACGGGGTACTCGTGGCCGGGGCGTGGCGTGCCGCGACCCGACTCTTCCCGCGGGACTCGTGGGGGCAACGCTTCGGGCATTCGGTCGTGATCGCCTGGGCCGTCATCATCACATGCGGGTTCGCGCTGGGAAGCACCGGCCTACTCTACCCCATCCTCTTTCTGGCCTGCGTCCCGGCGGTGGCGGTCGCCCTGGCCGTTGCCCTCGACCGACGCGCCTCGCCGATCCGGCCCACAACCCGATCCTCCCCCAAAATCAAACGCTCGTGGGCACCGACCGGCGTTGCCTTCCTCTGGGCCGGTGTCGCCGCACTCGGCCTCGGTCATCTGGTGCTCGTCGGTCTTACCCAGTTCCCCGATGACTTCGACACGACCATGTACCACCTCCCGCTGCTGGTTCACTG
The DNA here is from genome assembly GCA_003136315.1 of Gemmataceae bacterium. Taxonomy (GTDB): domain Bacteria; phylum Planctomycetota; class Planctomycetia; order Gemmatales; family Gemmataceae; genus Urbifossiella. The sequence continues at coordinate 10,405 of PLDW01000376.1, read as the reverse complement.
GCTCCAGGCGGCGAATCTGTACGCCCCGGACGCTCTGCACTGGGCGATGGCCGCGAATAACGAACTCGTCTTCCTCTGGGTCGTCGCCCCGTTCTCGGGTGATTTCCTGTACGCACTGGGGAACCTACCGGTCCTCGTTCTCCAGGCCTGGGCGGTCTTCAACCTGAGCCGGTTACTAGGTGTGCGACCGATCCTCGGCCACCTCTGTGCACTCGCGGCCACCACGACGTTCGTCGCCCTCATGCAGTCGATTACGGCCGGCAATGACATCGCCGTCGCCGCCTTCTTCTTTGCCGGGCTTGTGTACACACTGCGATTTTCCCGCCGCGGTTCCACGCCCGACCTGGCGCTTGCCGCGACATGTCTGGGGTTGCTCGCGGGTGTCAAGTACTATGCCCTGGGCTATGCGGTCGTTTTGGCAACGGCGGGAATCGGGTTGTCGGCCGTGAGTGGCCGGGCGCGGGCCTGTCGGTTCGCCGTTGCGGCGGCTATCGGCACCATTAGCCTGGGCGGTTACTGGTACATACGAAACTGGGTCGTCACCGGGACACCTGTCTACCCCCTCGGCCGCACAACCCTGCCGGACGAATTCACCGGACTCTACCCACCGCTATGGCCGACGACATTTCTCGGAAACGGAGACCCACAGGTCTGGCCGCTTGCCGTTGCGGCTGTCAAATCGATGACCGGCCCGTACCACCTCGCGGCGGTCCTCGGGTTGCCGGTATCACTGGTCTGGCTCGTGGCTGGCAGTGCCCTACAGCGGACGCACAAGCGGTGGGCCGTGCCCCGGGTCGCGCTCGGCCTTGCCACGATCGGGGCCCTCGCCGTGCTCCTTGTGACACCGGTTGCTGTGGAGGATGTCCCGGGAACCTTGGGCCAACTCCGCCAAGGGTACTGTCCTGCCCGTTACGGGACGTGCTTTCTCGGGCTCGCCCTTCTTTGCCTGACCGTGGTCCTCGATGACATGACTCGTGGCCTCCGGTGGTGTGCGACGGTCCTCGGGGCCACCTACCCGGATGTTGGCGCGGCGGCCGAGCTGGCGGTCCGCCTGTCGATCCCGGCCGTCGTTGCTGTCGGGGTCGGCCTCCAACTCAAGGCTCATACCGACCGACTCGGCATTGATCGGCTTGACTCCGTCTTGATCGGCGTGAATGTGATCGGTGCTGCCCTCGTGCTGGCTGCCCTCGCCGGCCACGGGTCGCTGCGGTGGGCAATGATCTGCACCGGTATGGTCGTCGCGGCGGTCCTGGTGATCGGCATCGATCACCTGAGCGTACGGTGGCACCGTGAGTTCGCAAGGGCTTACGACCGCCGCAGCGGACAGGGGATGTTCAAGTATCTTGATCGACTGCCCGACCCACCGAAGATCTGCGTGATTCACCTGTCCGTGTATCCGTTCTTTGGCTCGGCCCGTCAGAATCGTGTCTGCCAGCCTGTCGTGATGCGATCGACCCCCGGGTGGTGGTTGGAGTACCTGATATCACGCGAGGTCTGGTTGGTTGTGGTCCCCCGCGAGCCCAACCAAAATTGGCAGGGGTGTCGCGAGGCCACGGCATGGTGTGCCGGGGCAACCGACACATTCTCACCAGTGGAGGAAGGGCAAACCTGGCCGCTGACGGTCTACCGGGTGATCCCCAGCCGTCCGCGATGATGACACGTGTGCAACGAGAAATAAGCCCACCCTGGAATGGGCACTCACGGGTCCGAATTGATAGTGGCGGGCAAGCCTCGGGCGACCAACGCCGTTATGTGTGCGGAGGGATTTCCGCATCCTCTTTGCCAGACCCCGCGTAACCCCAGCCTCAGCCCATCTTCGCCTGGACGTGAAGCCCAGCGACGGTATCCCAGTGCTCACCCAGTAACCGGCCTCGTCGTACTTCGGCCGCGCGTTCTTGTACTTCAGCGATTCCCGGTCACCAAATCAGAATGTGCCGGTATTGCCTAACCCATGTCACCAATCAACTCCGTCACACTCGTCAAATTCTCCAGATCCCAGCATCGGGCGAGGATTCGGTCGGCCTGGGCGACCCCGTACTTCGGTTCAACTGCCCGCCGGAACTTCGCCTCGACTTCCCGATCGGTCATGGGGTTGCCTGCGTGCCCGCGGGGAAACTCGACCTCCTGAACCAACTTCCGGCCGTCCGTGAGCGTGACCGTTAGCCGGTTCGGGATCCCTTTCGGGTAACGGGTGGACAGCGCATCGTCGAGGTGGACCTGGACTTTCGCGGTCAGGTCGAGCAGAGTTGGGTCGGTGAATCGCGATTCATCGAACGTGTGCAGGTAGACGTCTCCATCCAACAGGGCCGCCGCGGTGCAATACGGAAGGCTGTGGTCGGCCGTCTCACGGGTTCTGGGTGCCCACGCCTCCGGGTACTTCCCGATAATGTTGTAACACGCCTCGAATGTGTCGATGTCGACGGACACCACGTTGGAGACGTCGCCCCCCAACTCCTTTCGCAATCGCAGAGCGGCATCAATCGCGCTCTGGGAGTGGTACTCCGCTGGCCAAAATTTGATGTACGTTTTGTTGATCATGAACCCGTCGATATTGCCAAGACTCGCTCCGAACGGGGCCGGATCAAACGATTCTCGGGTGACCAACTGAAAGAACCCGAGATCCCCCTCGAAGATGGGAGCCGGGCCAGTGAGTCCGTCGGCCGCAAGTGTCGCCGCGAAGACCCCATTGCGGGCCGCGTTCGCGAAGGCGCAGCCCTTCCACTCACTCAACTCCCCGCTACGGGTTTGCCGGAGGGCCACGTTGCAGACTCCGGCGATCCCAACTGCGTGCGTCAGTTTCGTCTCGTCCAGCCCCATCAGCTTCCCGGCCGCCACCGTTGACGAGATCGCCCCGTAGGTGACATGGTCAACCCCGTGAGCGCGGAGGCTCGCAGCGTCGCAGAATCGGCACTGAATCTCGTAGGCGAGCACTGCCGCAGTGATCAGGTCACGCCCCCCAGCCCCAACCGCCTCACCGACAGCCAGCACTGGGGCGAGATTGTCGCTCGGGTGAGCCGGTTCCTTCGACAGGTAGGTGTCATTGAAGTCGAGGTAGCGGATCAGCAAACCGTTGACGAAGGTGGCCCACTCCGGACTCGATCGGCCACCGCCAAGGAGAGATGCACCGGGATTCCCGGACACCCGCAGCGCGCACCGCTTCGCGATCTGGTATGCCTCCGCTGGCATCGCCCCGACTGCCGTGGCGAATGAGTCGATGAATCGCCGCTTCGTCTCGTGGACGGCCTCCGGAGTGAGTTTCTCGAAGGTCAACCCGGCGGCATACCGAGCGAGGCGAGCAGCGAGGGGTGGGGCAGCCATGTGCGGTCCCGGCAGTGTGCGGATCAGTCCTCAGGCGAGGGGTAGAAGAAAGCTAACCCGCGTTTGGGACTTGCACCCGCCGGGCCGCCACGGAGGGCGGNNCTCCGTGGCGGCCCGGCTGTCCCTGACGGGTGGTCATCCCTCATCTACCGCACGCCTAAGGACTGTTCTACGCCACTCGGCCGGGGGGTGAAAGCGCAAGCGAAGGAAACTACGGTGGGAATCGGTGTTGTGCGGCGAACTCAGGCCGCATGGTTGAGGGCCGGTCGGTCACTAGGGAGGGGGTCGGGCCGCACTTCAACTCGGGCGTTGATGCCCGAGGAAAGGATCACAATCGCCCCGCCAGGTGCCAGAAGGCGGGCGGCGGTTGCGACGAACTGGGTCAGATCGTCTCCGGCCGGGTGGACAGTCCGGGAGAGCACGAGTTGGGCCGGGCCGTAACGGCGACGAATGTCGTCCGCGGTGGACGAGTGGAAGGTCGCAGCGAGGGTATCAACCCCGCCGTGAAACGCGCGGGCCATCACCTGGATGTCGGGTTCGATCCCGAGAACGCGAGGGCCGAGCGCACGGATGGCCCGCAGGAGCGAGCCCTCCCCACTATCGACCTCGATCACGAAATCGTCGGCCGTGAGGCCGTACCACCGGATCAGGTCAGCAGCAACATCCTGGGACGACTGGGTCGGAGCCACGGCGATCCTCCGCCGGGAACCTCAGGCCGCGGCCCGCTGGGACGGGTCGGCCGATCGGGTTCCGAAGAACCGGGTTCGCAAAAACTCTCGATACCAACGAATTGTCTCGGCCAGGGCGTCAGTCAGGGTGGTGGTCGGTGTCCAGCCAAGGGGGTGAGTCGGGGGTTCATTCGCAGTGGGCGTCACCAGACGGCCCGCGAAGACATCCCGAATGGTTCCGCCCATTTCCTTATCGGTCAGTGCCCATCCGGATCGGAAGGTCAGATCCTGGAGGTGCGGTCCAGAGCGTGACGCCAGTGATTCGGCGAGCATCACACAGGCGCGGGCCGCATCCTGGACCGGGACGAAATCGCGGCCAGGTGAGGGGGCGGCATTCGCCGCCCGATCACCACCGATGAGCGCGATTATCGTGGCCGGGACGACCCGATAGACTTTTCGGTCGCCACCGCCAAATACTTCACCAAACCGGGCGATTCCGAGGGGGACGGGGGGAAAAACCGGAGGTGAAGTGGTGGCATCTTCGTGACCGGCCGCCGGTCGGGCCGCAATGACAGGGATGCGAGGGTCGTAGCGTCGAGCGGCTTCGATCACCGTTGCCAGCCCACGGTCGGGCCGGGTCGGGTCGGCGGTAGCCAGGTGGAAGACAGCGGCCGCCTCGTACACCGCGAGAGCGGAGTGGAGGCGGAAAATGTCCTCGACTCGACCGTGGACAACATGGACCCGGCCAGTAAGCGTGTGCCGGGCAAACTCGACATCCGCCGCCCGGTCGCGGACCAGCCCGATCACTTCGGCCCCGCGAGTGAGCAATTCACCGACCACGGCTGCCCCGAGGAAACCAGTACAGCCAGTGACCAGCACTCGCCGGCCCCGCCAGGGGGAAGTCGGCTCATCCATCCTGCAACCCCTCCGTGGGCGTGAGTGTCGGCCCGAGATGCGCCCGCGAAGGCGGGTGGAAGGTGGGGAAGATACTCGGCTCCGGTGAAGCCAGTCAAGGGGAAGCCGGTTCCATTTCGCGATTCGATTCACCCAACCACCCTGGGGTGCCCGATCAAAGGAGGTGGGTCGACAGGCTTGGGGTCCGGGGTCGTCCACCATGCGCTCGGTCGTTCAACTGTTGATCGCAACGGTGATGCTCGTGGCGGGAGTGGTGTGCGTCATGCTCCCGGGTGGGTGCAGTTCGTCTACACCGCCGGGACCGGTCACCGTTCGGGGTCGTGTGACATTCCAGGGGCAACCGCTGACGGGTGGGCTGATCGTCTTCGCACCTGATCCCGACCGGGGATCGGGTGGGCGGCCAATCCCCAGCGAGATCGCCCCAGACGGTACGTTCCAACTTCGGCATAACGGGGCGGAGGAGATCCCCCCCGGCTGGTATCGGGTGGCGATCGCCGTTGTGCCGGATCGCTCCGCCCTCTCTGCTGGGAAGCCCCTGTTCCCACTGCAACTCGCTCGCCCGGACCGATCGGGCCTGATGCGCGAGGTGACCCCTGGGAAGGAACACGTCTTCGAGTTCGTTGTTGAGGTTCCGACGGGGTGATGAGGAAGTGGGGCGAGTGCCATCAGTCCATTCCCTCAGACAAATCGCGACGTTGTGAAGGTGCCGGTTGGAGCAGATCAAGAAATGTTTTCAGTCGCTTATACGCCTCACGTGGTTTCACCAGAGCATCGGGTTTCTTGTCCGCGCGACAACCGTGTGCGACCCAGTTGCGGTATCGCCGGACTTGGTTGACCTGTTCGATGAGGTCGTTGGTCGCTGCCGATTTGAACGGCTCCAACACTCGATAGAAGCTCCCCTCGGTGACGGCTTGGAGCACATCTTCACCGGCTTTCCTCAACGCCGGGTGTTTTAGTGCCTCGATTTCCGGGCGCACATCGGACTCGACCAGATCTCGGACGTTCGCCTCGAACACCGAGAAAAGCATGAGGATGGCCAGATCCTCCAACCCATTCTCGATCTGTTCTGCGTCTTTCGCTAACTGGCCTGCCTCAAGATGCCGGAAGAGGTTGTCTCTGGCCAACGCCCGGATCCACTCCTCTCCACCCTCCCAAGGCATCAAATCCCAGTATTTCGCCAGTCGCGCCACCACTTGAGCGCCCGAACTGGTCGCCTGATACCAGGCCCAGGCATCGTCGAAAGTGGTCATCGCAGCATCTGGAGGATGGCGGCCTCGAACCGATCTCGGTCGAGGACATCAACATTGTCGTTTTCGGTGTCTGCATTCCACAATGCGAAGTTCCTGATGAACCATCGATCAGTCTCCGGGTTTGCGCCAGCCAACCGGTAGAGGGAATAACTGGCAATCCCTTTCTCCCAACTCTTGATCTCGACCAAGCCGTCTGCACGCCGGATCTCCTCGCCCGGAGGTCTTATTCTGGCGATGACGTACCGCGCCCGGGGAGAAATCAGCACCGAGTTGCTGCCGAGTCCCACATCAAAACATTCTGCGGTGTAGGTACCTAACCGCCCTTCGGCGAGGTTCGCAAGAGGCATGCGTTCGATTCGGAGTAGTCCGGTTCCGCCGTCGGCCTCCTTGAGCCATTGCCCTAAGTGATCAAACAGCCGCCCAATCGCAGTACGCCATTCTTCGACCGCCTTTTTCCGTTGGCCTGCCTCCGCTCGGAGGTGTTCCCCCTCGGTGCGAATGAATTCCGCGAGTTTGCCCATGATCCTCTCCCCGGCTCGTGTCTGGTCGTATTCTACCGTCCCTCCCGGACGTTGAATTCGAGTTTCCACCGCTGTTCGCCGTCGCGGCTGAGCAGCCACAACTCCAGTTGCCCCACCGGGGTCACCTTGCTGTGCAGGTGGACTGGGACGACTTGCCGGCTCGTTGCTCCCTTGGCTTCGAGCGTCGTCCGAACCGGAGCCAGTTCGTCTACCTGTCCCTCCCACTCGTCCAGCACCGTCCCGGCCTTATCGTCCCGGCGGACAGTCGAGCCGAGGAACCGGAACTCCGCCTCCTCCCCAACGACCAAACCGAACTCCTGCGTCGGGATGTCTGCCTCCGTTCCTTCCTCCATCCCGAATGGGGCCACGCACAGCGCCTTCAGCGGCGGCGACATTCCTGGAACCGCCGGGGCCGCCATCTCGACTCCCACGTAGTACGCCCGTGCCGTTCCGCCGCGGATTCGGACCCCCTTCCCGCGCCGAACCAGTCCGTAGTAGGTCGCTCCCCGGGCGACCGCCAGGTCGAGATCCGCTCCGGCCAGTTCGCGGGCCGCTTCCACTTTTCCTCCCTTCGCCCACCCGGCGAGCACCCCGAGCAGGCGGTTCCGGAGCGGATCGGCCTTGAACACCCCTCCATTGAACAGCACCGCCGACGGTAACCCCGCAGCATCCGCCGGTGGCTTCTTCTTTTTGCCGGTGGCCTGCGGCTGGCGACTCGCCAGGGCTTCCCCCTGCCGGGACAGGAACTGCGCCAGGTGGCGGGTGACGCCTGGATCCGACACATACGGGAGGCCGAGCTCCTGGAGCCCCGCCGTCCGCGCGCGGGTTGGCTCGGCGTCCCGACCACACTCCGGGAAGAACCCATCTACCAGAATCTTTTCCACCTCCGCCCGGGGCAGGTCGTGCCGGATCGTCCCACCGACCACGCTTCGCCCCTTGCCCAGGACGGTGACCTTGGCCGATGTCAGTTTCGGGTCGGCGAAAAGTTGCTCCTTCGCGGATCGACAGGCATAAGTGAGTTGCGTCATCTGGGTCGCATCCAGCTTCGTCCCGGCCTTACCCAGTGCCTGGGCGACGTGGTACGCCAGGGTCAGGTCCATGTTGTCCCCACCGAGCAGTAAGTGATCGCCAACAGCGAGACGGGTGAGGGCCAGATTCCCGTTATCCTCCCCAACCTCGATCAGGGTGAAGTCGGTCGTCCCCCCGCCGACATCTGCAACCAGCACCAGCTCTCCCACACCAACCTGCTGACGCCAGCCGTCCCCGCACCGATCCAACCACGCATAGAACGCGGCCTGCGGCTCCTCCAGGAGTGTGAGGTGCTCGAACCCGGCGGCTCGCGCGGCCTCCACCGTCAACTCCCGGGCGGCAGCATCGAACGACGCCGGGACGGTGAGGACAATGTCCTGAACCTCCAACCGGTTCGAGGGGAGGTCGCGGGCCATCGCGACGTTCCACGCTTCGGCGAGGTGTTTGAGGTAGTGGGTGGTGGCATCGAGCGGGGAGACTTTGCGGGCGGCGGGTGGAGTGGGTCCACCCGTGGTCGGAGTAGGGTCGGGAGCCCGGAACGGGAGGATCGGGGCCTTCCGGTCGGCCCCCGGGTGGGACAGCCAGGACTTCGCGGAGGCAACCAACCGGGTCGGCACCTGCGATCCGAACGCCCGGGCAAACTCCCCGACTGCGTAGTCGCGGGCCGGATCCCACGGGAGTTTGAGTGCTCCGGCAGGTTGCTCCCCCGCCCCGGGAAGGTACAGGAAGGACGGGAGAAGCGGACGCTCCTCGACTGCCCCTGGTCCGACCACCTGAGGAATTGGGAACGGGGTGACGGTGGCACCGGCTCCGGCCATCGTGTCCACGTAGGCGAGAGCGGAATTGGTCGTCCCCAGGTCGATGCCGACGACGAAACGCGATGTCATGGCGGTATCCTGTGCGGGAGGGTAAGACCATTGTACCACACACGCGGAACGGCCAACGCCCCGGGGCCTCCGTCGGTCCTATTAGTGGCTTTCCGTCTACCACCGCAAGAAGTGCCATCAGTCGCCAGCGGCGGAAGTCCTGTATTACGTTGATCGTGGGGACGTACTCACTGACACGATAATGAATTCCCGGTCGGTCACTGTGCCGGACGTTCGGGGGCTCCGTTGGCCCGCAACCACGCACGGAGCCTCGCGACAGATTCGGACCGGGGGACAGTTCCGGTTTCGAGCCTCTCCTTCTCGACCGGGTCGGCGTCGGCCCGGTCAAGGTCGAACCACACCGGGCGGAGCCGGGCCGGGTCGACGACCGACCGTGGAAAGAGGTGCCAGTGCAGGTGCGGAACCTGATTCCCGAGGAGTTCGTAATTGAGTTTGTGCGGCTGGAAGCACGCTCCAATGGCCTCGGCAAGTGTGGCCATTTCTGCCAGGAATGCGGCTCGGTCCGACCCAAGTTGGCTCAGTTCCGTGGCGTGGCGATCAGAGACCAGCAGGCAATAGCCGGTGTAGAATTGCCAGGGTCCGAGTACTGCGACCGAGTGTGGGAATGTCCAGACCATGTCGTCCGCCGGCCATCCTGGAGGGGTTGCCAGCTTGCGGCAGAACGGACAGTTCGGATCGCGGATCATGCTGAAATGGTAACGGTTTGTGAGCAGGAGGGAAGTCCGCCGCTTGGTGAGAAGAGCGATCACGGGTGACAGAACAGGCCCCGGCTATGCCGGGGCCTGGGGGTTGTCGGAGTGATGTCGGGTGGTGATCGCTTGGGACCACCGGATAAAACTCCTCGACAGGCAGGCAGAGGGGAGTCAAACCGCCCTCCGGCTCCCCCTTCCTTCTTAGGGAAGGGGTTGGGGGGTTAGGTTCTGAGCATCCTTTGGCTCCCCCTTCCCTCTTAGGGAAGGGGGTTGGGGGGTTAGGTTCTGTCCGCTTGCCTTAGTTGCAGCAGGTCGGGACCGGAGTGGCACACGGCACCATCACGGGAACCTTGATCGTGGTCATGTACGGTATCCTCTCGCACCAGGAGTGGTCCACCCACTTCTTGACCTTGAACGGCTTACAGACGCTCCGGACGCCGTCCTTATCCGCCCAGATGCATGTGTGGACATCGACTTCCTTCTCCACCCACGTCGGAACGCAGACGACCCGGACGCCGTCCTTATCCGCCCAGATGCATGTGTGGACATCGACTTCCTTCTCCACCCATGTCGGAACGCAGACGAGCCGGACGCCCTCTTTCGGCGCGGGGACACACTTCCACACGGTCACCTCTTTCTCGGTCCAGACGGGGGTGCAGATCGAAACCTTCCGCTTCCCCTCCTTCTTGATCTGGGTATAGGTGACGACATCGACCTCGATCTCCTTGGTCACAACCGTCGGCTTCAGGACCGTGGTGCTGACCGTTTGGGTCGCGCAGGGCATCGGACATGGGGTCGGACACGGGGTGTCACAGGTGTGTGCGGATTTGTGGCACAACCGCCCAAAGAGCCCGATCTTCTTGCCGCAGGTCGGAGTGGCGCACGAGGGCATGGGGACGACGGTTGTGACCACGGTCGGGACGCAGATGGTCTCGCAGACGGTCCGTTTCTGCTTGGCGTGAACCGGAATGCACTCGTACCACGTGTATGGCTCTTCCTTCGTCGTCCAGACGTGCTCGCACACCTTCACCTTGTCCTTGACCTGCACGGATTCAAGGGCTGTGTACTTGAACTTCTCCTCGACCTGTTTGAGTTCGCAGACTTTGACCTTCTCTTTCTTCGTGA
>PLDW01000049.1 GCA_003136315.1 Gemmataceae bacterium | reverse complement strand
CGTCCAATCGTCTTTCCATAGATGCAACAGCCTCAGCGGGTTCCTGGATCGGACGAGGGGCCGGGCTGGACAGCCGCCAGAATGCCTGCCAACTGCCGCGAATCGATCGGTTTCGCAAGCACAGCGATTGCCCCGAGGTCAATCAACTCCCCCTCGGTGTACAACCCGATATTGCCACTCACGAACACGCAGGGGATGGCAGGGTTGAGCTTTTGCAACTCGCCCAGCGTGGCTGGGCCGTCCATCTCGGGCATTTGGACGTCCAGCACGGCCAGGGCGATTGTCGCCTGATGCTCCCGGTACAGGGCGACGCCTTCTTGCCCGCCCCCCGCGAGGTGGGTGTGGAACCCGTGACGCTGGATCAACTCCCCGAGAAAGGTCCGGACCGCTGAGGAGTCGTCCACCACCAGAACCGCGGCCCTGGTCGGCCAATCCATGCCACCCTCCCTCTCTCAAGTGTGCCCTGGCGTGTCCCCGGCATGACGAAACACGAAAGACTCTTCTTATGTAAAAGCAACTCATGTGCCACCTCGGAATTTGATGGAACCCCGCTCCTGTTGCACGAGGGCGAAATCGCCTTGGACGAAGCATTTCGGGCAACAGAATTGCGGCTAGAAAACCAACTCTGCGATGTGAGTGGGGCACCATCGAGATTCGCGAAACCGCTGGATTTCCTGTCTTGTCAGCGGTTTCGGAGGAGGTTCAGGGAGAAGGAGTCGAACCTTCATTGCCGGTTTCAAAGACCGGGGGCTTGCCGTTAGCCGATCCCTGAGCGTCAGCAGCGGTGGCAGGACTCGAACCTGCACATTGCGCTTTAACAGAGCGCCGCCTTACCATTCGGCTCCACACCGCTATCTAAGTCGGACTCGCATCAGTCCCAACGCACCGCGGCCGGGCATCTCGCTTCGAGACGCCCGGCCGCCAGGTGTTCCCCTGCGATCGAATCGGCGTCATCCGTCCGGGAGAGCATTCCCCGGATTACCCAACCCAAACACCGTGTGGGGCTGTTGCGAGGTTCCGGGTTGTTGCAATAACCGGGTCATGGGTTTCTCTGTGACTGTTCCACATAACAAGACGCGAGACGCAGGAGTTGGTTCACATGCTGGGAGATTATTCTCGACAACGCCCCAGCCAATCCGTCCACCCTGGCGATGATCGACCGCGGTCCGCGGGGTCAGAACTCCCCCAGGGCGACGACGTGGTCGGCCGAGCCGTCCCGCAGCCACCCGTCGAGCTGGGCCGGGTCTTTGAGCTGCTGACCCCGGACCCGGGGGACTGCCACGAATCCACAGTCCACCCCACCCACGGCCGTCATGTCTCCCCAGAGCTTCTCGAACTGGCACACCGGGTAGACATCCTCGTGCCCGTGCCCCCAACGTTTCTTCACGTCCTTGAGTGTCACATAGGTCGGTAACCGGGCAGCGACCCGGTGGACGACCGTCGCCAGCTTCGTCGCGTCTGCCAGGTCGCGGCGATCAAGCCCAAAGATTCGCAGAAGGCCGTCGATGTCCACCCATGTCGTGAGTGAGTTGTAGAACGAGAGGTCAAACTCCTCCTCCTCCCGAGGCATCGCCAGCCCCTCCAGAATCCGGACCTTCCCGTCCACCCGGGCCAACCCGCCCCCTCGATCATCGATCCGTCGGCCGATCACCTCGTAAGTCAATGGCTGACCCGATGCGATGTGTAGCCCGAGTAGGCCCGGATCAAGATTCGCCCCGAGGGTGTCCACATTGTGGACGAGAAGGTATTTCAGCCCCGGACGCGCGGCAAGCAAGTCGCGGAGCACACCGTTGCGCAACAGATTCGGGATCTCGTACCAGTGCCCCACCGGGTGAAGACACTGGAGTGGTTCGTTGTCGATATAGTCAGTCCCTTCCCCGGCGGTCTTCGCCCAACCAATCAGCGCGGCCTGGATACTCTCCCGCACCCGCTGTTTCCGTTCGTCCAGAACCTGATGAGCTGTCTCCTCCCACGCGAAGCGCAAATCCCGAACCATCGGCACCAGTCGCAATCCGACCGACACCCCCGGCGACAACCGGACCGGCCCCGGATAGCCGTAGGCCCCATTTCCCTCCAGTTGAGAAGCAATCGGCCGATGGGTCAGGTAGCCGGTCGTGAAGACGTGCGGCACAGTGGCCTCGAAGAGAGTGGAGGTGCGACGGCTCTTGGCGAGGTGGATTTCGAGGAACGTCCGGTGCTGTCCAGCGAGTTTGGCGAACGGGTGGAGCGCCTTCACCACCCCCGCCCCCTGCGTCCACCGACTTCCCGCCCCCGCAGCCAAAGTGACCACCGCAGCCTCGCCTGCTTCCAGCGCCCGTCGACCCCGCTCGATGAGGTCGGCCGACACGCCGCCCCGGGCGTCGATCACGTCACCAGGCCTGACGTCCTCGACAACCGTGGATGCGGGGAGGCGGTTCTGGGCCAGCCCGATCAATCCCCGACGGAGGTCGTCGCGGATGCGGTCGTGCTGATCCCGGTCGAACCCATTCGCTACGAGCACCTCGTTGAGGTTGGCGGAGCGCCCGCCTGCCGCCGCCGGTGCGCTCGGGAGCATCCGATCAAACAGAGATTCGACCAATCCGGAGAGGTCCGGATTGCGACGAGCGGCCTGGCCGACCCGGTCGAGTTCCGCCCGCTGCGAAGCTGGCACCGCGCGCGGGTCGGCCCGCAGCCATCGGGGCACGAGCAGAGCGTAGTATCCGCGTGGCAGAAGGGCGTCGCCACCGGCGAGCAGGTCGGCAGACGTGCCGTCCGGATTGACCGCGAAATCGTATACCACCGGCTCCATTGCGAACGGCAGACTGTCCCGGAAGTCGCCACGGAGGCGGGACATTTCGGTCCGCAAGAACGCCTGGGCTTCGGGTTTCCGGTTGGGAGCAACGATGAAACCCATTCCTCCCCCGGACATCCCGCCGAGCATCCAGAAACCCCAGAAATCCGCTCCGAAGTGCGTGCGTGTTGCCCCGATCAGCGCCTCGGTGAAGGCATTCGTGGCGGCCGGGATGATTGCCTGGATCGGACCTGTGAAATTCTGGGTCGTGGAGCCCCCCAACGCGCGGATGTCGCCGCGCTCGAGGTGGCCGGCGATGACATCAAAGAGTTGCAGTGCGTGTTGCCGCGCACCCCACTCCTTCTCTTCCCGGAGGAGGTACTTTTCGGTGACCATTTCCAGGACCGGCCCGACATTCTGGGCCATCCCACCGTGTACGAGAACGAGGCTCGCTTCAAGCTGGTGACGAGCCTCCAGCGACACCCGTTCAGTGCCGAGAACGGTGTGCCGCGGGAGGAGTCGGCCGCGGCTCACTCCGAACTCCGGGTCGCCATCGGCCGCAAAAGTCCCCTCGATCAGCTTGATCCCGGGCCATACCCCGCCGCTGTCCTGCCAGCCTCCCCCCGACCCGCCAAGCCACTCGCCCAGAATCGCCCGCGCTGCGACCAGTCGCCGCTCGGGTTCGGTCAGCCCCCCCGTCAGGGCCTTGGCCTGACCGGTGGCCCGCATACAAACGGCAATCAGCGCAGCGAGTAAGTTGGTCGAGACGGCCAGTCGCGATCCCTTCGGGATGTCGTTCACCGCACTGACCAGTTCGATCCCATGACCAGGGCCGACAAGCACTTCCAACACCTGCTTGAGATCCTGGCGAGCGCCCTCCAACCCAGCCGGGATGAGCCCCGAAGCAATTACAGCGGCCTTCAGCAGCCCCAGGTAATCCCGTGCGAAATCGAACACTTCGGCGAGCGATGTCACGTCCGCCGCTGTGTCCAGATCGACACTCACCAGCCGCAACACTGGCTCATCAATCACCCGGAAATAGACCTCGATCGGTGGCCTGGGGGTCCGGTCCCGGCCATGCACACCAAGGTCGATCGAGACGTTCAGGACTCGAGCACCCTCGGGGTAATCCATCCCGAGGAAAAAAATATCACTCCAGCATGAATGCGATAAATCCATGCGAACTGGAGTTCGTTCTCGGAGAACGGGGAACGGCGCTGCCGGCCCCTGCCCGGACCGTACCAGGAGTTCCGGACAGACGCGGAGGGGGTGGTCGGCAGGTGAACCCGTCCGGAACATCCACCGGTTCCCGGCCACGCCGCGGACGCTCGATCGGACCTGATCGGCGAGAGTCTGAAAGGCGAGTGCGTGGTACGCGGCGGCCAGCCCACTGCACACCGGATCACTTGGTCCGTGGGCGGCTTCCTCGGCTCGAAACACCCGGATGGCTTCGTCAAATCGGCGGGCAAGGAGTCGCTCAACCCCGGCATACGGGATACGCCCCGAGGTGGGAAGCTCAGGCCGGGCCGGGAGGTGAAACCGATCGATCGCATACAGGAAGAAGAGTGCGCGAACCCGGGCGTAGAGGTTTCCGCTCTCCCGCCGGAACCGGTCGAGAGCGTCTCGCTCGGCGAGCAGTTCGGTATAGCTCAACCCCCGGCAGGCCGCGGCCAGAGGGCGGTTTCGGAGGGCCGGGTCGGTCGAGAGAATGATGTCAGTGAGCATGAAGATATCAGAGAAATACAGAGATTAAGCATAGATTATTTCTAGATCGTAATGACCCCGGAGGGGTCACAGCGATTAGCCGGTGGTTGAGCGCAGCTCCACCACCGGGGGCGGTGACGGAGACAATGACGCGAACACGGATTGAGCCCGGGTTTGCAAACCGGTGGTGTCGCTGCGCTCGACCACCGGCTAATTGCTGCGACCCCTCCGGGGTTGGTCAGGTGTCCGTATTCACGTCATCGCCTCTGTGATCCATCGTGGTTGAGGTGATTGCACCCGCCACCGGTGGTGTCGCTACGCTCAACCACCGGCTAATTGCTGCGACCCCTACCGGGGTTGGTCAGGTGTCCGTATTCACGTCATCGCCTCTGTGATCCATCGTGGTTGAGGTGATTGCACCCGCCACCGGTGGTGTCGCTACGCTCAACCACCGGCTAATTGCTGCGACCCCTACCGGGGTCGGGGCGATCACGACCGCTACCCGTGATCTCACTTTGTTTTGCGTCTTTCTCTGTGTCCTCTGTGACTCTGTGGTTAATCATCCTTTGTCTTATCACCTCTCCAATCAGCCTCGCTGGGCGAGGAGGTCGACGATTTGGGCCAGGATTTTCTCCCGGTCGATGCCATCGAGAGAGAGGGCCAGTTGGGCGGTGAGCAGCCCATACTTGAGCCCGATGTTGTACCGCTGGCCAGCAACCTCCAGGGCCAGGTAACGTTCCCTGCGAGCAAGTTCGGCCAGCGCGGCCGACAGATCCGGAGCCGCTCCGGCTGCGGTTTCCGCCAGGATATCGAGGACCGCCGGTGTGAAGACATGGACCCCGAAAAAGCACAGGTAGAACCCAGCTCGCAGGCCGGTGACCGATAGCGTCTGTTCGGCTTCGCTCGGGGTTGGCTTCTCGATGACGTGCTGGATTTCGTACAGGTCCGCCCGCTGGGCCACTCGACGGCCGCCGACCGCTCCGTAGAACCGCAGTACGCTCTCTCGGGTGGGTTGTACGGCCGAGACGGCACACCCCTCGGCCCGGGCCAGGTCGGCAACTTGCTTGGCCGATCGGGTGTCACCACGGGCAATGTAGAGGTGGTCGCTCACCAGATGGAGGAACGGCTGGCCCGCAGCGAACTCCCGGGCGAGCAGGACAGCGTGCCCGTATCCAAGCGGCTCCGGCTGAACGACGAAGTGCAATCGCGACCCGTGTCCGCCTGCTGCGGCCCGGTAGGCCGGTTCGTCACCCGGGGCAACCACCACGCACACCTCGTCCGCCCCGGCTCCGACCGCCTCCTCCAGAATGATCTCCAGGGCCTTCTTTTCGACCCCGTCCCGGTCCACGAGGGTCTGAAGCGGGAGGCCGCGCTGGTTCCGCCCGGCAGCGGTGATCACGGCTTTGGTCAGATTCATTCCTTCGGCACCCGCGTGGAGGCAAATCCGCCCGGGTGTCTTATGGATCGCCGGTCCGGGAGCGCAGGGGCCTGGACTTGGCAGGCGACATCACTTCGGCCGCCGGGGGGGCACCGTGACCGGCGCGAGGCCGGGCTCCGCGGTCGGAGCGACCTTCGGCTTCACCTGATCGGCGAGCTCGAATGGGTCGGGGAGCGTGACCTTGAGGAACGCGGCTGGCGGGAGGTCGGGGGTCGGCGATCGAGACACGATCGCGGCGTTCCCGGTGTCGGCAGTGGGGTCGTCGAGGCTGGCCCGGTCAGGAAGGTGGCGACCAACTGGGTTGAGGGGCGGGGGCACGTTCAGGTCGCGGGCGCGGGTGGTTTCTCCGGGTGGGTTCGGCAGGGCGGGGCGGGCCGGCACGGCTGTGGACCCGAATCCGATATCGAATGGCACCCGTTCAGTGGGCGCGATGGGTCGGAGCCCGCTCGGGTGTGCCGGGAGGAGAGGCCGCGGGGAGTACGCGACCTTCGGGAGTGGGTCGGGGTTCACGGTCCGGTTTGATGCGGCCCGGACCGTCCGCACGGCGGCAAAGCGTTCGACCGGGAGCGGGGCCGGGGCCGGCGAAGCGACCACGTTCGGCAGCGCTTGTCCGGCGGCATCAGCCGGGAAGGGGAATGTTGTCGGAGGCGGCTGTGGTACGGCGGGGGTCTTTGCAATTGCCACCGGATCCGACCCGGCCGACGGTGTCGGTAGAATCTCGGGGACATCGACGACCGATGTGGGTGGGGTCGGATCGGCGATCACGACCACGTCTGGAGGGGGCGGGGGGGCGTGCTGGCTGCAACTGGCCAGGCCACAGACGGTGATCAGAACGAAGGCAGATCGCATTGCGGGGGTCTCGGCGGGGCTTGACGAGCAATGTCCAGGGTACAAGGGCCAGGCAGGCGGGGAGAAAATCGACCAGGGGGGATCGGGTGCCACGGGCGGCTTGTACGCCCGTGTGACGCCTTCACGGGCGGACAAGCCGCCCGAGGCACCCACACGCATGGTCGGTCATTACCTGACATCTCCCTTACTTCGGCGGTGGAACCTCAATCACCAGTTTCACCGGAGCGCCCTCCTTGGGCAACACATCCGTATTCACTTCCAGTTTCAGGTATTTCTCTTCCTTCATCGTCCAGTCGGTCTGGAGGACCGTCTCGTCGGTGACGGGGAAGAGGGCGATCAGGGTGCCGGTCAGGTCGGCGCCGTAGGTCTTCTCGTCGGGCTTGCTCGGATCAATCGGGGACATCACCGATCCGGTGAACCGAAACGTGATTTTCGGGGCCGGCTTCTTCGATTTCGGATCGAGCAGCACCTTGTCCATCGTCAATCGCTTTCCGGTCCCGTCGGCGGCTGGCACCTCAATGAACACATTCACCGCCGGCCCCTCGGCCTTGGCGTTCTCACCCTTGGCTGGCTTGCCCGGTTTGAGGTCAAGAGCCAAGAGACCCTTGTGGACCTCGGACGGGTTCACGTCGAAGGTGACCACCGTCTCGTGGGCTTTCTTCCCCCGTGGGTGAGGCCAACTGGCGATCAACTCGATCGGGTAGACCTGATCGAGATTCGGCAGCTTCCTCAAGGCCACTTTCGAGGACACAGTGACCGTCCGCTTCTCCTTGTCGACCACCACCCCGCCGGGGGTCGGCTTCGGCTCCTCGGTCGCGAAGGAGGTGATCAGCAGAACGGTACACAATCCGACCGCGAAGGTAAAGCGTTTCATGAACGGCATTCCTTTCCGACTCAGTTCACACGAATCCCAGGCGTCGTTTGCACGGAAGAGGTCTCGGATACGCTGCTGAGCAGTTTGCTCATTCGTCGTCGTTATCGGGCTGGTCGAGCGTTGCCAGGAACTCCTCCCGGGCCAATTGCTTGACCCCCATCCTCGCAGGATCGCCGAGAAGATAGTCGAGGATGTCGGCTACCGCCTCCTCAGGTGTGTCCCAGAAGTTGATGAAGTCGCCAGGTCCAGGGCCAGGGATGTACGTGTGAACGGTCACTTCCCACTTGCTCCCGTCTGAGTGAAGGATTGGGCATGGCGCATCAATAACCGCCCCGCTCCCCCATATACCCTCGTACCCCGGTATACAGTTGCCGGGCGTGGTCGTCGGTTTGCCAACCTTGACTCCATCGGGGAAGCCAAGGTGGCTAGGGATATACGGGTCGGAGACGAGCAGACCAGCCGCACGCAGTTGGTCAAGGCAGTGTTCTGGAACTTTCATCTGCCATGCACCCTCCGCCGTGTCACGGCATATTCAGACCCCAACCGCTTTGGGACGCTCCTTTATGCCCGCTCCCCTCGTTTCTGCCAGATGCACACAATCACCGTATCCTTGCGGGCGAACGGGCCTTCCCTGGAAGTCGACATCGCGGGTCGGATCAGGTTCACCGATGGTCAGGCGATAACCTGTCGCACGAACGTCACGAAGTCCGGCGCGAACTCGGACCACAACATTGGGCGGTCTTCGGGCTCCTCCGAATACTCGTGGTTCCAGCGCAGGACTGGATACTCGCCTCCGGTGCCTGGCTGCCGCAGGTTGTAGCAGTAGTAACTCCCGCCCCACTCGCTGGCGAACAGCAGAATGGGGCCGTCTGCCATCCCCTCAACGTACGGCTGCATCTCGGCCACCCACTGACCAAGATCGAGTGCGTCAGAGCGGCCAACGCCAAATAATCGCACATTGCCCACACTACCACCATTACCACGTAGCAAGAATGCACGGTGCGAGGCTGGGAAGGTGAATCCGTGACAAGCCTCGAACTCCGCAATCGCGCCTGCTGAAGCAGGTGGGTCCAGCTTTGTGTCCTCGTGGGCGGTCACTGCCGCCCAGGTCTTGTCATCAAGCTGAGTCACCCCGCCCCTCACTTCTGCCCGATGCACACAATCACCGTGTCCTTGCGGGCGAACGGGCCTTCCAGGTTGCAGGTGGCAACGAACAGCTTACCGCCCTGGACCGTTACCCCACCATACACCATCCCCGGAGCCATCACCGCCGGGTCTTTCGCGAGCGGGAGCACCCACTTCGGTGCGCCGGTCTTCAGGTCGAAAGCGTGGACCGTCCCTTGCAGGTCGGCCGCGTAGACCACTCCACCCGCGATGGCCGGGGGAGCGAAGATCGGCATCTTTGCATCGTAGATCCATGCCCGATCCCCATCCGCCACGCGATAGGCCCGGACCTTCCCGTCGGATCCGGAACAGACGGCCAGCCCGTCGGCGATGGCCACGCACCCGACAATCCCGGCCGGCACATCTTTCCGCCACTTTGGCTTGCCCGTAGCCAGATCGAGGGCAGTCAGGTCGCCCTTCGCTCCCTTGATCTCGTTGTAATAGTACCCGATCGAACTCCCCGGGACGATCACAGTGTCCCCGGCGACACTGGCTCCGCCCCACGGGTTGAGGGTGAGGTCGGCCTTCCAGATGGTGTCACCGGTCGCTGCGTCCAGGGCGTAGAGGGCTCGCTCGCCGGTCTTCTCCTTGTCCAGATACGAGGTCGGGACAAGGATCTTGTCGCCAGCCACGTTCACGGGTGCATCGACGTGCCATTTAACGGCCCCGACCTGCCACACCTTCTTCGGAGAGGGTTTGTAGAGACTGTCGTCGCTTGGAGGGATGGCGAAATCGGGATCTTTCTTCTTCTGCTCTTCGTACTTCGCGAGCAGTTCCTTCCACCGTTCCTCCTGCATCTTTGCGATGGTTGCAAGGTCGAGTTCCTTGCCGTCGAGGGTGGCCTTGTCGAGTTCAACGCAGATCACTCCGGCCGCTCCACCGCCGATGTACACCCGGCCCCCGGCGATGGTCGGGCTGCCTTCGAGGTGGACGAGGTCGCCGGGAACAGGGAGTTGCCAGAGCGGTCGGCCGGTTTCGGCCGTCACGCAGTGGAGCCACCCGCCCGAGTCCTGGTGCATTCCGTCCCCGAAGACGAGCACGCCCTTGTCGGCCGCGACCGCGGGAGAGCTGACAGTAGCGAATTTCAGGTACGGGGCCGACTTCGACCACACCGGCTCGATCTTTGGCCCCTTCCCGGCAACCGGGAAGAGCGCGATCGTGGGGCGGTTGAAGCCGCCGAGTCCGGACAAATAGATCTTGTCCCCAACCGGAACCGGGGAGGCAACGAAGTGGTCCTGCGATTTTACCGCCCACAACACCGCGGGCTTGTCCGGGCCAGGCTGGTTGTCGGTGTTGCCGGTCCGTTGAGGGTTGCCACGGTACGTGCCCCACGGCGCAGGATCGGCGGCCAATGATTCACCGCAAAGAATGCAGAGCACCCAGAGAGAAACGATGAGTTTCAGAACTGGCATACTGGCGAATCCTCTTCGGCGTGCGATGTCGGGAGCGGGCCCAGGGTTGCACGGTCCCAGCGCGATCCCAGGGTTGCGCCGGAAACCGGCTCCACCCTGAGCGATTAGGCGAGCGGCAGATGAAGGAATACCACCCGTCATGGACAGCCGGGCCGCNNGGCGGCCCGGCGTGGGCAAGTCCCAAAACCGGGTCAGTTTTCTTCTGCCGCCCGCCTTAGCAGGAGCCCCTTCGGGGCTCATGCAAAGATGATTTGCTGTGAATCACTGCATCTTCACATTCATTGGGCTGCCGACCACAGTCACGTCGGTGACTGCAACCTTACCCCCCGAGCTGATGAATTCGACCTTGTACACTCCTGGGGAGAGGGCGAATCGCGGGAACAGGCCGTGCCCGCCTCGGCTTTCACCACCGGAGACGCATGCCGAGGCCACCGCCTTGCCAGTCGCATCCTTCACCACCACCTTCCCGCCATTGAGGCCCGGGGTGCCGTTCAGTGGAACCACCACCGGTGTCTTGCCGGTGCCTGTCTGGGCCGTCCCGAACAGGATCGACGACTCCTGCCCCTCGTTGGCCATGATCAGGTCGAGTTGTCCGTCGCCGTTCAGATCGGCGAACGCGGCGGCCTGCGAGTTGAAGACTTTCTGGGTTAGCCCGAGGTCGGCGGTGCGGTCCTCGAAGGTTCCTTTCCCTGTGTTCCGGAAGTACCGGTTCGATCCCCGCAGGCAACACACCACGAGGTCGGGGTAGCCGTCGTTGTCGAAGTCGCCCCAGGCTGCGGAGACGGCACCGGGAATCGGCTTTGCGAGATCGCCAGCCGAGGCTGCGACATCGGTGAAAGTCCCGTTCCCGTTATTGCGGAAGAGCCGGCACTTGCCGTCGGGTTGCGGAACGAACAGATCGACGAGCCCATCCCCATCGAAGTCGCACAGGGCTGGCCCGACCTTCCCCGTCTTGTAGCTGATTCCCGCATCTGGCTTGAGGACGAACTTTCCTCCGACATTCAGGAACAGCATTCCCGTTCCGGCCCCGTAAAGGAAGTCGGGTCGGCCATCGCCGTTGAAATCAGCAACCGCGAGGGTGTCGCCCTTCACGTCGCTACCCGCACCCTCGGCGCCCAGGCCCCAGGCGACGGAGACATCCTCGAACCACGGTCCGGGTGGGCCAGACTGACCTTGCCCGAGCGCGAACGTGAAGGCGTGCGGAGCGCCGGTGAGGTCGCACATTTTGATCAGGATCGCGTTTTTCCCGGCCTTGAGCTTCAGGACAAGACCCGTCGGCTCCGGCTTCACCTTGTCGTCGGTGAAGACCTTCTCGCCGTTGACCCACACCGTCAGAGTACCAGCGCTGACGAAGGAGACCGGTATCTCGATATTGGCCGCGACCTCCAGTTCCCGGTGCAAGTAGGTGGCGCAGTTTTGCCCGACCTCCGGAAGGGGGGTGGGCTCGCCGTCCTTGCTCTCCTTCTTGGCCCACTTGGCTGGTAGGTTCCGCTTCCCCTTGTACTCCTTCTCCGGGGTGAATTTGTCCTTCTCGATCGGGAACTCGGTGGCGTAATTCCCCTTTCCGGTCATGTCGCGAAACGTCCCGATGACGTGCCAGTCGCCGAGTTTTGGTAGGGCCACTGGCTTCGGTGCTTCCGGTCGACTGTTCCGATAGATCCGCAGTCCGTGGAACCCGTTCGCAAGCAGGATGTCCGGCTTGCCGTCCCCATCGAAATCGCCCCAGGCAGCGGCGGTCAGATTGTAGGCGGGTTCCTTCGGAAGCCGGGCAGTGTCGTCGCGGAACTGGCCCTTCCCGAGATTGGTGAACAGTCGGGGACCGTCAGCGGTGGCGAGAAGGAGGTCGGGCAGTCCATCGCCATTGTGATCGGCCCACACGGCCGAGCGTGCCCCACCACTGAAGCCGGGGAGTGTGACCTCGTTGTAACTGTCCCCACCATTGAGCATCAGCACAACCTTGTTGGCACCACACAGACACAGATCGGGTTTGCCGTCGTTGTCGATGTCGACAACCGACACCGCCTGGGCTTCAGCGTCTAGCTTCGGAAGGGCCGCATAGCGGTCGAATCCGGGCATCCCCTGCATCCGGCGGATGTCTTCCCCGCCCCAGCCGACGAAATCCCGCTTCGGGTTGTAATCCTGGAGCTTCATACTGGACTTCAGACGCTGGATCTTGGCCGTCTTCTTGTGCAGGGCTTCCTTGTCACCATCGACCATGCATGGAACAATCACCTCTTTCCCGGCGATCATTTCGGTGACAACCCCGGGGAGTTTGTCGACCTTCCCGGCGTACGACCGGAGCAGGAACGGCTCGCCGTGGGACATGCCCCACCAGTCGCCCTGCGGGTACGCCTGATACCACGTGACCCCGATGAACGTCTCGCTGGCCCCGCCGTTGTGGAAGAAGACGGCCTGCTTGCCGACCTCCGCCCACTTCATGATCTCTTCCCACTCGCCAGGCCGCAGCCCGCCGCGGCCGATGTTGTGCTTGATCGTGTCCTGGGGGTGCTTCCCTTTGATATCCTGGACCTTCTGGTAAATGATCAGATTCTGTTGCTTATCGACCTTAATAACGGTCATCAGCACGACGTTCGTGGATTGCTGGATGACCGACCCGAGCGTCATCGGGGCCTCGACGTAGGCCGGGGCGGTTCGGGGGGTGAGCAGAATAGCCACGACTGCAGCGATGAGCGCAACGGTGGCAGTGAGCTTGAGTGCGGCGGGGAAGATCGGTCGCATCGGTCTGGCCTCCTGTGCCGTGGGCGACGGCAGTTATCACACCCAGGGTTTCGCCGGAAGACCGGCTCCGCCCTGGGCTATTATCCACCGACCCTTCGGGGCGAAAACACGGATTTAGTGTTTAGTGTTTAGTGTTTAGTGTTTAGTTTCAGTGTCCCGCGGCTGGTCCGCCCGTGAGAGGCTTTCACGGGCGGACAAGCCGCCCGTGGCACCCACAAGCCTGGTCGGTCATTTCCGGCCGTCTCCCTAATAACTCGTCCAAGATCAAAGCCGTGGTTTTCGCCGATCAAACGAACAGGAGAAAAACAGCATTTTCAACATGGCCTGGCCATCCTGGGCCAACACGCCNNTCAACCCCGGCCACCCATCATCGTTCCATGCTGGGCCAATACGGGCTGGAAGCCCGTGCCATCCATTTCACGGTTTTGATTCTGGACAACTCGTTACTTCTTCACCTTGTCCAACTGCTCCTGAGCGGTTTTGGCCCAGGGGCTGTCTTTCGGGGCTTCCTTGATGATCCGCTCCAGCAATTTCGTGGCGTCGGCCTTTTTCTGTTGCTCGCCCAGAACCCGGGCGTGCTCGACCATCGCGGCGAACTTCAGGTCGGGCAGATCGTAACCATAGTACACGGTGGCATACGCCTTCCCGGCATCGTCCCACCTCTTCTGGGCCGCCCGGCACAGTCCGATCTGGAGGTGTGCCCGACCGGCTCGCTCGTCCTGGGTCTTCTGGGTCACCACAGAGTACTGGTTGACCGCCTCATCAAAGCGGCCCTGGTTCTGGAGCACCCAGCCCATCCCATAGCGGGCGTCAATCGCCCACATGTTCCCTTCTCCGTACCGCCCGAGCAGGGCTTCAAATGCCTGCCGCGCTGCGTCCCACTGTTTCAACTCCGTAAGAGCCGACCCCAGTCGGAGCAGCGCCCGGTCGCTCACTCCCGGGATGTTGTGGAACGCCCCGTTATCGCGGAAGATGACCAGCTTGTTCTTGGCCTCCTCCCACTTCCCCTGCGCGAGAAGACACTCCGCCGACCGGTAGAGCGCGGCCCCGCGGTGTGGGGATTTCTCGTTGCCGGCGACCGCATCGAACTGCGCCAGTGCGGCCGGGAGATCCTTCTTCGCGAAGAGTGCAGCCCCGAGCCGCAACCGGATCCGCTCGGCTGTTTCGGGCGGGGTCGGCTTGTCGGCCGGTTCGGCGTCGAGAGCGTCCTTGAACAGTTTCGCGGCATCATCGGGCTGTCCGTAGTCAGCCTGAAGTTCGCCCAGTTCCAGTCGGGCCTCGACCGCCAGGGACAGGGTCGGGAACTCGGCGATCAGTTTCTGGTACGCCTTGCGGGCGGCATCCAGCATCTCGGCCGAGAGCGGGTCCGGTTTTGCCACGGGGTCGGTGAGGATCAGCGGCCGGCCAGCGGGGTTGAGCGGAGAGTCCGGGGCCAGGGAGCGATACGTCCAGGCGGCATCGTAGAGCATCCTGGCCCGGGGTTCAGCCTGTGGGAGTGCGGCTTTGAACTCCTCCGCCCGTCGTTCAAAGAGCTTCCCGACGTTCACCTGTTCGGCTTTCACCGCCCTCATTTGATTGTCAAGTTGGGCCAGTTGCTCGGGCCTCAGCCCCCCCTTGGACCGCTCTTTCTCAAGGAATTCGATCCTCTTCTTCCCCTCGTCCGCCAGGCACTGACACAATCGCAGTGCGGCCTCCGCTCCGATCGGTTTGCCGGCTGCCCCCTGGAGGACCATCTCGAACGCCTGGCGGGCCTCGTGCGACTTCCCGGCCTCGAATAGTGCCACCCCGTGGTGATAGCGCAGTAGTGGGAGCCAGTCTCTCCGTTCCGGGTCGTTGGCCAGCGGTCCCTCGAACTTCCCACGGGCATCCTGCATCGCCTGGACCGCCAGCGGAGCCTGGTTCTGCTCCCGCAACAGTGTCGCCAGGGCGATGTAGGCGAGCGGGGCGACAGGCGACTTCTGAAGCGGATCGTTGGCGAATTGCCGCAGGGAGTTAATCGCTCCGCCCTTGTCACCCTGGAGAGCCACCACCTTGGCACGTTCCAGGGCAGCCGCACCGACCAGCGGCGACTGCGGGTACTCTCTGGGCAACCGCTCGTAGGCTGCGCGGGCCTTGTTGAGCGCATCGTTTCGATCGTTCCCGGGAGGGAACTGGATACCCAGCCGCTTCTGGCAGTAGCCGAGTTTGAGAACCGCATCCGCCGCTTCCGGGGCCTTCGGGTTGGTGCTGACAAACCCCTCCAGCAGGCCAGCAGCCGCCCCCAGCTTTTCCCGGAGCATGTTGTCCTGGAGTGCATCCTCGGCCTTGGCCGGGGCAGTCCGGATCAGGCAGTCGGCGAGCACGAACGAGACGCCTGCGAGGTCGCCGCTCCGGTCAGGAGCCGGGATCGCATCCAGCACCGCCGCGGCCTTCTCCCAGTCCTCGACCGCAACGTGACAGAGGGCAAGCCCGTATCTGGCCCGGCTGACCCGATCGAATTCGGGGAACTTGGCGATCACGTCTTCGTATCGCTTGGCGGCCTCGGCAAACTCCTGCTTCGCGGCAGTCGGATTGTTCTGCTTCAGGGCGACCCCCGCCCGACCATAGGCATTTTCCGCCCCACGGAACAAGACCAGTGGTAGCAGCGGGCTCTGGGGGAACTTTTGCTTGAACTCGGCGATGCGGTGCTCAGAGGCCGGGAAGTCTCCGGCCAGGTGGAACGCAGCGATGAGCCGCTGGAGGATCTCCTCTGCCCGGTTGGGGAGCAGCTTCTCGTTCCAGATCACCTCGTAGGCGGAGGCCGCGTCGCGGGGCAGTTTGGCCGTCAGTTGGGTGTCGGCGAGTTCGAGCAGGATCTCAGCGCGGCGGATCCGGGCGTCCGGGTCGGCTCCGGCGAGTTGGCCTGCCCGATCGGCAGCAGTGCGGAAAGCCTGGATCGCCTCGTTGAAGAGTTGCGTGCGGAGGTTCGGGTTGTTCGGATCGGCGGCCGTAGCCAGCCCCGCCTTGGCCTTCCCAAACCAGTAGAACGCCTGATCGGCGATCCGTGGGTTGTTGGTCAGCGGTGGGAGGAGCTTGGCCGCCTCGTCGTACTGCCGGGTCTGGACGAGGCAGAACCCGGCCCGGAGGAGGGCGTCGTCCTTCAGAGGTGAGGCTGCGAAGTCTTTCGCGAACGCCTGGAACTTGGGGAGGGCCTCGCCAAACTTCCCGGCCTCGTAGTTCAGGCATGCCCCGTAGAAGGCACTGCCGGCGATGTAGTCTGGTGGGGGGTTGCGCACGAGGGCTTCGAGCCGGGCTTTCTCCCACGGATCGGACTTGAACCGGTCGGGCTGTTTGAGAGCCTCGATCGCGTCCTTCTTCTGTTTGTCGTACCCGGCGAGGACTGCATCGAACGCAGCGGCGGCCTCGGCCCGCTCGTCCTGGGCCGCGTGAATACGACCCATCAGGTAGCGGGCGTGGGGGCCGAATGGCTGGTCGAACGGGGCCAACTGACCGAGTGACTTGCCGGCTGCCGGGATGTCGTTCAAGAGGAAGCAGGCAACCCCGTGGTAGTACAGACCCAGCGGCCGGTACTGACTTTTGGCGAGGGCGGGGTCGCGGGCGAACACTTCGGCGGTCGCGCGGGCCTCCTTGATCTTGTTCAGACGCAGTTCGATCTCGGCCTGGTCGCACCGTGTCCGGGCCACCCACTCGGCATCCGCCGGTGCCTTCTTCTCGAACCCCTCGCGAGCCTGGGTGAAGAACTTGACGGCCTCGTTGAACCTCCCGTGGGCAGCCTGTTGCCGCTGCGGCATCTCGTTTGGCCGCGCAACACCCTCACCGATCTCCTTGTGACCGAGCCCGCGGTAGGATGTGGCCAAATAGTAGAGGGCAAGCGGACGGTCGGGGAAAGTGGGGTCGCTGGCGGGTTGGTTGAGGGCGTCGATTGCCTTCTGGAAATCGGGGTTGGGGAGATCCAGGAGAGCGAGGCCCAGCCCATAGCGTGCGGACCGGGCGTCCTTGTGCCCGCCGAACTTCTGGAGGAATTCCTGGAAGCGTTCGGCAGCGAATTGCGGGTTCGCGTCGGCGTACGCCTTCTGCCCGGCCGCCAGGATCATGGCGGCTTGTTGGTCTGGGGTCGGCTGGGCATGTGCCCAGCCGGTGGTCAGGACCAGACCCAGGGTGAGAAGGGCGACGAGACCGCCGGTGCGGATCGAGGCGGGCATTCAGCAAGCTCCCATCGGTCGGCCCGCGCGGAGCGGGGAGGGGCGGAGGGGTAGCCACCGGCAGGGGCAGCGCCGGGTGGCGGCGGGAAGGTCCGTGTCTGGTCGGTCCCACCCGGCGGGACAGCAGGGCCGCAGGTGGGAGGAGGAGATCGGGGCAGCGACGGGTTCACCGATCCCACATCATCGGTTCTATTGTTGCCGAAAACAGCTACCCGCGTCAACTGTGGCCCGCAGAAATCCCCCGATCGTTACAGATTTACGCCCTGGGACGGCTCACCCGCTGCAACATCGCCGTGTCTCCGTTACAATCCTTGCGTGATCCGAAGGAGGCCCCGGCGATGGCGTTCAGCGATTTCCACTACCCGGACGTTGTCCGACAACTCGGCCTGACCTGGCGGACCGAACCCGACTTCTTCGCGAACGTTCCCGAGACCCCCTCAGCCCGGACGTTTCGGGAAACGCTGGACATCGGAGCGCGGCTGGCGGCCACAATCAACACGGAGAAGGCCCGGAGCGAGTGGATGGTCGCCCCTGTGCTCGGTGAGTTCTGGTGGCGTTACCGCGGCCAGATTTCCCTCTTCTCCGGGGCCGACTTCCAGGCCGACCCCGCGTCCGGACTGACCGGGTTTTGCGACTTCCTGATCGGTCGTGCGCCCCAGCAGCCGGACATCCTGGCCCCGGCTGTGGTGATTTTCGAGGCCAAGCGGGAGAATATTATCGACGGGCTCGGGCAGTGCATCGCGGGGATGGTCGGCGCGCAGCGGTTCAATCAACGGCACGGAACCCCCGCCGACCCCGTGTTCGGGTGCATTACCACTGGCACTGTGTGGAAATTCCTCCACCTTTCCGGTGTGACGGTCACCTTCGATCTGGTCGAGTATCAACTCCACCAGGTTGACAAGTTGCTCGGGGTCTTGACCCACATCATCGGCCCGGTTCCGACCCCGATTCCGACCGCCGCGTGAGGGAACACCCCTGGGAGGCGGACATGAGGCGAATGGTTTTTGGGGCTATCCTGCTGCTACTCGTCGGGGGGATCGCCGACCGCGCCGCGAGAGCGGATGAGAAGCCCGTCCGGGTGTTGCTTCGGACCGAGGCCGGCGACATTGAGGTCGAACTCGACTCCGCGAAAGCCCCGGTCACGGTCGCGAACTTCCTTCGTTACGTCGATGGCAAGTTCTACGACGGCGGCCAGTTCCACCGCACGGTCACGCCGGGGAACCAGCCAGACAACAAGGTGAAGATCGAAGTCATTCAGGGCGGGGTCCACCCGGACAAGGCGAAGGACGAGTTCCCACCCATCAAGCTGGAGCGCACTCGTGACACGAAGTTGGCCCACAAAGACGGGACGATCTCGATGGCCCGTGACGGCCCGGACACCGCAACTGGCGACTTCTTCGTCTGCATCGGCGACCAGCCCGAGCTGGATTTCGGCGGGAAGCGGAACCCGGACGGCCAGGGGTTCGCCGCCTTCGGACGGGTGGTCAAGGGAATGGATGTGGTGAAGAAGATCCAGGCCGCTCCGGCCGATGGACAGACCCTCAAACCACCGGTCAAGATCCTGAAAGCGACCCGCCAACCATAACCCGTCGACTTCTTCGAGTGGCAAGAACGGATTGACCAGCCCCTGGTTTCCTGATCGCGAAGTCAGCCTGGGGTGCAAACCCGTAGCTGTGCGGTCTTTTGGTCAGGGCTTTTTCCCTCCTGTGGCCGCCCGAATTCGCGTACCGAGACCCAAAGTCGTCGAAACCGAAGTAGGCCACTTCTCTTTGGTGGTCATTTGCGTTTGTGGACCATAGCGGACCTTATCCGACCTTGCCGGGGATCGGACGGCCTTTAGGACTACCGGACAAAACCCTCGACAGGGGAGGAGTAGGAGAGTCAAACGGCCCTCTGACTCCCCCTTCCTTCTTATACAGGAACCCGCAAAGGCTGTCGCATCTATGGGAAGACGATTNNCGCCCTCCCGTTAGACCGATGTTTGCTCCTGGAATGTGACAGCCTCTACGGGTTCCTGTATTAGGGAAGGGGGTTGGGGGGTTAGGTTTTCTCCGCTCGTCCTTATTCCGGGCCATCCGAGTGCTGGGATGATCACCTACCAGCACGGGAAGATCAAAGTCCTTGATCGATGAAGCTTGGAGGATGCCACCTGTGAATGCTATCGAGCCATCCGTGACGCCTTCGAGTTGCCCTGATCCCAGTTCCGCCATCACCGACCGTCGGCTTTGCCGTTCGTCTTGTCCGCTTCGGGCACAGCTTCCGGAGTCACCCGGATGATGACCTGGAACCCAAGATCTTTCTTGTTCGCCCCATGGAATGGCTCCGTCGCGCTGATCCAGAGTGGGTCGAGGGCCGGGTCCGGGGCGAACTCAGCCGACGGGGCCTTGCACGGCAAGACGCTCTTGGGCATCGACGCCGCCACCTTGAAGGACTGGCTCAAGGAGAACTTCCTGGCCGCGACCACGGCTCCTACAGGTCCCTCCTTGTCGTTGATCGAGACACTCTCGGCTCCGGCCACCGTGTGCGGCCCCATCGCCAGGGCCAGCCCCGGCCCCGCTCCCCCGGTCACCGTTGCCGAGGCACACGCCTCAGCAGTGCCAAGCTTGTGGCTACGCAAAAACCCGATGAGCCGGCCCTCGACGGTCATCTTCGCCGCCTTCACTGACGGCTTGTCGAACGACACCTCGAACTGCTGAACCACCTCGAACGCCTGACTCGCGGTCGCCGGCCCACAGGGCCCTCCGTAGGCGACCGCAGCCCCGGACAGGGTCACGACCAGGGTGTCCAGTGATGGCTGCTGTACGTCGATGTTCCCGCCGCCGGTGTGGGTGCGGCCGGAGCGGATGGGCGTCACCTTCCCGCTCCGGGTGCCCAGCGCGATCGTCACATCCGGGGCGCTGCCCGCGGTGGTCACGGTGATGTTCAGTGGCTGGCCCGGTTGGGCGGTCTTCGGCTGTTGGCCAGTACCGGACGTGGCGGGGAACAGGACAGCCGCCAGTCCCAGACCGAGTGCCGCTACGTGATTCATCCGATTCATGTTCATCGGCCTCCGTGCCTGTGTGGAATCCGTTGACGATCCGTCCGCCGTTACGTTCAGAATCCCCGGGGTGTGTGTTCTCGCGGGGCTTAGAACTCGTACAAGATCAAAATCGTGTTTTTCGCCGATCAAACGAACAGGAGAAAAACAGGCATATTCTCCGTGGCCTGGCCATCCTGGGNNATACGGGCTGCAAGCCCGTGCCAGCGATTTCACGATTTTGATTCTGGACAACTCCTTACCACCGGAGCACGACGTTCACTGTCGCGGTGAGCAGGTCCGGCTTCCCTTCGAACGGCCGGCTCTCCCCGTTGGTGTCGTACCGCAATTCCGGCCGCAGCCAGAAGTACGGGTACGGCTTGTAGGTGACACCCGTGGTGAGGGCGGTGTACAGCCCTTTGTAACCGGTCCGCTGGCCCTGCACATCGTCGAAGAGCTCGAGTCGACCTGTGGCGACGAGTTTCGAACTGAGCTGGTAGGTGAGATACTGCACCACACCCCAGTTGTTCACGAACCCCAATTTCGGGACGTTCGTCTGGAAGCTGTACGTGGTGTCCACCGTGTAGGTCAGCCGGTCAGTGAACTTGTGAGCGTAGATGAGGTCGAACAACTCCGGGTTGCTGAACGACCGGGCCACGTCATAGCGGCCCTTCCCGACGATGACCGAGACCAGCACACTGTCGCGGCCAGTCGGGGGTGCCCATTTCACGCTCCCGATGTACGTCGGGTTGTCCGCCGGGTCGATGAACACGTCGCTGCCAGTCACGATTCCGTTTTGGACGATCCAGGCATCGGTCAGCTTCAGGGTGGTGAGCAGGCCGGTGTGGGTGAATGGGTTGTAGAGGAAGTTGTAGGCGCGGGAGTAGGCGGCGTTCTGGGTGGTGTCGATGCTTTCCGCCCCGTACTGGGCGAAGAAGCGGCCAAGCTTGATGTCGAGCCCCCGGCCGATCTCGGGCACGTACAATTCGCCGTAGAACTGCACCGGGTCGATCCCGTACAGGTTCGGGGTGCCGTTGTCCGCCACGAGTTGTCGGTCGAACAGCCCGCGGGCGATCGTGAATCGGTAGTCAAGGCCCGGCAGGATGGTGTCCGACCGGAACCCCCAAGTCGGGGTGGTCGCGTTCGGATCGACGAACCGCTCGACCCGGACCAGGTTTTGCTGGAGGGTGAACTGGTTGGCCAGGTAGTTGAATCCCATCGGGAGCTGGTCGTGGCGGTCGGTGCTGCCGGTGAACGTCATCGACGCCCAGCCGGAAACGGCGAGTTGGTGGTCGTCGAGTTCGGCCCCGTACCATGTGCCCTGGAGAGCCTTCATCAACGCCCACCGATCTGGGACGGAAGCCGGTGCGGCGGGCTTGGTCTGCGTTGTTGCGGGTGAAGGGGCCTGTGCCAGTGGCACCTCGATGGTCAATGTCTGCGGTTCGAGTTCCGAGGGAGATGGGGTCGGGGCATAATCGGCAGGACGGACCACGACCGGCGAGTCCAAAACGGAGGATTGGGCGGGACTCGTGGGTGCCGGTATCTGCCCCATCGCTAGCGCCCCGCCCAGGAAGAGGGCGGACCACATGGCATTCCTCGGGGAAGAGGGATGGGGTGCTTCCGGCCAGGATCCCACGCCGGCTGAGCCGTGCCCGCAGCCGTAGGACAAAACTACCACGACCGATATCGTCAGCCCAACCCCTACGACTTCACTCAATCAAGACCCGTCGTGCCCGAGTGAGGAAAGTCACGTCAGCCACTTGTTCGGTAGAAAATCCACGACCAGAATACGGCTTCCAACGATCCCTTGGCGGCAAAGAGGAGGTTGCGGACTTGGAGAAGCTCTATTCGTTGGCTTGCAATTGCGGGCGAACTCATCAGGTCTCGGGGACGGATGCCGGTTGTGATATCCACTGTGATTGCGGGCAGACGATCTCCGTTCCGTCGCTCCAGCAACTTCGGATCTCGGCCGGCGAATCGCCGCTATCGGCGGAGATGACGATCGAGGCCCGACTCCTGAAAGGGCAGTTGCCCGAGGAAACCCATTGCCTCGGCTGCGGTGTGACAACCACGGAAACGGCTTATGTGACGGTGTCTTGTGAGCGACCCGAAGTCCAGGCACGGGGTTGGACGCTCAACTTTTTCGCACTCCTCTTCGGCTGGATTTCCATGTCCTGGTCGGCTGGCCATGAACAAGGGCGCGATGTCAGTTTTTGCCTTCCTCTGCGTATTTGCCGGGAATGCGGTCAAACCCCGAGCGAGTCGAAGGTCCGGGACTTCTTACGGAAGGTGCCGCTCTACCGACAACTGCTCGACAAGTACACGGCGGCGACGTGGTCGGCATTGCGGTTCTGATTCGGATGCGCTACTACCGCTTGGCTGGTCCACGGAATCGAGATGGTGTAAGGTCATTCCGTGGGAGAGGCCGTTGGCAGACGGGGAGCGAAGCGTGTACCTGCGCAGCGTTGAGATCGATGGCATCCGAGCCATCCAACATTTGAGTTGGAGGTTAACACCCAGGATGCCCTCCGCTGGCTGGCATGTCATCGTTGGTGACAACGGTTCCGGAAAGAGTTCGTTCCTCAAGGCCATTGGGCTCGCGCTGATCGGACCGAACGCTGCGTATGCCCTACGGCAACCGTGGGAGCAGTGGCGCAGGCAAGAGAGTGAGTACGGTCGTATCCGCCTGGAAATTGTAAGAGATCCCTCCGTTGATCAGCCGTCAGGAAAAGGTCGCAGAGACAACCTCATAGATTTCAGTGTAACGGTTATGGTAGGGAGCGAGGGAGTGTATGGCAAAAGTGCCTGGGGAACTCCAACCGAACACGACGTCTGGGGGAATGTAGAGGGTTGGTTCTCTGCGTCATATGGCCCGTTCCGTCGGTTCCGCGGGGGCGATCCGGAGTATAAAACAGTCTCCCAGAGCCTCCCTCGACTTGGCCGGCATCTCTCCTTGTTTGATGAGAGTGTGGCATTGTCTGAGTGCCTGGAATGGCTTCAGACCCTTCGTTTCAAACAGCTCGAAAAAGACCCAGAAGGCGCGATCCTGAAGCCTCTCATTCGCTTCATTAACCAGAAGGGCTTTCTGCCATTCGAGGTGAAACTCCACTCGATTTCTTCG
This sequence comes from Gemmataceae bacterium, assembly GCA_003136315.1. Lineage (GTDB taxonomy): Bacteria > Planctomycetota > Planctomycetia > Gemmatales > Gemmataceae > Urbifossiella. The sequence goes on along the minus strand of PLDW01000049.1, from coordinate 7,621 downwards.
ACATCCGTCAAATTCGTTGATGGCAACGGGGCGGAGGTCGATGTCGAGAATCTGAGTGACGGGTATCGCTCGATCCTGAGCATGACCTTCGAGTTGATTCGGCAGATGGCTGCGACCTATGGCGCAGACGCGGTCTTCGACCCTGACGACCCAAGCCGGGTGATCGCTCCCGGGGTCGTTCTCATTGACGAGATCGACGCCCACTTACATCCCACTTGGCAACGGCGCGTCGGAGTGTGGTTCCGAGAACACTTCCCGAACATCCAGTTCATCGTAACGACCCACAGCCCGATTATCTGCCAGGCAGCCGACCCGGGGTCGGTGTACCGATTGCCAGCACCGGGTACGGATGAGAATGGACGATTCATCCGTGGCGATGAACTCAAGCGTCTGATCTACGGAAACATTCTCGACGCCTACGGGACCGAGGTATTCGGGGATGGCATCACCCGGTCAGCGAAGTCGCGGGAACTCCTGGAAGAACTCGCCACGTTGAACGTGAAGGAGACCCGAGACGGACTGGACGCCGATGAGAAGCGCCGACAGCGGGAACTGCAGCGCATCCTACCGACATCTGCCTATGAAACCCCAAACGGAAAATGATCCGGCACCCCGACACTCCCCTCGCGCCCGCCGCGCGTGCCGGACTTCAGTCGTTCCAGAGTGAGATCGATGGGCTTCCGGACTATGCCGCCCGAGTCGATGCCGCCAAGGAGCGATTCCCCAAGCGGAACACAGCGTCGAATGCCACATTCCGTGAGGTCCGAAAGACGTTGGCTCGGATGTGTAGTGGTGCTCGACGCTGCATGTATTGCGAGGACTCGGTTGCCGACGAGGTAGAGCACGTCCGCCCCAAGGATCTCTACCCGGAAGCGGTGTTTGTCTGGGGGAATTTCCTTTATGCGTGTGGTCCGTGCAACGGAGGGAAGAGGAACAAATTTGTGGTGCTGGTGCCACCGGCGAACGTCATTGATGTCACCAGGCAGCAAGGGAGTCCCGTGGTTCCGCCGGTTGCTGGAACACCAATGTTCATTGACCCGCGAACAGAGGATGGATTACTCTACATGCAACTGGACCTGACTGGGACGTTCCGATTCGTCCCGACCTCTGCCCTCAACACGGGAGACTATGCCCGCGCGGAGCACACCATCCGCATCCTGAAATTGAATGATCGTGATTACCTCGTCGCTGCTCGGAAGGAAGCGTATGGGTCGTATGTCGCCCGACTTGACCAGTACGCCACCTGGTCTGAAGCCGGGAAGACTCCAGTGCAGTTGACGCGATTGCGGAATAGTCTCTTCCGGATGGGCCACCCGACAGTCTGGGCTGAAATGAAGCGGCAACATCGACGATTGAAGCAACTCCGATCGCTCTTTGAGCGGATTCCGGAGGCATTGACGTGGCGAGTACCATAGCAAGGACAGACACAACACCCGAGCCCAACTCATCACTCTCATTGAGGGGTTGCAAATGACTGACAGCAACACAGAGTTACCGGGTGCCCTGTTGCCATCGGTCGAGCCCAAGGCTGTTGTGGATCGGGCGGATTGCCTGGGTCGGCCTGCGATCGGAACCCCCGAAATCGTCCAGACGCCTACCTCCTGGCCCGACACGGCGACTGTCGCGTCTGCCATCCTCCAGGAGCCCGCGTTCCTGACCCGCGCCCGCCGTGTTCTTTCGGGTGATATTCGCCCGGATGACTACTTGTGTCCCCCAGACGAACTCGTCCGCGAGGTCGAAGCACACTATCAACGGGTGGCCGAGGAGTCGGGGGTAGTCGCATCAGATGAGGCTCGTCGCAGAACCCTTGCCGACTGGACGTTATCGCATTACTATGGTGGGCAGTTGGTACTCAGACGGCTGACTGATCAGAGGGTGATTGTTCTGGCCGTCGGTCCCAACGAGGTCGGCGCGGTTGAGGAAGTGTTCGGAGTGGATGCCCGCTCGGGATTCGTGCGTGAGATCCCATACGTGGAGTAGTTGTCCACCGTGCCACCCGCCCTTACCTATCCTCTCCGCCCGGTACGCGGTCAAAGCCCGGTTCCACTCATTGCCGCCGTCGTCATCGAACTCCGCACTGCCGAGGGAAAATGGGAGCCTTTGCAATTCCGCGTTGATAGTGGAGCCAGTGTGTCCTCCATGAACCTCTCGTTAGCCGGACCCAAAACCCCGACCAACCCTGCCGGACTGAATCTGCGGTTGCCTGATCCCATGCCAGTACGGACCCTCACGAAGACCTATGCCGATGGTCGTCAAGCCGAGGTTCCGATCCATTCAGGAGTACTCACTGCCCGGTTCCCCACGCTTCCCAGCTTTATATTCGAGTGGGACTGTTTCTTTGACGAAACCGCTCCCAAGACACCCCTCCTTGGGCTGGGCGGTCGTGTCCTCAATAGTGTCCATATCACATTCCAGGGCCGCAGCACCGGCTTTCCAGACGGTGCGATGCTGTTCGATATCCGCTCCTCCCCAGTGCCGTTGTTCCCCCTCTCCGATCCGCTCGTGTGGGAAACGCACTATGCTCCGGCGGGTTGGCCCCCAATGGCCCCGCTGACGTCTCCGCAATGAGTGATCGCTCGTCTGGTCCGCTGTCGCCATCACCGGTACGATGCTGGCAGCATTCCCGGACCGTGTCCGGCTGCCTGACGGTCCGTCTTGACCCCCTTCCCCGATCATCGTATGTCCCCACACGAATCCCCGACCGGTCCCCTCCCGCGGGACGGTTACGGGCCGAAGCATGTGTCCGTGCTGCCGGTCGAAGTCCTTCGCCTGCTCGACCCGCAACCGGGTCAAGTGTGGGTCGATGCCACAGTTGGAGGCGGTGGGCATAGCCGGCTCATCGCCGAACGATTGGGGCCGTCGGGCCGGTTGATCGGGCTCGACCAGGATCCGACTATGCTCGGCCTGGCCCGGACGAAACTGGAGGGGCTTCCGGTCACCCTAGTCCATGCCAACTTCGATCAGTTGGTCGAGGTGCTCGGGAACCTGGGAATCGAATCTGTCGATGGGGTGTTGGCGGACCTCGGTTTCGCGTCGGATCAGGTCGATCGGGCCGACCGAGGCTTCAGCTTCCGAGAGGACGGTCCGCTCGACATGCGGCTCGATCCAACCATCGGATCGACTGCCGCTGACCTCGTGAACCGGATGAGCGAGGCAGGGCTCGCCGATGTGTTTTTCGAGTTCGGCGAGGAGCGGCATAGCCGACGAGTCGCCCGTCGGATCGTCGAGCGGCGAGCCGAAAAGCCGTTCACGACGACCAGCGAACTCGCCGACGTGGTCCGGCGAAGTGTTCCGCGGTCGGGAGGGCTTGACCCCGCCACGCGTGTGTTTCAGGCGCTACGGATTGCCGTGAACGATGAACTTGGCGCGCTCGATCGGCTGCTGTCGATGCTTCCGCGGGTCGTGAAGTCGGGTGGGAAGGCAGCGATTATTAGCTTCCACTCGCTGGAAGACCGGCGGGTGAAGCAGACCTTCCGGACACCACTGGTGTGGGAGCCGCTGACCAAAAAGCCCATCGAGGCGGGCGCTGAGGAAGTGAGTCGTAACCCGCGAGCCCGAAGTGCGAAGCTCCGGGTCGCGGTCCGTCGGCCGATCCCTGGGCCGCAAGCATAAGCCTGACCCAACCCGTGGATGAGAATCCCCGAGTTGTTACCCCCAACGAACGGTGCCAGGATGGACCCGATCGCTGTCGATGTCCCGGTGAAAGCCCCGCCCCTTCCCGCGACCCCGCCGCGCCCGGCAGCCCTGGCCGCGCTCCCCGCGGTTCCGCCACCGAGCCCGGCAGCCCAGGTCGTGCTCCCCGCGGTTCCACCACCGAAATCGACCCCCTTGCCCACGCCAGCCGGAGCCGTTGCGAGTGCAGTTGCGGCTGCTGCGGTCCCAGCGGCCACTCCTGCTGTGGCACCGGCGGTCGCTCCCGTTGTCGCCAAAGCAGCCGTCCCAGCAGTCCCGACTCCAGCACCTGTCCCACCTGTGGTGGCCCCGGGTACACCCGCAGGCGGCCTTGTCGGGGTAGTCGCGAGGCTAGTCGGTCTCAACCCCACAAAGCGACAGGCCGGCATTGCCATGTCGGCTGCATTTAGCCTTCTCGTTGGCGTTGCTGGCGTGCGGCTCCTGTTCCACACGACAAACACGTCGAATCCGCCGGACGAGACGAAGGCCGGAGAGGAGACTGCTGCTCTTCCACGGGGCGAATCCGATGGGAAGGTCAGAGCAGTTGCCCCGTCCGGCCCAGGGGAAAGTGAGGGGCAGAATCAGAACGCACCCAAGGGGCAGCCGGTCGCCCCCCCAGTGCAACCGCCGCCCCCATCACCCCAGACGAATAACGGCCAGGGCGGGCAGACCAATCTCGACCAAGCAGGACCGGTATTGGCTCCGCCACCACCGGTTGGCTCGGCCGCTGCGTTCCCGTTACCGGTCCCGATTCCAAAAGCGGAAGCCAGTTCCGTTCCCATGCCTCCAACTGGGGGAAACGGGGTTGTCCCTCCACACGACCGCACTGCCAACCAGACCTACCCAGTGAGGGAGCCGCTCCGCCCAGGTCCGACCGCAGCCAACGCCATCCAACAACCTGTGCTGGGGGGGATGTCGGGGCCGGTATCCCCACCTTATGAGCCCACCACTGTCGAGCGAGGCACGCAGCAGGTCGCACAGGCGAAACCGCCAGTTCCAGTTGACCCGTCGAATGTCTCGGGTGTGTCCGCTCCCACGGCCCCTCCGCAACCGTCTGACCTGACCGATGGGATACGAGGACACAAATATCCTTCGAGAGCCGATGCTGTTTACCCGCCTCAAGTGAACCTGGAAGGTTCACAGAGTCAACGAACGGCTGGAGTTCCCGCCCCTCTTGATGTGTCGAACATCCCGGTAGCGTCCCCCCCCACGCCGCTCCCGCAACCGTCTGACCTCACGGATGGGACACGAGGGCAACGACTTCCGTCCCGAGTTGATACCGTTCCCCTGCCTCAAGTCGGCCTGGAAGGCTCTTCGAGTTCACGAACGGCTGGGGTTTCCACCCCGCCCTCGACTGGGGCGTTCGCGGTGCCACTTCCTCAGGGTGTTGAGGTGCCGTCGGCGATCCCGCAGCCGCCCACCAAACCCACCGAGACTGCCACGACAACGCCTCCCTCTTCATCAGTCTGGAATGCACCAAAAGGTGTAAGAGAATCGCCGCCAGCCGAACCGAATCGGTTGCCGCCGACGGTCACCACTGAAGCCGCTTCGGAGGCGAAACCCCCTCCGCCGAGTGGCCCACTGACTCCGGTCGGGGGATTTCAAGACCCGAAGATCACGCTTCCGGCTTTAACTCCCACCGGGCCAACCTCAGCGCCTTCTTCGGGACAGGTGCTCGAACGACGGGAGCGGGGTGGAAGGAGTTCTGCCCCACCGTTGGTAGGGTCCAGCGGTAGTTTTTCGACAACTCCCCTACCGGTCCCGTTGACCTCACCGGCCCCGCCTGGTGGCCCCCTGGTTCCTGTGCCACCGCCTGGTGGCACCGCGGTTTCTGATGTCCCTCCGGTCGGCGGCCTGATCCCTGTTGCTCCGCCCGTCGTTGGCCTGGCCCCTGTTGCCCCGTCCGTTGGTGGCCTGGTCCCTGTTGCCCCGCCCGCTGGCCCAACTTATGGGGCCGGGAGTGGTTCGGCCGTGGCACCCCCCGCACCGTCGATGCTTCCCCCGTCGACTCCAGCAACTCTGCCCGCATCAAGCAGGGTGGTGTCGGGTCAGGCACTCCCAACAGCGGGCTCCACTCCGTCGGGAGGAGGCGCACTCGACCCCCCATTGCTTTTACCTGGCGAGACCAAGCCCACTGCCAGCTTCCCTTCCCCTCCATTCCTTCCACCGGGTTCAGCTCAAGTGACGCCCCCGGCCATCGCTCCTTCGCTGGCTCCGCCGGATCGGACACCCGGTCCGTCCCCACTGGATTTTGCGAAGCCAGCGGGGGGTACCGGTGAGGTTCGACCAGCAACGACAACCCCCCCTCCGGCTCCGCAGACCTCTTACGATGTGGACCTGCACGACGTCCGGGCGGGAGACTCCTATGAGAGCATCAGCCGCGATTTTTACAACGATGCCCGGTACGCGGCCGCGCTCCAGGCGTTCAACAAAGGTCGCCCCATCCAACCCGGAAAGTATGTCGAAGTGCCGCCCATCCACGTCCTGCGGAAGCAGGGGGGCGTGACTCCTTCAACCGCAGGGCGGGTCACGCCTGTGAATGGCTCCAGCGATTGGAGGCCAATGGGTTCGACGACCGATCCGGCTCCAGCCTTCCGGGCCAGCTCGGGTCGAACGTACATCGTCCCCAAGGGCGGCTCATCCATGCCTGCAATCGCCGAGCAGGTGCTCGGGGACCGGAACCGTTGGACCGAGATCTACGATCTGAACCCACGCTACTTGCCCGCCAGTGTGGCGGAGGGGGTCGAGCTGAAACTCCCCGACGCGGCTCCCGCGTCGAAGTGACATCTGATACAAGACCCCAGCCGGGCAGTCTCATTCCGGAAGCAATAGTCGGTCTAACGGGAGGGCGAGGCTCTTGCCGAGCGTATGGGTGGTGCTCGGCTCGCCCTCCCGTATGTGTATCGAATCGTCTTTTCGTCGATGCGACATCGCCGATGCGGTTCGTGTCTGAGACGCGCCCAGATGCAATCTAGAGCTTGGTGGCTGTGTGTTGAACGAACTGTATTACGGTGCCTTCAGTTCAAAGAACTCGAACTGGGCATCGATCTCGGGGATGTCGGGGGTGCCGCCATTCTTGGCAATGATGCCGATCTGCTTCGGCCCGCCCGTACTCCACTCGCTCACACCATGAGTGTTGAACCGATCTCCGTCCGCGCTGGAGGCAAACTCGTATCCGTTGCCTTTCTTCATAAACCTTAGCCAGCGCTTCGGTGTCGTCTCAATCGGGACCGGTGAGGCCTTCGATACTGCGTTCTGCTCGTTGAGCAGAACGAGATTCGCTCCACCCATATTTCGCCAATCATATTGATAAACGAATTTTAAGTAGTTATTATCGTCATCGTATAAAATCAGACCGGCTTGTTGAAAACCGGCGGTCGGAGCGAAATCGACAATACAGGTCGTGACGACAAAGTCGCCGCCTTTGGCAAGCGGGTTGTCGATCACGTAGATGTTCTTCGCCGATGGGGTGGTGCCGTTCTTGTTCGCGGCCGCGTGGATGGTGCCCCGTTGCGTCGTGATCGTGAGCTTTCCGGGGTTCTTCTTGAGCGACACGTGCGAGTCGTCCGGGCGGACGGGTTTCCAGTTCAGCCGGAGCGCCCCGTCGAAGCCATCAAACGCCACGAATCGGAACTTGTCGAGCGGGCCTTGTTCTTTCTCTTTCACCGGTGCGACAGCCAGGATGGCTGCACCGGTCAGGGTGATGGCAGCGAGGGCGACGAACCCGGTCGCTACGAGTTTGTGGGGGAGGTTCATCAGTCGGACCGCCTCGACAGGTGTAGAAGACCAAGACACGAGCACCTGGCCCGCATCTCCATCAATGGTAACGTCTGCGGGGTGAGAAAGGAGAGTGATTTTCCCGGCACGGTTCAATGAGTGGGTGCGAGGGGTAACACATTGTCATTGGCGAACCGGCGACGTCAGTGGCCGGGTCAGCTGATACCTACCC
>PLDW01000057.1:30142-55858 GCA_003136315.1 Gemmataceae bacterium | reverse complement strand
ATTGCCTGAACCCGGTTTGGTGGGATCAGGATTAGCTGACCCTGGCTTCGTGGGATCGGGTTTGGTGGGATCAGGATTAGCTGACCCTGGCTTCGTGGGATCGGGGTTGTCAGGGTTGCCTGGTCCGGGTTTGTTCATGTCCGGCTTGTCAGGATTGCCCGGTCCGGGTTTGTTCATGTCCGGCTTGTCAGACGTGGTCGTGGCCGGTTCGTTCCGTTTGTCCCCCGCAGTGCCGGGACCTGTCGGGGTGTTCCCCGCAGCGGCGAGGAGTCGGCTGACATCGTCTTCTTCGTCGGCGAGACGGATCAATTCGGTTGCAAGGGCCGTGAGGGTTTCGCTCTTTTCTGGCTGTTGGCGGAGTTTTTGCTTTTGGAGCCTGTCGAACGCCCTAGCTTGGGCTCGTACCTGCGGAGACTTCTTCAACAAGATCTGTCGAATCGTGTTCCGGGCCTCCATCAGGTATCGCAGAGCATCCCGCTCCTGACCAATCGCCGTGGTGAACTTGGCCCCTTGTAGCGAATCCACTGCCGACAGCATCGTCTCTTCCGCCTGGGTTAACAGGGCCGTGCCATCGACGCCGACGCTCGTCAGAAAATCGATGAGGTCGTGCGTTTGGGTCGCCAGTTTGTTCTCGAAGGCGGCGACCTTGTCGACCTGTGCCACATCGAGCCGGGCCTTCGACCGCGTCTCCAGCCGGATCGTCTGGTTGAGGTTGAACCGCTGCCGGGTGATCACCTCGTCGAGGAAGATCAAATCCCGCTTCGGGCCGTCCATTGGTTCGCCGGGATCACGCAATTCATAGATCCGCTTGAACGGACGGATGTCGATAAACCGCAGTTCCGTTGTCACACGTTGCGGCGTGCCGGGGCGGTTGTCTTCGGCGAAGGCGTAATAGGCGACACAATCCTTCTCCGTTAACAGGAACTGTTCCAGCAGAATCATCTGCTCAGCCAGTGCGGCCCGTTGGAATGGCTCCTTGACATCGTGGACCACGAGGGTCCGTTCCTCCTCGTTATTGACCTGGAAGACGATGCCGACTCTGGAGATGCCAAAATCGTCCCGGGCGCGGGCTCGCATCAGGATTTCGGCAAGCGTGTGGACTTCCATATTCTCGGAGGGAACCTCGAACCAGACCGTTGGAGGCTGGTCGGCCGTGACCCGCACGCGAAACCGGTTGGCGACCACCCCGACATCGTTGGCGTCCCGCGCGTCGATGGCGTATTCGATGTCGGCAGCGAGCGGAAGTTCAACGGAGATCTGCCGGCCCTGGATTGCCATCTCCTTGCGGTGGGGCGCAGCGCCCGGCTTCGTCGGATCCTTGATGACCAGAACCGCGGTTGTCGGCTGGCGATCCAGGTCAAATTGGAGCTGAGCTGTGCTCCCCTGGATGGCGGAGAAGCTCCCGATATCGTGGGTTGCGAGGGCGACCCCAGTGTACGCGGGCGAGCGAACCTCGATGTGGGCCGATTCGATCTTGAGGGGGCGTCGGACGACAATCTGCTGCGCGGAGGTGGATTCCGGACCGGCGGAGACGAAGAACTCCGTCGTCGATCGGAGTTTCGCGACCCGAGCGGTGAATCCGCCGTCCACCTGATCCATCGCCTCCTCGCGCCAGTCCGGGTCGCCGACCTCGCGGACATGCAGAACGACCGCCGGGCGAGCGCGGCCGGAAATCGTCGCGAGGACATCAACGTCCGCACCCTCATCCACGATGCCGGCGGAAGGGGTGGCCGAGAGCGCTGTGTACGACTCGGATGAGAGTGCTACCCGGCGCAGGGCGGTCCGCCACTCGGGAGCACGTTCGGCCGCGGCGACAAGTACCGCGATACAGAGGAGACTGACCCCGGTGGCGAAGAGCATCGGGCGGACGGGAAGGGCCGCCTGGAACGGCAATGGCTTCGCTTTCTCGGCGGTTTCGTCTTCGAGCGCAGCGACCAGGGCGGGAGCCACGCCCGCGCGGGTCAGTTCATCGGATGATCGGTTGCCGTGCTCCAGGGCGGTTCGCAACCGCTGACCGAGGCGAGGGAAGAGCCCCTCCAGAACCACTGCCACCCGGCTCCGGCCCCACCTCAGCGCGGGGCGAACGACCCACTGCGTTGCAAGCACTGCCACGGCGGTCAGGCCGACCGCGAATAGCGTGACCCGTGCCAGGAGCGGCAACTCGACCAGATAATCGATTGCCGCCACGGCCGCGACCAGAGCAACAGCTACCACAGCCGTCTGGGCGACCCCCCGACCCACGTGGAGGGCCCACATCTGTCGGGTCACTACGCGGACCCGCTGACGTAACGTTGACCGAAGCTCTTTTGTGGACATGGATCTTCTCCCTTACGCGACCGTTCGGTTGGCGAGTAACCCTTCGACCGCCCAGCAGACCACCAGCGCCAGCCACAACCAGGGCCACAGTTCCCCAGCCCGCTGATCCTCGCTGTCTGGCTGCTCCGCCAGAGCTGGACTGTCAGAATCCTTTATGAGCGTCACTCCGAGGCGACTGGCAAATTCCTCGGGCGTACAACTGTCGAGTTCCGATTCCTGGGGTTCGAGGTTGCGCACCTCCCAGCCCTCGCTGGTCTGCCTCACGCCGGGGAGTTCCCCTGCCGCGGGGAGGTCTCGCACCGGTCCCGCTCCGGCAACCCCTGCCGCGCTGCGGACCAGTTGGTGGACGAGAGGCAGAAACAGCCGGCTACGGCTCCATTCACCGTGCTCACGGCCAGCAGCCGCAGTCCACCACAACACCCGTTTCGTGCCCACTTGCCGCTCAAGCAGCAGCGGGGTTCTGTCACGCAGCCGCGCGAGCACTCGGCTGCCAGCGGCAGGCACGATTCGCGTGCATCCGGAGAACGTCAATCGACGAAGGTCGCCGTGCTGGGGGTCGGCGAACGGGGCCAACACCAGATGTTCGCCCGCGAACTCGGCGATCCGGAACGGGACATCGCGCGCGGTGTGTGTGCCGGTCACCTCGCCGGTCAAGAGATCGGCAGCGGCGTAGCTGGCAACGCTGCCCGGCCCAAGGTTGTTTCCCCCAAAGACGACCGCCCCACCCCCCCTGGCCAGAAACGCCCGGATTTTCGCAGCGTCCGACGTGGAGAAACTGGCGACGTTGGCCACGACCAGCACATCGACCTGCCCCAGATCGGGCAATCGGGCGTCACCAGTGTACGGCACAACGATGACCCCGAACGGACCATCGGCGGCGGGCTCGCCTGGCGGGGTCAGCCGCAACGCTGCCTCCAGGAAGTAACCTTCCCCCAGCGCTGCGACGTTCCGAGAGGCCCCGTCCACGAAGAGGACATGGGGTTTCTTGGCGGCGTAAATCGCCACATGCCGGGCGTTGTCGAGCGGCAGTTCGTCCTCGATGGCGACCGACACGGTGCCCTGCCACAGACCGGGGCGAAGGGGCGGCGTTTCAAAACTCACGGTTGCCGAGGCTCCCGCAGCCGCAGAGGCGACTGCGGGAATATCGACGACCTTGCCGTCGTTCGCGAGCCGCAGGCGGACAGGCAGCCGGTCAAGGGGGACGGATTGTGCGTTGAAAACCGTCGCCTGCACGGTGGTCGGGCGGTCGGCGGGTACCAACAGATTCCCCGGGCGGACATCGGTGACCGCGACATTGGCGACCCCTGCCTTGCCGACATCCCAGAGGCGAACCGGTACGTCCTTCGGGAACACAAACTCCTCCAGGCTCCCGAAACCCGTTCGCTGGACATCAGTGATGACGTGGACAGCGAGCGGGCCACTTCCCCTTGCCGCATTACACCGGGCTGCCGCCCACGAAAGGGCGATGGCGAAGTCTGTGCCGCCGGTGAGCGTCGTCGGAGCCTCCAACACAGCCAGCGATCCCCGATCGTCGTCGCTGGATGTCCCCATTGGCTCGACCCGCTTGTCGAACCACGCGGCCTCCACGCGAGAATTCGCGGGAATCCCAGCAAGAACACGAGGCAGATCCCGGAGGGCGTGATCGATCAAGCGGACCCCGTCACGCTGTCGGCCCATGCTCGCCGATCGATCAATCAGCAAGATGGTGAGTCCGGTGGTCCCACCACTCGTGGATTCCGACCGATACGGACGCGCAAAGAGCAGCACCAGGAGCGCAACACACGCGACTCGCAAAGCCAGGAGCAGCCACCGCTTTAACTTCCGTCGGCGGGTGTCCTGGCGGACGGCAATCTTCAGGAACCGCAACGTCCCCAGGTCAACCGGACGAGCCCGGCGACGGAACAGGAGGTGGACAATGACCGGTACGGCCACCGCCCCCAAACCTGCCAACAGGGATGCTTGTACGAACCCCATACCCGTCCTTCACTCATTCGACATCGCGGTGATAGATGCGTTCAAAGGCATAACTCATCGTAGCCGCAGGCTTTAGTGCCGGGAACGCCGCATGAAGTAGTCCAGCAGAGCGCGGTCGAGCGGATCGTTGGTGGTCAGTTCGACGCGATCAATCCCGCGTGAGAGGCAGGCTGCGTTGAGTTCGGCCAGCCAGTCCTGGATCGCCGCTCGATATCCCTCGCGAACCCCTTCGCTCACCGTCGTCAATGTTTCACCTGTCTCAAGGTCGCGGAAGCGGATATTGCCTTCCAGCGGCAGGTCTCGCTCCCACGGATCGAGAACCTGGAAGAGCACCACCTCGTGATTCAGGAACAGCAGATGGTCGAGCCCGTCCAGGAGCCGGGGGAGATCGTCGAAGCAGTCCGAGATCACTGCCACCAGGCCGCGTTTACGGCACATGGCGGCCGCCTGGTGGATCGCCCGGCTGGTGTCTGTCTGGGCTTGGGGGGTTGCGGAAGCGATCACCCCGAGAATCTCCTGGAGGTGGTGCGATTTCGCCCGGGGTGGGAGGCTGGCAAGCACCTGCCCGGCAAACAAGATGATCCCGGCGGCATCGTGTTGCCGGATTGCCAGATGCGCCAGCGATCCGGCCAGCGCTGCCGCGTAGTCCAGCTTGCTCCGCCCCAAACTCGCACACGCCATCGAACTGCTAATGTCAAACAGTATGTAGAGATTCAGGTTAGTGTCGCCATCAAACTCCTTCACGTAGAGCCGGTGCTGCCGGGCATAGAGTTTCCAGTTAATATGTCGCGGGTCGTCTCCCTGCACATACTCGTGGTGCGATGCGAATTCGACGCTATATCCGACATAGGGGCTCCGGTGCAGACCGTGGAGGAACCCTTCGACGATCGACTGCGCTCGCAACTCCACGTTCTCAAGGCGAGAGAAGAACGCAGGGTCAGACAATTCTTGCGGTTCGCTAATCACACTCGTTCTCATCCTTTCAAGCCGATGTAGATGAGCCTGTAAGGGGCTGCGAGGTCGTCGCCCTTGAGGGCGGGCGCCTCCCACACTTTTTCACCTTTGCGCTGGACGCGGAAGGCGTCGCGGTTCATACGACCAATCCCAAACCGCCACTCCGGTACGGTTGCGGCAGTGTCGCACTCCAGAAGCAGAAGCAGTTCCGGGTCGGTGCCCAGCACAAAGGCGAACAGAGCACCATCCAGGGTTTTCGTCCGCACTGCGTCGTAGCGGTACAACGGTTTTGCCAATAGCCGCGGGGACTGGTCGTCACCCTTGGGGATGTTTCGCGTGTCGAGGAGTTCAACCTTGAACTCTTCGGCCAGCCCGCGCATCTGGACCAACCGCTCGGTGCTGGTCGCCGCTGGCACCGCTCCAGGCAGAGCATTCCACTTCCACTGCCCGGCGGGTTCCCACATGACTTTTTCATTCCGCTTCGCGACGAGTTTCGGACCGGCCAGCGCGACGAGTTCGCCGTCAAAGGACTTGTACGGCTCGAAGTACCGATACAGGCTGCTCGCTGCTGCCGGCCGCCCCTGGTAGAGCCAGACGTAGGTGTTGCCGTAGACCCGTCCCGCAGCCGGATTTGACCACCGCAACACCGGGGCTGCGGGTCGGTCCAGCACTATGCCGTCGGCCGTCAGTTGCCAGCGGGGCAACTCCGCAGCGCATGCCTGGGCCGCGATCTCGGCTTCGTCCGGGCCGCGGTTATCCCCAGGGGCGGCTGAAACCGCCCAGCCGAAGACGAGCCCGGTGAGAATGCACACGGTACGCATCGGATTTCCCTCGATCTCACCCTTCCTGCGGGACGCTGGCGAGGAGTCGATCGACCAGGATATCGGCGTCGATTTTGTCGGCCCGGGCGTGGAAGTTGAGCACGAGCCGATGCCGCAAGACCGGCGCTGCGATCGCTTTCAGGTCGGCGAAATCGACGTGGAACCGGCCGGCGAGAAGGGCTCGGGCCTTCGCGCCGAGGATCAGGCACTGCGACGCGCGGGGGCTGGCGCCGTAGGCAATGTATTTGTGCAGATCCGCCGGGCCGCTGCCCCCTGGACGGGTCGCGGCCACCAGTCGGGCCGCGTAATTCACGACGCTCTCGGCGACAGGGACGCCGCGGACATACCCCTGGAGGCGGACGATCTCCTCTGCACCCATCGCCACCGACGCCTTCGCAACGGCTGTGCCGGTCGTCCCATTGATAATCCGCACCTCCTCCTCGATTGTCGGGTAGCCAACTCGGAGGTTGAACATGAAGCGGTCTACTTGTGCCTCTGGTAGTGGGTAGGTTCCTTCCATCTCGATCGGGTTCTGGGTCGCCACGACGAGGAACGGTTGCGGGAGTGGGTAGGTCTGCCGACCGACTGTGACCTCACTCTCCTGCATCGCCTGAAGCAACGCCGCCTGCGTCTTCGGCGGGGTGCGATTGATCTCGTCGGCGAGGAGGAAGTTCGTGAACACCGGGCCAGGCAAGAATTCCAGCGTGTGTCGGCCGGAGGAGGGGTCTTCCTTGACGATGTCCGTACCGGTGATGTCGGATGGCATCAGATCCGGGGTGAACTGGATCCGGCGGAACTCCATTGCCAGCGAATCCGCGAGAGTCCGGGCCATAAGGGTCTTGCCCAGCCCAGGCACTCCGTGCAGCAGGATGTGCCCCCGGCAGAGAAGGCCAACCAGGAGGAGATCGACGATATCGGTCTGGCCGATAATCACGCGGCCGACTTCCTGTTTGATCCGTTGCCGGGCGTCGCCAAGGCGGCGGACCACCGCAGCATCGTCGTGCATCGGACGTCCGTTTGCGTCCGCGGGAGGGGCAGCACCAGGGTAGGGTTCGGCGGCTGGCATTGTGGTGTCCTTTTCAACGAGCCTTCTCGGCTTCTTTCGGGTCAATCAAGCCGTCGTGATCGGTGTCCAGTTCATCAAACACATGGCGGGGACCGAGGAATTCCTTCCAGGTGAGGTCGCCATCGTTGTTCCGGTCCATCCGTTGGAACCAGATCGGGCCGACTGCGGAGCGCGGCTGGACAGCAATCCGGGGGACGGTCGACTCCCCAACCCCGCTGCCAAATAGTTGGAAGCTGCCTCGGATGACCTCAAGGTGCAGACGGTGTGGCGGGTCCGTGACACGGACAACGGTCTCGCCGGGCTTTCGCAAGGCACGCAACGTCTCCGATGCAACGCGGATCTCGCGGAGCCCCAACCGGCCGTCGTGGTTCCGGTCGAGTGCCTCGAAGAAACCGTGCCCAAGGTCGTGTAGGACGATATCGCAACGGGTCGCAGCGGCTTCCGCGCGGCTGCGGACATACCGCTCCATTTCCGGCCAGAAGATCTTGTCGTCGCCGTCGGTGTCGATGACCTCGAAGAGGCCGCGCTGGAACCGAATGTTGTTTTTGAGTTCGTCGCGGTCAAGGTAGCCGTTCTGGTCGGCATCCAGGGCGTTGAACTGCTGCTTGGCGTCAGCGATGGCAGCGGCAATCGGATCGAACTGGCGCACTGCCAGATCGAGCACCGTCTCGGGAAAAGCGAACGAGGCCAGGTCGGGGCGGGCTGACTGGGCGTTCTGCCCGACCACCCGGACCTGGGGCATGTCGCCATTGGGCGGCTCCAAATCCAAGGCCGCCTCGACATCGGGCGGCTGGTGGCGGAACGCTGCCAACTCTTCCGGGGAAAGCTTCCCATCCCCGTCGGTGTCGAGAGCACGGAACCGTTCCGGTGAGATGCCGATTTCGTTGGCGGAGAGGCGTCCGTCGCGATTCCGGTCGTAGCGGCGGATCAGACGCTGAGCGAACAGCGCACCCGCCCCGTCCAGCAGGAGATTGCTGACCGCAGCGAGGGGGCGCTCGGGCCTCACTGGACCGACACCCGCCAGCAACCCGACCGGTTCAGGCGGTTTGAACTCGTCGATGGTCACGCAGTCGTCTTCGTCCTGATCTTTCGCGAGCAAGAGCGCTGCGGCCTGAGCGATTTCGTCTTCGTTGAGCACGCCATTGCGATCCGCATCGAGTGCCGCGAATACAAGATCATCGGTCTTGCGGGCCGAGTCCTCCTGGCGGAAGGCCAGAGTCTCCCCTGCGACTCGCTCCAGGGCGTCGGCGAGTCTGGTGGTGGGAATGGTCTCGGCGGCATCCTTGGGAGATAACGGCCGGGCGTTCGGTCCCCGCCCTGATGTGTTCAGCGGCGACCGCTCGAACTCTGCCCGGCTCAGTTTGCCATCCTTGTCCAGGTCGAGCAACCGGAAGAGCCGGGCCAGGTATTCGCGGCGAACAGCCTGGGGCGACTTCCCGCCGATGGTGATCCGCAGGCGCAGGTGAAGCGGCCCGCGGTCGAGCAGCAAGAAGACATCGCGGATGGATTCCGGGTCAGCCGGTGGCGCTGCGGGGGGGTCCGCAGCGCGGCCGATCACCACGATCGACACGGCCAGCGCGGCGACCGCGGTCCGCCAGCTCAGGATTCGTGTGAGAGCGTTCACCCGATGAGCTCCTCGATCGCCGTGCCGCCCTTGACGAGGGGGATCGGCCGGCCATCCCAGGTGTGGTTCTCTTTGACCGGGTCGACACCCACGGCCGAGAAGATCGTTGCCAGGAAATCAACGACAGTGACCGGCCGCTGTGTCACGGTGGTCCCATCTTTTCCCGTGTTCCCGATCGCCTGGCCACCTTTGACACTGGCTCCTGCCAGGACCGTGGACCAGGCGGCGGGGAAGTGGTCACGGCCCTTCTGGGGGTTGATCAGCGGCGTCCGGCCGAATTCGCCCATCCAGACGACCAGCGTGTTTTCGAGCATCCCGCGGGTTTTCAGATCCGACAGCAACGTGGCAAACGCCGGGTCGAGTGTCTCGCTCAGGCCCTTGACGGCCGTGAAGTTTTCGAGGTGGGTGTCCCATCCATCGAGTGCCACCTCGACGAACGAGACGCCCCGCTCCAACAACCGGCGAGCGAGCAAACACCCCTGACCGAACCGATTCCGGCCGTACGCTTCGCGGAGTTTGGCAGGTTCCTGGTCGAGCCGGAACGCACCGTGGGCCTCGGTATCGACCATTCGCTGGGCTTTTCGGTAACTCGCAGCGTGGGCGGCCGCTGCTGTTCCGCCGTAGCGCTTGCCAAAATCGTCTTGCATCTCGGTGAGCAGTTTCCGCCGCGCATCCTGGTCCGAGCCCCCGATTGGCCGATTGGGTTTGAGGTGGTCGATGCTCAGGTTGGCGCGGGAGTTCGGGTCGTCGCTGATCCCGGAGACCGCAAGTGGCGCGTAGAGCGGGCCGAGGAACCCGGACCCGAGCTCGTTTTGGCCGCGCGTTGAGATCGTGACGTAACTGGGAAGATCATGATCTGGATCGCCGATCTCCTTGGCCAGCAACGAACCGAGTGCTGGGTACGCCACCGCATCGGTCGGCAGTTGACCGGTGTGGAGCAGTTGCGTGGCGCGGTTGTGCTCACCCTCCTTGGTGGTCATGCTTCGAATAATGCCCAGTTCCTTGCCCGCGGCAGCGAGCTTGGGCAAGTGTTCACTGATTCGCACGCCCGGGACCGCAGTCGCGATCTCCTTGAAGGGTCCACCGTTCTTGTGGTCCGGCTTGAGATCCCAGGTGTCCATCTGGCTCGGGCCACCGGACATCCACAGAACGATACACGCCTTGCTGGGTTTCTTCCCGGCCGCCGCCGCGAGCCCTGGCAGCCACGGGCAAGCCGCAGCCCCAAACGCGCTGGCGAGGCTCATTCGCAAGAAATCTCGTCGCCCAAATTCACGCGCGATCATATGCCCCTCCACTGGTCATGGACAGAGGACGAATTCTGGACTATTCAGCAGTGCCCAAAAGATGTTCGCATACGCCTGTCGCCGAGCGTCCTGATCGTCAGGTTTTGCCCGCACCACCTTCAGTAGCCGCTCCCGTTCGTCTGGGCGGGGAGGACGACTATAGGCTGCCAAAAACAACGTCTCCAGCTTTTCGGACTCGTTGAGGAACGGTGCCTCCACGACTGCCCGGAGCGTCAAGCTGGCATCGAGACTCGTCGCCTCGGTGATCGTCGACCCGTTCATCAGCAAGAGTGCTTGAGGGATTCCGCCCTTGAAGTCCGTGGGGGTGGCCCCGCGTGCTTCCTCCAGTTGAGCCATCAGCGCCCGGCCCTCCTGGCTGGATCGCAGACTGAGGCCACGACCCTTTTTGAGGCTCAGTGCCTGGTCGATCGAGGCAAGCACCTGCTCTGGAGAGAGCGTGCGCACCGGACGCCAACCCGGCCCAGGTTCACCGCTACCTGCACTGGCCCGTTGATACGCTTTGCTCAGACAGATGCCCTCCACCAGCCACCGCATATTGAACCCGCTCGCAGCGAATTTCGCAGCCAGTTCGTCGAGGATCAGTTTACGCTCCTCCGGGTCGACCGAATCGAGATCGTCCACAGACGACACCAGACCATTCCCGCACAAATCCCGCCAGACCCGGCCCACGACATTGGCGGTGAAAAAGCGGTTCTCCGGGGTTGCGAGCCAATCAGCCAGCACGGCCCTTGGCGAGCGGCCCTTGGGAAAGGTTGGCGCTGTTCCGTCGAGGAACTGCGCGCTGTATTCTTTCGAGCTGTTCATCGGTGTGATTGTTAGCACGGGCCGGTCGTCAACTTGCCCCCGTGTGCTTCCGGTTCCGGCGAAGAACGCTGCCAGTCCCCAGAAGTGCTCCTGCTTCCACTCGGTGAAGGGATGGTTGTGGCACTGGGCGCACCCCAGACGGATGCCCAGAAACCCTCTGGCCACGGCCTCCGCGACCCGATCGGGTGTGTTGCCAACGGCTTGATAGAAGGCGGCGGGACCGGTGGTCGCGTCTCCCTTGGCCGTAAGTATGGCCTTGGCCATCTGGTCGAACGGGGTGTTCTTGCGAAATTCGGACTGGAACCAGGCTTCGAGTGGCCCCCGGGTGTTGCCGGTCGGGGCCATCGTGCGTGCCCACAACCGCCCGTAATGCTCCGGGAAACGTTTATCTTCCAGAAGGGTCCGGATGAGCCGTGCGCGTTTGTTCGCGCTGGTATCATCAAAGAAGTCGCGGGCTTCGGAGACACTCGGGATCGTACCGGTCAGTTCCAGGTAGGCCCGACGAAGAAAAATTTCGTCGCCAACCACTGCGCGGGGGGTCACGCCCTTCGCTGCCAAAGCCGCATCGACACGGGCATCCAGCCACGCAGCGAGATCCACCGGACTCTCGACCGGCCCCGCCACGGACAACCCGACACTCAGGATCGCCAGGGACAGCATTTGATGCCCTCCGCCCTGTTGGGTGAGACCGTCACCCGGTGCCTTTCGACTCGATGCACCGGACGTATTGAACAATACAGACAGAATGTCTAGAATTGCAATAGCGGCCTGCGAGAATTTCAAAAAATTTCCTGTTGAGGCCATTTTGCACTGGAGATTACCACCGCTGCAAGATGTCGTCGCCGAGTTTTGTGAAATGAGTGTAACCGGCTCAGCTCGGAGCTTTTGGGTGCGGATGCTGGCCCGGAATTGCCTGGGTTCCCAGGACTTCCGGCCGGGGCGGACTCGCACTCGCTGTTGATGGGATTGACCGGCAGGAATTGCGTTTCAGAGGGGCCACCGGTCAGGTACAATCACCATCGATCAATGGCTGAGATGTCAAGTCGATTTCTGATCGGGATGAATCAACCCATTCCAAGGCGATTTGCAGGGGGTCTCGATGAGGACGAAACGATCCGCAGTCGAAGTCCTGCTGGGGTGTCTCGCCTGTGTCTTGGTCGTTGAGGGAACCTGGAGTGCCGACCCGCCAGCCAAAGCGGACCCGACCGAGGAGCCCAAAAAGCTCAACGAAGTGATCGAGAAATCGATCAACTGGTACGATGTCCTGCCCGAACCGGATGCGACCACCCCCCTGACTCCGCAACCCGTCCTGCGCTGGCGCAATGTCGTCCGTGGGCAAGTGGGGGAGGCGATGATGGTCATCTGGGCTCACAATGGCCGACCCGTGGCGATGGCCAGCATCTATCCCTGGCAAGGGAAATTGAGTCACGAATTCGACTCGCTCTCGCGGAGCAACAAAATGCTCGCCCGCGACAAGGACCGAGTGATCTGGTCACCTGCGACAGCCGGGGTGGAATTCAAGAACCTGCCTGGGGCTCCCAATCCCGCAAAGACACCCGCTGAGCGATTACGTCAGATGAAGGCGATCGCCGAACGATTCCAGGCGACGATGACCGGGTGGAGAGGGGATAATACCGACCAGGAAGTGCTCCGGTTGCTCCCCCGGCCATTGTTTCGCTATGAACTGATGAATGCGAAAGAGCCTGAGGCGAATCTAGTCGACGGTGGCTTGTTCGCGTATGTCCAGGGAACCGACCCCGAAGTCATCCTGGTTCTCGAAGCCATCGGCACGGCAGAGAAGGCCGACTGGCAATACGCCTTCGCGCGGGCAACCTCGGGGGGTCTGGAGGTCAAGCTGGGCACCGAGGTGGTCTGGACAGCCGACAAATACCCCCGCAATCGCGTTCCGACACTCCCCCACTTTACGATGCAACGCCTCCTTGAGAAGTGATACCCTGTTAAGGCGAGCGATCGAAGAAAAGCGGTCCCGGCCTGGGGACTTGCCGCCCCCGCGCCGCCACGGAGGCGGCCCAGGATGGCTCAACTCGCGGGCAACTTTCCGCTCACCGCTCACCGCTCACCTGAGGGCTGGTTCCACACACGAGGAAAAGCCATGACGCGACAAGTGATTCAACTCTCCGTCAAATCCTATCTGCTGATCGCGGCACTGTTGATCGTGTCGACAGTACTGACCGCGTCACCCCAGCCGCCACCACCCGAGAGCAAGAAGGACACGCCCGACAAGGTCACCCCCACCGAGGCGGAAAAGGAAACTCGCCGCGCGGCCGAGCAGGTGGTCGGTGGGATCGAGCTTGAGATCCTCTCCGACCAGAAGTGGAACAAGGTGAACCGGATCGAGAAGCCCCTCCTCTTGTTCAGCGATTCCACACGGGAGTACGCCCGAGGTAGCCTCTGGGCCTGGGGTGACAAAGGTCGCCCCGTCGCCTTGCTCGAACTCTTCCAGGAAGGCAACGACCGGACCCAGTGGATCGCTTCCCTCTGCAACACTTCCGGGGGGAGACTGCGGGCGAAGCGTGCTGGCTCGATTTGGTGGGGAGCGAACAATTCGACGGTTGAGATCAAGGACATCCCCCAGGCCCCGGTCCCAGCGATCGACTCCTCGCAAAGGCAGCGGCAGATGAAACTGCTGGCGCAGAAGTTCACCGGCCACGAATTCTGGGATAACTCACGCTTCGAACTTCGCCGAATCGAGCGACCGGTGCTCACCTACCAGGATGAGGCCGCGGGTGTGTTGGAAGGCGGCTTATTTATCCTCGCCAACGGCACCAATCCCGAGATATTCCTCTTTATCGAGGCCCGAGTGAACCCGAAGGACAAGTCGAAAGCTGCTTGGCAGTTTCTGGCCGGACGGTCGGCCGATGGGGAACTGCACCTGGAGTACGACAGCAAGGACGTCTTCAGCGCACCTCGCTTCTGGCCCTCTGACCTGGCAACGCCATACTGGGCCAGACGCATCGACACGAAATCGGGTTCCGATCCCGAAAAATAATTTCGACAACAGCATCCAGAGTATTATTTAACATAAATCTATTTACGATTGAGTGATACGAATGACACATCTCCGAATCCCGATCCTTCTCGGCACGCATCTGGTGGGCATTGCTTTGCTCCTGGCGTCAGGTGCTTCGTGGGGTTACCCCCAAAATCCCCCCCCAGACGGCAAGAAGGACCAGCCCGAAAAAGAGACCCCTGCGACCGACGCTGAGAAGGAAACCCGTCGCGTATCGGAGCAGTTGATCAGCGGGATCGATCTCGAGATCCTCACTGACGACAAGTGGATCAAAGTGAAACGGATCGAAAAGCCCCTCCTCCTCTACGGCGATTACACACGAGAGAACGACCGGGGAAGCCTGTGGGGGTGGGGTGAGAAGGGCCGACCTGTCGCTCTGCTTGAGCTCTTCCAGGACACATCCAACCGGACAAAGTGGATCTTCTGCATCAGCAATACGTCTGGGAGAACGCTCCGAGCGACACGGGGAGGTGTCCCCTGGTGGAAGGAGAACGACTCGGATGTCGAACTCAAGAGTCTCCCCCAGGCTCCGACCCCAGCGGCCGACGCAATGCAACGGCAAAGGCAGGTGAGACTGCTGGCTCAGAAATTCTCTGGTCACGAGTTTTGGAATCCCAACAACTCGCGATATGAGCTTCGTCGAATCGAACGGCCGCTGTACACCTACCGGGACGAAGCCAGCGGAGTATTGGAAGGCGCGCTGTTCACGTTCGCAAACGGAACCAACCCCGAGATCATGCTTTTCGTCGAGGCCAGAGTTGATCCAAAGGATAAATCGAAAGCGAGCTGGCACTATGTCGTCGGACGATCATCTGACGCAGAGCTGCGCCTGGAATACTCCGGCAATGAGGTTTTCAAGGCTCCCCGTTCGGATCTGCCGTCCGACCCGGAGAAACCTTATTGGGGCGGTAAACTCAACACGATTTCTGAACTCCAACGAGATAAATAATGATTAATTTATAATCAGATAAAATCAACAACAAACCTACGGAGAACAGACGGTGGCAAAGAGCATTTTCCGGGTGGTACTTGCCGGGCATGTGATGGCCCGGCTATCCCTGAGTGGCTGTCATCCTCCATCTGTCACTCGACTTCGCGGCGGGTTGCCGGTGTGAATTGACCAACAGAGGTGCTGTATGCGTTGTCTGATTTCACTCGTCTTGCTCCTACCCGCCGTGATTGCGGCGGAGGCTGACAAGCCTCTCACTCCCGTGGAGGCGCGCAAACAGATTGGCAAGGAGATCACGGTCCAGATGGAGGTGAAGGCAGCGAAGGACCGTCTGGAGAAGCGGGGAGAGATCTATCTCGACTCCGAGGAGGACTTCAAGGATGAGAAAAACTTCGCGGTCGTGATCACGAAGAAGGGCGCTGAGAGCCTGAAAGACGCTGGCATTCCGCACCCCGCAGAGCACTACATGGGGAAGACGATTACTGCCAAGGGTGTCGTCAAGGAGGTGGACGGGGTGCCGAGGGTCGAGGTCGATGAGGCTAAACAACTGATGATCGCCAAAACCCCATAGGATTTGTCTCGTCCCTGACCCGGAGCCGTTCATGTGCCCGCCACGCCGGTTTGCCCTGCTGCTCGTCCTCGCTGCTCTGGCAGGAACCCCCCGAAGTGGACATGCCGACGGCCTCACCCGACGCGAACGCGGCGATCTGGCGATCCGAGCCCGGGCGATTCTGGAGACGTATTGCCTCGAATGTCACAAGGGAGACAAACCCCGGCCGACACTCGCGATTCTCGACCACAAAGCCCTCATCGCCAAGGATGCGCCCGTCCCGTTTGTGAACCTCCTCAATCCCGCCCGGTCCCAGGTGATTGAATTCATTGAGGACGGCTCGATGCCGCCCGGGGGCCGACCCCGGCCGACCCCGGCCGAACTGGTCGCCCTCAAGGAATGGGTCAAGGCTCAGGCCCCCCGATTCCCCCCCGCATTCGATGACCACACCACACTGGAGGTGATGCTGGACGACTGGGCCGCACAACCCCAGGACGACCGCCCCCACCTCCGCTACCTGTCGTTCGCCAACCTCGTGAGAGAGGGTCGCGCTCACGACCTGGCGGAGACCGAATCCCGACTCCAGAAGGCGCTCCTGGCCGGCTCGGGGAAGCTGGTCGCACCGCCCGAACCGGTTGACGATACCGCGACCCTGTTCCGGCTCGACCTCCGTAAGCTCGGGTGGAACGCCATCGATCTGTTTGTCCGGGTCGAGAAAGATCAGCCACGGGATAACACCTATCCCATCATTCCTTACGACCTGATCCTGCTTGAAGATCCCCACACCGACACTGGACTCGTGGGCGAGAAAGACGCACTTGCGGTCCGGCTCAAGGAATTCCTCAAAACCACGGACCAACTCCGCCCGGTCCCGTTTCTGCGCGGCGAATGGGTCGCCGAAGTCCTCGGCCCCGGTAAACCCCTGACAGCCGACCTCCGGAGCCTGGTGGATCTCGCCGCCGCACGTGCTAAGCGGAGTCCACCTCCGTGTGGCCCTCCGGCTCACCCATTCGCCCGTGCCAAGCCTCTGGAGTTTGAGGCCACCACACTCCCGCCTCTGGCCAGTTGGTACACGGGCGACGTCACCCCGCACAACGATCCGTTCGGACTGAAGGTCGAAGTCGTCCACCCTCTCAGCGGCAATAAGGCGGCAACAGAGGTCAAAATCAACGAACCATTCCGTCTGCGGGTGAGGGCGGAACGTCGTGTGCGGTTTGTCGTCCTCAAGGTTCTGCCCACCGGGACCATTGGGCTGCAACCGGTGTCCGGGGATGACATTATCAAGCCAGGTGAAAGTCGACTGCTCGGTCCACCTGCTGGCAAGCCATTCGAGTTCGCGAGCCTCCTCACGGGCGGAAAGGAAGAGACTCAGCACTTCGTGATCATCGCTTCTGACGGCGAACCACCGACACCGCTCCTGATCCGCAGCCGCCACGCTGATGGGCCGGGGTGTTCAGAAAACCAGAACCCGGTGTGGCGGTTCGTGTTTGACCGTGCGAATGGCAACGAGAAGAACGGGATTGTTCGGAAGGTGGTGGCGGTGAAGGTGGTTGCCAAACCCTAGCGATGGGCCGGCTTCAGCATTTTGGGGGGTTTACCGGTCATGAATGAGTTTCCGATCTCAATGGTTGAATCGGAAGGATGAGTTGAGCCGATAAAGTGGGCATCACGGGTTATAACTTTTACACCCGCGTGCGAGGGGTGTCCCATGCAACGGCTCACGGGTTGGGCGATTCTCGGATTGTTCGTCTTGGGTGTGAGCGGTCGAGCCGAAGATGGCCCGCTGCTCCCGGCGGGGGGACCGGGCTGGCGGCCAGCCGCTTCCCCGCCAAATTGCCCTCCAGCGTATCCAGTCTGTCCTCCAGGCTCACCACTCTACCCGGTGGTTCCCGGCGTTCCCCTGACCATGCCGTCCCCGTCGGTGCCCGGCTCTCCCTTGACTCCTTCGCCCACCACGCCGAACACCAACCCGATGGCGACACCGCCAACCACCCCAAGCCCGACAGACACGAGTGGGAGCAATCCGTTTGCGCAGGCGACCGAGGCCGGCGGCCTCCCGGCCCGGACGTTTAACGAAAATTTCGATGGCGATAACCTGGGTGTCTTTTATCGCCGGACCATCATCACCGGGTACACCTCTGTGCCCCAGGTGACCGGATACACCCAGCAGGTAACCGGGACGATGCAGCAATCGATCACTGTTCCTGGGCAGACTGTCACAATTCCTGGCCAGACTGTTACAAGCCAAAACGTAACTATACCGGGTCAGTCCGTCATCGCCAGGATTGGCACGACTGAGCAGTACACGACGGTGACGATCCCCGCTCAGACCGTGACCGCGACGGTCAATATCCCGGGCCAGACTGTGACCACCGCGGGTACAAGCGTGACAACCACTGTACCAAAGACAACGCTTGTGCCTACGATTGTCCAAACACTGGTTCCGCATCAGCAAACCGTGTTGCTCCCACTCGCCGGGCGTTACGACGGGGTCCAGATCGTTGACAACGATAGCCCCCGACCGATGGACCGGGTATCGTTCGGGTACAACTTCTACTCGAGCGCGGGAGCGTCACTAAATCCTGGAGTTGGAGGGAGCGACGTCCAGCGGCAAACCGCTTACTTCGAGAAGACCTTTCTCGGCGGAGACGCTTCGATTGGGATGCGGCTCCCATTCGTCCAGCAGTACGGGCCGGTTGGGGTCGCCTCGCAGACGGTGGGAGACCTCACGATCGTGTTCAAGTATGCCCTGATCAACAACCGGGAAACTGGCGACCTCTTCTCGGTCGGGATGGCCGTCACGGTTCCGACCGGCGCAACTGGCGTAATCCTGGCGGACGGGTCGTCCGCCCCGCACTCGGTCCTGATCCAACCCTGGACCGGGTTCGTCAAGATGTTCGACCTGGGGTACGTTCAGGGAATCTCGAACTTGATCGTCCCCACCGACGGGCAAGATCCAACAGTGTGGGGCAACAGCCTCGCGGTCGGATACTGGCTCTACCGGAACCCCTCGGCGATGATTCTCACCGCGATCACCCCAATCGCCGAGATCAACGTCCGAACTCCGCTGAACGACCGAAATCCAAACGGGCTGGTGTACCTCCAGGATCAGGTGAACTTCACAGCGGGGACAAATTTCCATTTCGGCCGCGCGATCCTGAGTGGTGCCGTGTCCGTCCCAGTAGTTGGTCCGCGACCGTGGAATATTGAGGCGATGTCGTATTTGAGCTATCGGTTCTGATACATAAACGGCTGGTGGCTATCTTATCATCAGGAGTAAATATCGGCATAACGGAAGGGCGATACTCCTGCCGAGCTGTATCACCCTCACGCTCGGCGGGAGCCTCGCCCTCTCGTTATACCGATGACTGCTACGGGAATGCGACAGCCTCAGCGGATTCCTGGATCAGAACCCGCTCAACCCAAGGAGGGCTTGGAAGGTCGATCGAGTCGACGTAAAACGTGTTGACCTGGCGGGATCATCGGTTCTCGCCGTCGCCAGTTCCCGATCCGTTCTGTACTCGATCCTCCTGAGCGATGCCTTCATCCTTCCGCCTCTTCCTGGCCGCCACCCATGCCCGCACTTACCCGCGGGTGGCGTGGCTGTTCCGGAGCCGATCGTGGATGCTCCAGGAGACACTCCTACCGGTTCTGTCCGTGTCGGCATTCGCGTACTCGTACCGGGCAATGGGTGCGCCGGAAGAATACACCGGTCTTGTCGTCCTTGGCGCGGCAATGACCACCTTCTGGATGAACGTGCTCTGGGGGATGGGGGCCGCGCTCTACTGGGAACGGGATTCGGGCAACCTTGAACTCTACATCATGTCCCCCGCCCCGATGATGGGCATCCTGACCGGAATGGCACTCGGCGGAATGACAACCACGGTCGTGCGGGCCGTTGCGATCACCGTGACCGGGGTTCTTCTCTTCGATGTCCCCATCCACCCCCGCAGTTGGTGGGAACTGGTCGTGGTGTTTGGGCTCACCCTGACTGCCCTCTACGGATTGGGGATGATGTTCGCGTCAGTGTTTTTGCGATGGGGGCGGGAGGCGTGGCACCTCGTCAACCTGTTCCAGGAACCAATCTACCTGCTCACTGGTACGAATTTCCCCGTGTCGGCGATCTTCCCCAAAGCGGTCGCTGTTGTCGCGAGTGTGATTCCCCTGACGGCGGGGATGGATGCGATGCGGCAGATTCTCTTCGGCACCCCGGGGGTGTTCGAGGTATGGGTCGAGATGCTACTCCTGGCCGGATTGTCCGTCGCATTCGTCTTCGCCGCGCGCCAGTTGCTGCGGAACCTGGAGCGGCGAGCCAAGGAAGAGGGGAAGTTGACCGTGCGCTGGCAGTGAACGGAGAAACCTAACCCCCCAACCCACTTCCCTAAAAGGAAGGGGGAGCAGACGATGACCAGTCGTCCTCAGCGGACACGCGGGCGGTAGCTCCGTAAGTACCCCGCGATGTGTTCGTGCATGTCTTCCGGGTTGAAGCCACAGACCTGCATCTCGGCAATCGCCCGGTCGGCTGGCCACCCCTGATACTCCATCCGGAAAATCGCGCACATCGTGCCAGTTCGGTGAATCCCGGCGAAACAGTGAACCAGAACCGGCTGATTGGCCGGGTTGTCCATCACCTCCAGAAACTGCCGGACGCTTTCCTCGGCCGGGATCTCTCCTTTCTCGTCGGCCCCCCAGACCCGGGGGATGATGCGGACGTGCTTGAGATTCCGGGCATCACAGATGTCCTTCTCCCACCCGTCCGGGTACGGCAGGCCAGGTGTGCGAACGGTCCGGAGAGTGATGACTGTCTTGATCCCGTAATCGTGAAGAATGCGTTCAAACCCGGCCGGGGAGAGTTGACCGCTGCGGTACAAAACCCCGTCCTCGACCACTCGGAGGTTCCGTAAGTGGTTCTGTTGGTGGGCGGAGTAGACAAGGGGAACTCCAACCACCAGCGCGGCCACGACCGTCCCCAGGAACACTCGTCGCATCCGTTCCATTTCACCATCCCCCTCAAGACTCGCCCGAGTCGGCAGGGGACTGTATCACCCGACCACGCTGGGGGAAAGAGCGATTCGTGGTCAAGATTGTCGGGAGGGGATGGGGGATCTCGTCAGGATCGGCCTGGACGATTCACCCGGTACAGGAATGCCAGGATCGCCGCGACCGCTGAATACACCTCAGGCGGGATCTCCTGGTCGATTTTCAGTCGACTCAGTACCCGGACAAGGTTCGGATCCTGTCGGACTGGGACCGCGTTCTTCCGTGCGAGCGCGAGGATCTGCTCAGCAATCAACCCCTTCCCCTTGGCCACTACCCGCGGAGCGGAGTCCTTGGTCGCATCAAACCGGAGGGCCACGGCTCGCTTCGGTTCGGGCATTTGGGGTCTCCGCTGGTTGTTCAGTGTTCAGTGTTCAGTNNCTCAACCCCCCAGCCCTCCGCCTACCCCCCGGTTCTGCCGCTACGCGGTGAATTCGTGGTCGCGTCACCGCCACCGGTGGTTGAGCGCAGCGATACCACCGGATTGCGGTGGCAATCACCTCAACCCCCCAGCCCTCCGCCTCCCCCGCCGGTTCCCACCGCCACGCGGTGAAGCGGTGAATTCGTATTCGCGTCATCGCCTCCGGTGTCGCTACCTGTGGTGGAGCGGCGCTCAACCACCGGCTCATCGCTGCGACACCTTCAGGCCGTGTGATCCCGAGTCATTCTCTCAGGCAGTTGGTGAGAGGAAATCTCCCAGAGGGATCGGGTGCCCCGGGCGGCTAGTCCGCCCGTGAAGGCGTCACACGGGTGGGCTAGCCGCCCGGGGCACCCCCCATGATCGTGGTAGCTCATTTCCTGGCGTCTGCCTCAGGCCGTTGTGTCGAGTATCGACCCGCCCGAGGAGCGGCCGACCTGCATCGCTGCGGCTTGCTGGCGCTGTCGGAGGGGGAGCGAGTCGGCCGGGCGAACATCCAACAGCACTTCGCTGAACCCGCTCGCTCGGAGGTCGGATTCGAGCCCAGGTAACTCCGCCCGAACCTGGTTCTGCGCAGTGGGGCTCTCCAGGTAAAGGACGGCCCGGAGCCGGCTTCCGGAGACCCCTGCATCGATCCAGGTTTCACCCAGGCCCGAGAGCGGGACGTGCATCAGCATCCGGACCCCGGCATCTTGTCCGCCGTCCCCGGACTGGTTCCGCGGTTCCCGATCAACCGCCAGGTGAAGTGTTCGCCAGTCGGCACCGTCCGGGAACGGCACCTGGAGAACGTATGGCGTCCCCTGCGTCTGTGCAACCATGTTCGCGGCCTGTTGTGCCTCGATCCCATTCAGGGTCTGCTTGGCAACCGGGAGTTGGACGGCCTGTCCGAGATCGCGAGCCGCCTGGATGAGTCGCAACAGACCGTCCTTCAGATCCGGCACCGCCTCGGAAGCGGATCGCGGGGCGGTGGAGGGATCTGTCTGTGTGGCGGAGGAGGCAGCGGGAGGTGGGGTGGTCGTCTCCGCGGCCGATCGAGCCAGTTTCGCCTCGTACTGGAGCCCGCCATCCTCGACCAGGCTGCGCAGGCCCGCTGTGGTCGGCGGCGTGCCGTCTGACGGGAGAATCGCCTGGAGGGCCTGGTGTACGGTGTCGGCAGCCGCTTGAAGGGGTGTCGTCTCATCCCCGGAATTGGTGGAGGACGCTCGAATGGTTGCCAGCTCGGCGAGGAGTGGTGCGACGGCCGCCCCGAGATCGGGTGGGGGAGACCCCCGGAGGATCGCGGCCGCCGTGATTTCCGGTATATTCGGGGTGTCGGCTGGGGGGCTGAGGGTGAGCCCGGCCGGCGTCTGTTCAACCTGGAGTACGTACCGGCTTCCGGGGGTGAGCGGCTCGGTCGTCGTGGCGACCGTGGTCTGCCCGTCGATCCGGACCTGGACCCGGCCGTCCTGCCCCGCCGAGAGAACATCGACGAGTGCTACGCTCGCCCGTGTGGGTGACGCAGCGGTTGTTGCGGCTTGCTGAGAGGCTGACCCGGCCGACGGGGTCGGGTCGGAGGGGACCGACCCCTGCCGGATGGTGTCCGGGGTGCCTGTTGTGGTCCGGGAAAGCCCAACGGATCCGGTGGTGGTGCCCCCGGGTGCGTTCGTTGTGGGGAGGCTCCGTGCGTTGGTCGCGGCCGGGGGGGCGCTGGGTGCGCGGGCCGGATTCAACGGGTCTGGATTCACCCCCGGATTCGTTCCGACCCGGGCAGACGATTCCGGCGAGGCATTTGGTGCCCGACTGACCAGTTCCAGCGTCGGTGTGGTGACACCGCCCGTGAGCCGGACGAGGAATGTGGCTCCGGGCTCCAATCCGCTCGCTGTGCGGACCGTCACCGTCTGTCCCTTGAGGGACAGGACGGCTTCCCCCGACCCGACCGAGGAAACAGTCGCTGAGAGGAGTTCCCCCGGTAGAAGCCCCTTCAGATCACCTGCGAGGATCGGCAGACGAAACCCACCGCCCGCTTGAGCGAGACTGGATACCGCGGGATCTGTGGGGGCCACATGCATGATGCTGAGTTTAGCACATGAGACGGTTCGGCCACCGGTGGGTGTGGTTTCAGCCGCCTGCCAGAGGGACGACCGCCGCTCTAAATCAGTCGCAACTTAGACAGGATTTAAAACAATATAAACCACAGAGGACACAGAGAGAAAATAAACTCCGAGAACGGATATTTGGCTTTTCTCGATTTTCGGTTTTTCTCTGTGTTCTCTGTGTCTCTGTGGTTAAATTATGATTTACAATCTAATACTAACAACAGATAAACAGAGAGAAGACAAAAAAAGCATGCCGCCTCGCCAGCAGTTCTGGTTGCGGCTCTGCCGCGCGGTGTCATCTCCAGGCCATTTTTTCTGCAACTTCATTTCTGAAGAATCAGTTTCCCCCGGCGGGTGATCCGCAATCGGTAGCGGACTCCGTCCAGGTCGATCCACACTTCCCGCTGGTCGCCGAATAACTCCTCCGCCCGGATGACTCGTACCGGCTTCGCATCCGGTTCGCGCTGCTCCGCATCTGGCGTGTCATCGATCATGCCCGATCCTCGGTGCGGCAGCATTGGCGAGATTGAATCGCAATAGTGCAGAACAATCCGGGGAATACCGCCCTGAACTGGAGCGGTTTTTTCCCCCTGGATCTTGACTGTATTGCCCTCCGCGATAAAGTGAAGAGATCTTGTTGAGATTCAATCTCATCAGGCTCGGGCCGGGTCTCAGACCCCGCCTGCACACCGGGTACGCTCCGCCACCGTTCGGGATGCGAGCCCAGGACTGATCCGGGCCGCTCACCTTCCGTCGCAACGCGACTCGCCGACCCCATCCGTTTCCCCAACTGGAGGGCCTCTCATGGCTCTGCGGAGTCGTCGCGCTGCGTTCACGCTCATCGAGTTGCTGGTGGTGATCGCGATTATCGCGATCCTGATCGGCCTCCTTTTGCCCGCTGTCCAGAAAGTCCGGGAGGCCGCCGCTCGGTCGTCGTGCCAGAACAACCTGAAGCAACTCGGACTGGCCTTACACAACTATCACGATGTCAACTTGCATCTCCCGCCAGGGTATACGGCCACAGGTGTGTACGTGGACGGTATCAATGACACGTCCCCTGGCTGGGCCTGGGGAGCGTACATCCTGCCCTATCTGGAGCAGGGCAACCTCTTTGCGCAGTATAACCTGACCCAACCCGTTCAGAACTCCGCGGCCATCCAGACGTTGGTGAAGACCTACCTCTGCCCGTCCGATCTCACGCCACCGACCGCGTTTACGATCACGGACGTGAACTGGAATCCCGTGTGCATGGCTGCGCCTTCGAGCTATGCCGCGTGTTGTGGGGGTGGGGTCAAAACGGAGGCCGCGACCGGGAACGGATCGTTTTACCGCAACAGCGCGGTTCGGCTGACGGACATCACCGATGGGACATCCAGCACGATCTTCCTGGAGGAGAGAGCCTTCGCGAACGTCGAGGGAACCTGGGTCGGAGCGCCCAGCGGGGGGTATTGCAATCAGGGCGTCTACAATCCCAATGGCGTTCCGGGAAAGATAGGCCAGGGCGCTTCGGACCTGGTCCTGATCCACGCCGGGACGAACAACAGTTCGACCGGCCGGAACCTGGACGACGCCTCGAGCAGGCACACGGGGGGATCGAATTTCCTCTACGCGGATGGGTCAGTGCATTTCGTCCTGAACATCCAGTCCGGTTCGGCCGACTCAACCACCCTCCAGGCGATGGGGACGATTTCCGGCGGAGAGGTGACCTCAAGCATCGATTTCTGACAGAAGGATGGAGGCGAATCGATTGCCTCCCGCCTTGACTGCGTCGGAGATGTCCTCAGATGTGAACTAGATGTACAAATTGGATGGCGAGGCTCCTGCCGAGCCTATTACCTTGACGCTCGGCAGGAGCCTCGCCCNNCCGTTAGACCGATGATTGCTCCTAAGATGAGACAGCCCGGCTGGGTTTGTGTATGAAGCGAGCAGCGGCAGCGGCGAATCCTCTGTGAGACCACAACCAACAGCGAGGGATGTATGAGTACCCCAGTTCCGGAGTTCCGGTCGAACCAGTACGAGTTCACCGATGAGCAGAACAAGACGATCAGCCACCTCGCCGACGCGATGGGAACGGTGGCGATGCTGATCAAGCTGCTGGGGCTGGCATTCCTGGTGTTTTTTGGGCTCCAGCTCTATCGCGCGATCCTCAGTGGTGGCAACTACGAGGCCGCTGCTGGCCTTGGAGCCGGAACTCTGGTGTGCCTGTCGATCGGATTCTGGACATCCGGGGCAGCCCACTCGTTCCGCCGGATCGTGGAGACCAAAAACGAGGACATCTGGCACCTGATGAACGCACTGGAGAGCCTCCAGAACATGTATGGGCTCCTGCGGTCGATCATTATTCTGAGCCTGGTGCTGATCGTCGTTGGTCTGGCTCTGACCGGATATGCGATCATGTCGAAGTCGGGGTGATTCCGCCCCCGCCCGCTGGCCGGAGTTCGACCGCAAACGGGTGGGAATCCACCTGCCCTCCGACGTCCCACACCTCGACCCGGCCGTCGTACCGAAATGGAGCGGCGGGGGACCACAAATTCGGCTCCGGGATGATCGCGCGGAGGATCAGCCCGGCCGGGCTCGTGCCGCCTGGCCGCAGCGGATACGCCACCTCGACCGTCGACACCCCCTCCCGCCGCGGCCCGACCAGTCGCCCACGTAGCTCGAACCCCTCTGCGGGACCGTCCCACTCGACGACCACACGCAACTCGGCCTCCGCTGTCGAGACCCGGACGGGTTCCACAATCACACTCCGAATCCGCATCGGTGGGGAAACTCCTCAGGAGTTGTCCAGAATCA